>NZ_CP027561.1:905167-1206889 GCF_012974785.1 Pseudomonas fluorescens | reverse complement strand
GAGAAGGAAACCGGCTGCAAGGTGAATGTGAAAACCGCCGCTACCTCCGACGAAATGGTCAGCCTGATGGCCAAGGGCGGCTACGACCTGGTGACGGCGTCGGGCGATGCCTCGCTGCGGTTGATCGTCGGCAAGCGTGTGCAACCGATCAACACCGCGTTGATCCCGAACTGGAAAACCCTCGACCCGCGCCTGAAAGACGCGCCGTGGTACGTGGTCAACAAGCAAACCTACGGCACCCCCTACCAGTGGGGCCCGAACGTGCTGATGTACAACACCAACGTGTTCAAGACCGCGCCGACCAGCTGGAGCGTGGTGTTCGACGCGCAGAACCTGCCTGACGGCAAGCCGAACAAGGGCCGCGTGCAGGCCTACGACGGCCCGATCTACATCGCCGATGCGGCGCTCTATCTGAAGTCCACCAAGCCTGAGCTGGGGATCAAGGATCCGTACCAACTCACTGAAGATCAGTACAAGGCGGTGCTGGAACTGTTGCGCGCCCAGCAGAAGTTGATCCACCGCTACTGGCACGACACCACCGTGCAGATGAGCGACTTCAAGAACGAAGGGGTGGTCGCGTCCAGCGCCTGGCCGTATCAGGTCAACGGCCTGATCAACGAGAAACAACCGATTGCTTCGACCGTGCCGAAAGAAGGCGCCACCGGTTGGGCCGACACCACCATGCTGCACGCCGAGGCCAAGCACCCGAACTGCGCGTACAAGTGGATGGACTGGTCGCTGCAGCCGAAAGTCCAGGGTGACGTGGCGGCCTGGTTCGGCTCGTTGCCGGCGGTTCCGGCGGCTTGCCAGGGCAGTGAATTGCTCGGAGCTGAAGGCTGCAAGACCAACGGGTTTGATCAGTTCGACAAGATCGCTTTCTGGAAAACCCCGCAGGCTGAGGGTGGGAAGTTTGTGCCGTATAGCCGGTGGACGCAGGACTACATTGCGATTATGGGCGGTCGCTGATCTCGAATTCACCTCGGTCGAGCTCCCTTTCCCCCTCTCCCCTTGGGGCGGTCCGACGTTTCGGGAGGGCTGGGGTGAGGGGTGGTTTTTGACGTTGTCTTGATTCAGCGAAACCGCTGCCCTCACCCCCCGCCCTCTCCCGGAGGGAGAGGGCGCTAAAAGCAGATCGCGGCGTATCGACCAGATGAGTTAGCCAAAAAACATCGCATACACCGCCAAACGATCCAGTTTTTTCAGAAGTCCAGGCAGGGCCGCTGCGACGGCCCTCGCCTTTTCGGAGCACCGCACCATGACGCTTGCAGTCCAGTTCACCAACGTTTCCCGGCAGTTCGGCGAGGTGAAGGCCGTTGACCGGGTTTCCATCGATATCCAGGACGGCGAGTTCTTTTCCATGCTCGGCCCCTCCGGTTCGGGCAAGACCACGTGCCTGCGCCTGATCGCCGGGTTTGAGCAACCGAGCGCGGGCTCGATCCGCATTCACGGTGCCGAAGCCGCCGGTCTGCCGCCCTATCAACGCGACGTCAACACCGTGTTTCAGGATTACGCGCTGTTCCCGCACATGAACGTGCTGGACAACGTCGCGTACGGTTTGAAAGTCAAAGGCGTAAACAAAACCGAACGCCACAAACGCGCCGAAGAAGCCTTGGACATGGTCGCCCTCGGCGGTTACGGCGCCCGTAAACCGGTGCAATTGTCCGGCGGTCAGCGCCAACGTGTCGCCCTCGCCCGCGCTTTGGTCAATCGCCCACGAGTGCTGTTGCTCGACGAACCGTTGGGCGCCCTCGACCTGAAGCTGCGCGAACAGATGCAAAGCGAGCTGAAGAAGCTGCAACGCCAGCTCGGCATCACCTTCATCTTCGTCACCCACGACCAGACTGAAGCGCTATCGATGTCCGACCGCGTGGCCGTTTTCAACAAGGGGCGCATCGAGCAGGTCGACACCCCGCGCAATCTGTACATGAAACCCACCACCACCTTCGTCGCCGAATTCGTCGGCACTTCGAACGTGATTCGCGGCGATCTGGCGCGTCAGCTCAGCGGTCATCCGCAGCCGTTTTCGATCCGCCCGGAACACGTGCGTTTCGCCGAAGGCCCGCTGGCCAGTCACGAGATCGAAGTCAGCGGCCTGCTTCACGACATTCAATATCAGGGCAGCGCCACGCGCTATGAACTGACCCTGGAAAACGGCCAGACCCTGAGCATCAGCCAGGCCAACAATCAATGGATCGACAGCAGCGCGCAGCACCAGACCGGTCAGCGAATCAGCGCACGCTGGGCGCGGGAAGCGATGATTCCGTTGCACGACACCGTTGCGAGCGGGGTGTGACATGACCACCCTCGCCCTCCCTCAATCGGCGCCGTTGCGCAGGTTTTCCAACCTGCTGTATCGCAAGCCGAACCTGTACCTGTCGATGCTGCTGGTGCCGCCATTGTTGTGGTTCGGCGCGATTTATCTGGGCTCATTGCTGGTGCTGTTGTGGCAAGGTTTCTACACCTTCGACGACTTCACCATGGCGGTCACGCCGGACCTGACCCTGGCCAATTTCGCCGCGCTGTTTCAGCCATCGAATTTCGACATCATCCTGCGCACCCTGAGCATGGCCATCGTGGTGTCGATCGCCAGCGCCATCGTCGCGTTCCCGATTGCCTACTACATGGCGCGCTACACCACCGGCAAGACCAAGGCGTTTTTCTACATCGCGGTGATGATGCCGATGTGGGCCAGTTACATCGTCAAGGCCTACGCCTGGACGCTGCTGCTGGCCAAGGGCGGCGTGGCGCAGTGGTTCGTTCAGCACCTGGGGCTGGAGCCGGTGCTGCAGTTCATTCTGGGGATTCCCGGGGTCGGCGGCAGCACCTTGTCGACCTCGCATCTGGGCCGGTTCATGGTGTTTGTCTACATCTGGCTGCCGTTCATGATCCTGCCGATCCAGGCCTCGCTGGAGCGTCTGCCGCCATCGTTGCTGCAAGCCTCCGCCGACCTCGGGGCCAAGCCGCGCCAGACCTTCATGCAGGTGATTCTGCCGCTGTCGGTGCCGGGGATTGCCGCAGGTTCCATCTTCACGTTTTCGCTGACCTTGGGCGACTTCATCGTGCCGCAACTGGTGGGCCCGCCGGGCTACTTCGTCGGCAGCATGGTTTACGCGCAGCAAGGCGCAATCGGCAACATGCCGATGGCTGCGGCGTTCACGCTGGTGCCGATCGTGCTGATCGCCATTTACCTGTCCATCGTCAAACGACTGGGGGCCTTCGATGCACTCTGAGCGCGCTTCATTGGGCTTGCGTATCGCAGCCTGGGGCGGGTTGGTGTTTCTGCACTTCCCGATCCTGATCATCTTCCTCTACGCCTTCAACACCGAAGACGCGGCGTTCAGCTTTCCACCGAAGGGCTTCACCCTGCACTGGTTCAGCGTGGCGTTTTCCCGGCCGGACGTGCTGGAAGCGATCAAGCTGTCGTTGCAGATCGCGGCCATCGCCACGCTGATCGCGATGGTGCTCGGCACCCTCGCTTCCGCTGCGCTCTATCGCCGGGACTTCTTCGGCAAACAGGGCATTTCGCTGATGCTGATCCTGCCCATCGCGCTGCCGGGGATCATCACCGGGATCGCGCTGCTGGCGACCTTCAAGACGCTGGGCATTGAGCCTGGGATGTTCACCATCATCGTCGGCCACGCGACCTTCTGCGTGGTGATCGTCTACAACAATGTCATCGCCCGTTTGCGCCGCACCTCGCACAGCCTGATCGAGGCGTCGATGGATCTCGGCGCCGACGGCTGGCAGACCTTCCGCTACATCATCCTGCCGAACCTCGGCTCGGCGTTGCTCGCCGGCGGCATGCTCGCGTTCGCGCTGTCGTTCGACGAAATCATCGTCACCACCTTCACCGCCGGCCATGAACGCACCTTGCCGCTGTGGTTGCTCAACCAGTTGAGCCGCCCACGGGACGTGCCGGTGACCAACGTCGTGGCGATGCTCGTGATGCTGGTGACCATGCTGCCGATCCTCGGCGCCTACTACCTGACCCGGGGTGGCGAGAGCGTGGCCGGCAGCGGTGGGAAGTAACCGAATAACTGAAGAAACCGGATCGAAATGTGGGAGCGGGCTTGCTCGCGAAGAGGCAATCAAATTCAGCATTGATGTCGGCTGACCCACCGCTTTCGCGAGCAAGCCCGCTCCCACAATGGAACCCGGTTTCTTCAGAAAAATAACAATTGCTTCGAAGAGGACAATCAAATGCAAACCAAACTCTTGATCAACGGCCAACTGGTCAACGGCGAAGGCCCGGCGCAACCGGTGCTCAACCCGGCGCGCGGTGACGTGCTGGTGGAAATCAACGAAGCCACCGAAGCCCAGGTCGATGCCGCCGTGCGCGCCGCCGACAGTGCCTTCGCCGAATGGTCGCAGACCACGCCGAAAGACCGTTCGCTGTTGCTGCTCAAACTCGCCGACGCCATCGAAGCCCACGGCGAAGAACTGGCCAAACTGGAATCGGACAACTGCGGCAAACCCTACAGCGCTGCGCTGAACGACGAGATCCCAGCGATTGCCGACGTGTTCCGTTTCTTCGCCGGTGCCAGCCGTTGCATGAGTGGTTCGGCCGGTGGCGAATACTTGCCCGGCCACACCTCGATGATCCGCCGCGACCCGGTGGGCGTGATCGCCTCCATCGCGCCGTGGAACTACCCGCTGATGATGGTCGCCTGGAAAATCGCCCCGGCCCTCGCCGCCGGCAATACCGTGGTGCTCAAGCCGTCAGAACAAACCCCGCTGACCGCGTTGCGTCTGGCTGAACTGGCGTCGGATATTTTCCCGGCCGGCGTACTCAATCTGGTGTTCGGGCGTGGGCCGAGCGTGGGCAGTCCGCTGGTGACCCATCCGAAAGTGCGCATGGTGTCGCTGACCGGCTCCATCGCCACCGGTTCGAACATCATTTCCAGCACCGCCGACAGCGTCAAACGCATGCACATGGAATTGGGCGGCAAGGCGCCGGTGATCATCTTCGACGACGCCGACATTGATGCGGCGGTCGAAGGCATTCGCACCTTCGGCTTCTACAACGCTGGCCAGGACTGCACCGCGGCGTGCCGGATCTACGCCCAGCAAGGCATCTACGACAAGTTCGTGGAGAAACTTGGCGCAGCGGTCAGCAGCATCAAGTACGGCTTGCAGGATGATCCGTCGACCGAACTGGGGCCGCTGATCACCGCCCAGCATCGCGACCGGGTGGCCGGGTTTGTCGAACGCGCCGTGGCGCAACCGCACATTCGCTTGATCACTGGCGGCAAGGCTGTCGACGGCAACGGTTTCTTCTTCGAGCCGACCGTTCTGGCCGACGCCCAGCAGGACGACGAAATCGTCCGCCGCGAAGTGTTCGGGCCGGTGGTGTCGGTGACCAAATTCACCGATGAGGCTCAGGCGCTGGAGTGGGCCAACGATTCGGACTACGGCCTGGCGTCCTCGGTGTGGACGGCGGATGTAGGACGTGCGCATCGACTGTCCGCGCGGTTGCAGTACGGCTGCACCTGGGTGAACACGCACTTCATGCTTGTCAGCGAAATGCCCCACGGCGGTCAGAAACTGTCCGGCTACGGCAAGGATATGTCCATGTATGGGCTAGAGGACTACACCACGGTTCGGCATGTGATGTTCAAACACTAAAAGCATCCCCCGGCTTCAAGGCAGAAACCGGTCATCCGCAATACCAGGCATTCAAAACAATAACTACCGATCCGGGCGGCGCTCACCAAGCCCCGCCACGGTTTCGGCCATCCGAAATCTGCCGATTTCACGGAGCAAACACACAATGAGTGCATCACCCGATCTCTCTGCCGTCATTGCCGACAGCGATGCCGAACAACTGCGACGACTGGGCTACACCTCCAACTTCAACCGCAGCATGAGCCTGTGGGAAAACTTCGCGTTGGGCTTCACGTATCTGTCACCGGTCGTAGGGGTTTATACCCTGTTCGGCCTGTGCCTGGCCGCCGGCGGGCCTCCGATGTTCTGGGCCTATTTGCTGGTCGGCTGCGGGCAATTGCTGGTGTGCCTGATCTTCGGCGAAGTGGTGTCGCAGTTCCCGATTTCCGGTGGTGTTTATCCTTGGGCACGTCGCTTGGTGGGCAAGAAATGGGCGTGGATGGTCGGCTGGATCTACTCCATCGCCCTGTGCGTGACCATCGCCGCCGTGGCGGTCGGCGCCGGCCCGTACCTCGCGGCCATGTTGGGTTTTGAGCCGAGTAACAACACCAATATCGTCATCGCCCTGGTGCTGACGCTGTTCGCCACACTGGTGAACCTCAGCGGCACCAAAATGCTGGCGCGGATCGCCATGTTCGGCTTTCTCTGCGAACTGGTGGGCGCGGTAATCGTCGGCGTGTACCTGCTGATTTTCGAGCGTCACCAGCCGATCAGTGTGCTGTTCAACACTTTCGACATCAGCGTCGACGGCTCCTACCTGCCGGCCTTCCTCACTGCGTCGCTGGCCGGGATGTTTCTCTACTACGGCTTCGAAGCCTGCGGCGACGTGGCCGAAGAAACCCCGAATCCGAGCGCAAAAATCCCGGTGGCCATGCGCATGACCATCTACATCGGCGGCATCGCGGCGATGTTCGCCTGCCTCGCGCTGATCCTTGCCGTGCCGGACATGCAGGCGGTGATCAACGGCACCGACAAGGACCCGGTCACCACCATCCTCAACAACGCCTTCGGTCCGATCGGTTCGAAAGTGGTGATGGGCGTGGTAATGATTTCCTTCATCTCCTGCGTCATCAGCCTGCAAGCGGCGGCGAGTCGTCTGCTGTATTCCTACGCCCGCGATGAAATGGTGATCGGCAGCCGACTGCTGAAAAAGATTTCTCCTACGACCCAGGTTCCAGTTGCCGCGCTGTTCGTGTCCGGCGTCCTGCCCGGCCTGATCATCGCCCTCGGCTTCTTCCTGCAAGACGCCGTAGCGACCATCGTCAGCTTCGCCGCCATCGGCATCTACCTCGCATTCCAGATGATCGTCCTCGCCGCCCTGTACGCCCGCAGCAAAGGCTGGAAACCGAACGGCAAATTCACCCTCGGCGCCTGGGGCTGGCCGGTGAACATCGGCGCGCTGGTGTACGGCGTCGGCGCAATCATCAACATGGCCTGGCCACGCACACCCGATGCGGCGTGGTACATCAACTACGCGATGGTGCTGAGTACGGCGATCGTGATTGGTCTGGGGCTGGTTTACATGTGGATTGGCAAGCCGTATGACCATGGGAAGGCGCCGGCTGGGGATGCGTGGAAAGTTAGTCGCTGATACGAATAGCCCCGGAATCGTTGTTTGATTCCGGGGCTTGATCGGCATCGTCTCCGCGAAGCAAAACCATCAAATCGTCGGTACCCCATTTGATATCCGCTTTTCCGCGCACCTTGTCGAAACAATCTTCAGGATCTTTCGGACGGCTGTCCTTGCTGTGTTTGTTCAATGGTCTGCTCCACGTCACCGCAGTAATCGCTTTCAGGTGCATAGATATAGGAAATTCACGGGGAGAAGTGGAGCTTTCGTAAGCTCACGGCAAATACAGGAAACTCCTACAGATCCGCCCTTCTTGAAATAGCTGCAATTCCTACAACATCCGTCGGCAGAGTAGACTTGGCGCCGCTAGCGCCTGACCGATAGGCTTTATCCCGTCGCTGCCCAATCAGCGGCCCGGGGTCGAAGCCGGAAATCTGTCAAAACGGTGCTTGCGTGCCCCCATTGAACTGCGGCTGCTTTGCAACTTCAGTTCTGCGTTATGGCGGGCCGTGTGGCGCGGGCCTTCCGGCTTTTCCGTTTCGACAGGAAGTAACCCGACTTCGAACGCCACTCGGTTCGCCACCCAACTTTTCGAAGAGTTGGTGGCGACTTTCCTACTCGAAACGGAAGTCATCTCATGCCAGCACCTACTCACAATCCGAAGACTGAATATTTCACTCCCACCGTCTTCACCCGCCACAACCGCTTCCTCCACGCCCTCCTGCTCGATCATCAAGCCTGGTTCTGCGCACAGGATCTCGGCCGCATGATGGGCCATCCCTTGAACCTACGCGTCACGCTCAAACTCGACCCTGACCAACGCCGCACCGTCCGGCTGCGCAAGTACGGCAAAGTTGTCGATACGCCGATGGTCAGTGAATCCGGCATGTATGCGCTGCTGGTTCACCATTTCATCCCGGAAAACCGCAACCTGCGCCAATGGCTGAGTAATGAAGTCATTCCCATCCTGCGGGAAACCAGCTCAGCAATAGCGGAAAACTGTCCGAGCCTGAGCTCGATGCATTGGGCGGGCGTCACCGTGCCGCTGCTCCACTGGCAACAACAGGCTTGGGTGAAATGGCGTGATGTGCCTGAATTGGTGCAAGTACAGCAGCCGTATCCAGCGCCTCGCTCTTGCGGCTGACTCTGAAAGCCAGTGGATTTGCCCCAGCGGCGATTAGGTCGCCGGGGCATCAACCAAGCATTTAGCAACACATCCCGTCTTCCAGCCTCGTTCAAGTCCACTAGAGTTTTCCTCAACCTCGCACTCTGACTGGTTGACGCCGATGTTATTGCGGCCTAGGGTGTCTACGTCGTTTACAGCGTATACACACGCAGGAGATCTTCCATGGCCTCGCCCGTTTTATCCTTCCGCGTCGAAGAATTGCTCGCTCAACAATTGGATCAATTGGCCGCGGCCACTGACCGAGACCGCCAGTACCATCTCAAGCGTGCGTTGGTTAGATATGTGGAAGCGGAGTCTTGGCATCTGCAAGCCATCAGCGAGGGGATTGCTGATGCCGATGCTGGAAATCTTACCGATCTGGATGCCGTGAAGGCTAAGTGGGCAAAACGTGCCGAACGTAGTACTGACTGAACGAGCTGAAAACGATCTCGAAACAATTTTTGAGTATTACCAAGGCATCTTGGGTGCCAATCCAGCGTTTGGTGTCGTGAACTCCATTCTTGGAGCGTTTGATCAATTGAAGCAATTTCCGGGTTCAGGCCGGCCTTCAGTCGTACCGGATATACGTGAACTGGTGCTGACCCGTTATCCGTTCATTGCGCCATATCGCCTGGAGGATGGCCAGATCCAGGTCTTGAGAATTCTGCACCAGCGCGCAGAACAACCAGAAAATTGGTAAACCAGCCGTAGCAAGTACGGCTGGCTGTTCACCTCCCTAGAACCGCGAAACACTCCTCATCGCATCCACCAGATACCGCATCGCAATCCGGTCGCTTTCCGACAACTCGCGGTAACGCTCCACCAGTTTCAGTTCGTCAGGACTGAGCCGGCGTCTTCGCCGGACGTTGGTGAGGCAGGGAAAGATGCCCAACATTTCGGTGATGCCTTGTCCTTTTGTCATGGACGATGTCCTTTTCCAGTACGTCAGAAATTTTCGAAAACCGCATCGCCCTGCTCCTTTAAGCAGCGATTTGAGCCCTGCCGGTCGGATGGGTCGTGACCGGCGATACCCATAGAATAGAAATTAAATCGGCGCTGAAAAGCTGTTTTTAGAGTAATTAGTCGAAAAAAGCAGTTATGCCCTGTAAATCAGAAAAGGCTGTGGGATAAGTAACCGTAACGTCTTGTTTCATTGAGACGCTGTCGCCGTGCTATCAATGATTTTTGCAAAATCGGCGAACCGATTAAGCTAGCGGGCATCTGTTACTAGTCCGTAGCGTTTGGCCGAAGGCTTGTCCGAACCGTAATTTCTGATCCAGTACGTGCCAGGAACGGCGCGGGATTGTCCACGACAGGTTGTATTTATGCACCGCAGGAATTTGCTCAAAGCGTCCATGGCCATTGCGGCCTATACCGGTCTTTCGGCCACGGGCCTGCTGGCCTCCCGCGCCTGGGCCGCCTCTGGCGGTGCCGCCGACGGTGAAGCCCAGGCCTTCGACTTCGAAACGCTGAAGCGCCAAGCCAAACAACTGGCCGGCAGCGCGTATCAGGACACCAAACAGGTGCTGCCGCCGACCCTGGCGACCATGACCCCGCAGAATTTCAATGCGATCCGCTACGACGGCGAGCATTCGCTGTGGAAAGAGAACAAGGGTCAGCTCGATGTGCAGTTCTTCCACGTCGGCATGGGTTTCCGCCAACCGGTGCGCATGTACAGCGTCGATCCCAAGACTCGCACAGCCCGCGAGGTGCACTTCCGCCCTCAACTGTTCAACTATGAAAACACTTCGGTCGACACCCAGCAGCTCAAGGGCGACCTGGGTTTTGCCGGCTTCAAGCTGTTCAAGGCGCCGGAGCTGGATCGCCATGACGTGGTGTCCTTCCTCGGCGCCAGCTATTTCCGTGCGGTGGATGCCACTGGCCAATATGGCCTCTCCGCCCGTGGTCTGGCCATCGACACCTACGCCAAGAAGCGCGAAGAATTCCCTGACTTCACCAAATTCTGGTTCGAGACCCCGGATCAGAACGCGACCCGCTTCGTGGTCTACGCCCTGCTCGACTCGCCGAGCGCGACCGGCGCCTATCGCTTCGACATCGATTGCCAGGCCGAACGCGTGGTGATGGAGGTCGACGCCCACGTCAACGCCCGTACCGCCATCGAACAACTGGGCATCGCGCCGATGACCAGCATGTTCAGCTGCGGCACCCACGAGCGCCGGATGTGCGACACCATCCACCCGCAGATCCATGACTCGGATCGCCTGGCCATGTGGCGCGGCAACGGCGAGTGGATCTGCCGTCCGCTGAACAACCCGGCAACCCTGCAATTCAACGCCTTCGCCGACACCGATCCGAAAGGTTTCGGACTGGTGCAGACCGACCACGAATTCGCCAACTACCAGGACACCGTCGACTGGTACAGCAAGCGCCCAAGCCTGTGGGTAGAACCTACAACCGCGTGGGGCGAAGGCTCCATCGATCTGCTGGAAATTCCTACAACCGGCGAAACCCTCGACAACATCGTTGCGTTCTGGACGCCGAAAAAACCGGTGGCTGCCGGTGACTCGCTGAACTACGGCTACAAGCTCTATTGGAGCGCCTTGCCGCCGGTCGGCACGCCCCTGGCGCGAGTGCATGCCACCCGTTCCGGCATGGGTGGATTCGTCGAAGGCTGGGCTCCGGGCGAGCATTACCCGCCGGTCTGGGCCCGTCGCTTTGCTGTGGACTTCACCGGTGGAGGGCTGGATCGCCTGCCACAGGGCACCGGGATCGAGCCGGTGGTCACCTGCTCCAACGGCAAGGTGCAGGATTTCAGCGTGCTGGTGCTGGATGACATCAAGGGTTACCGGATCCTGTTCGACTGGTACCCGACCAATGACAGCGTCGAGCCGGTTGAACTGCGTCTGTTCATCCGCACCAACGACCGCACGCTGAGCGAGACCTGGTTGTACCAGTACTTCCCGCCGGCGCCGGACAAGCGCAAGTACCCTTGATGTTTTGAGGCGCCTGCCCGGGCTTGCTCGCGAAAGCGTCAGAATATTCAACATCGGATTGAAGGCACTGCGTCAGGTCAGTGGGCAATACAGATGAATGTCTTTGGGCTCTTGATCAAACAACTCAGGATCCGGGTGATCAACCAACCGGCAGCCCTGGCGCTGATAGAACTCCACGGTATTGCGCGACTCGGTCGCCGAGACATACAACGCCTCGGCGCCGATCTTCCGGCCATGGGCGCAGGCCAAGGCGAACAACCGCCCGCCCAATCCCTGCCCGCGCCAGGCACGGCTGATGTGCAGGAACTTCAACTGCCGCATCATAAGGCCCTGATTGTGAATAACCCGGTTATCCACAACCACTGCCGCCACCAGTGTCTCACCATCGAAAAGTCCGTGTAGCCACCCGCCGCTGCGCCAGCATTTTTCCAATACCCGCGCATTTTCCTCAGCTTCCCCTTCGGGCCATCCGCGCATGTCAAAACGCGCCGGATACAGAACCAGCTCACCGTTTTCCACGCGATAGCACTCCTCAACCAACTCACTGCGGTCGATCAGCGCCAGCAGCGGCAAATCCGATTCAGTCAGCGCTCGTTCGATCAACATTGCGGCTCATTCCTTTGCAATTTCCGGATAGCGGGCAAGAAAAAACCCGCCGTTTCAATGGCGGGTTTTATAGGCGTTGCGACAGGTCGGAATCAATCCCGCAGATCAGACTCGTGAATCGGCTGATCCCGATGGGTCGCACGTTGATACTGCGCCGGCCACACGGCTTTGCGCCCGCCCAGGTCATCGTCGGCATGCAATGGCCAATACGGATCACGCAGCAGCTCACGGGCGAGGAAGATGATATCGGCCTGGCAGGTTCTCAGGATGTGCTCGGCCTGAGCCGGCTCGGTAATCATTCCCACGGTGCCGGTGGCGATGCCTGACTCCTTGCGCACCCGCTCGGCAAAACGCGTTTGATAACCCGGCCCCACGGGGATTTCCGCGTTGACCGCCGTACCGCCCGAAGACACGTCGATCAAATCAGCCCCCAAGGCTTTCAGGCGTCGCGCCAGCTCCACGGTTTCATCCGGATTCCAGCCGTCCTCGACCCAATCGGTAGCCGACAAACGCACAAACACCGGCAGTTCCTCAGGCCACACCGCGCGCACCGCCTCGGTCACTTGCAGCACGAGACGAATGCGGTTTTCAAACGAGCCGCCGTACTGATCACGACGCTGATTACTCAGCGGCGAAAGAAACTGATGCAGCAGATAACCGTGCGCCGCATGCACCTCGACCACACTGAAACCGGCAGTCAGCGCTCGTTTGGCCGCTGCCACGAAGTCCTGAATGACCTGAGCGATCTGCCCCTCATCCAGTTGTTTCGGTTGCGTGTGTTGCGGGTCAAAGGCAATCGGCGACGGCCCGACCGGCGTCCAGCCACCGTCCTCCGGTTTGACGCTGCCATGTTTGCCGATCCACGGCCGGTGGGTGCTGGCCTTGCGCCCGGCGTGGGCCAGTTGAATGCCGGCCACTGCGCCCTGTGCGTTGATGAAACGGGTGATGCGTTGCAGCGGTGCGATCTGTTCGTCGTTCCACAGGCCCAGGTCTTCGGCGGTGATCCGCCCGTCGGCCGTGATCGCCGTGGCTTCGGTAAAGACCAGACCTGCGCCCCCTACTGCACGGCTGCCGAGGTGCACCAGATGCCAGTCGTTGGCCAGGCCATCGACGCTGGAGTACTGGCACATGGGCGACACGGCGATGCGGTTGGGCAAGGTCAGTTGGCGAAGGGTAAAGGGTTCAAGCAGCAGACTCATGGGGCACCTCTCAAATCAGTGGGCAGGCTCCAGGGTTCTGTTTGAAAAGTCGACGAGTGACAGGAAAAAGGTACAGCACCCGCCCCCGCGGGCAAAAAATTCGACAAGACGTCACAAGGCCAATCAAGCAGTGCTTAGAGCCTAGTCGACATCCGGGGATGAGGGAGGGTTCAGAGTGATTCTGTGTGTGTGTAAGTCCGCTTGCTCGCGAAGGGATCAACGCGGTTCGATGTGGGCAATCATCAGTTGCACGGTTTCATTGCCGCGAAACTCGTTGAGATCGAGTTTGTAGGCCAGTTCGACCCATTTGATCGTCGGGTTCGGCCAGATATCGCGATCAATCCCGAAGGCGATGCCATCAAGCTTTACCGAACCACACTCGGTCTTCAGCACCACTTTGAGGTGCCGCTCACCCACTACGCGCTGCTCGACCAACTGGAACACGCCGTGAAACAGCGGCTCCGGAAAATGCTGGCCCCACGGCCCGGCATGACGCAGGGCGCGAGCCAGCTCCAGATGAAATTCCTCGACTGCCAGCGTGCCGTCCGACAGCAGACGCCCGGTCAAATCTTCTTCGCGAAGCTGCCTGCGCACCTCGGCATCGAAAGCCTCGGCAAACAACGGAAAATGCTCCTGCGGCAAGGTCAGACCGGCCGCCATCGCGTGGCCGCCGTACTTGCTGATCAGGTCCGGATGCTGCGCTGCCACCACGCTCAATGCATCGCGAATATGAAAGCCCTGCACCGAACGCCCCGAGCCCTTGAGCAAACCGTCGCCGGCATCGGCGAAGGCGATGGTCGGGCGGAAATAACGCTCTTTCATCCGCGACGCCAGAATGCCGATGACACCCTGGTGCCATTCCGGGTCGAACAGGCAGAGACCGAACGGCATTGACTCGACCGGCAAGTCCTTGAGCTGGGCCAGCGCCTCACGCTGCATGCCCTGTTCGATGGATTTGCGATCCTGGTTCATGCCGTCCAGTTGCGCGGCCATTTCCCGGGCCAGCACAGCGTCGTGGGTCAGCAGGCATTCGATGCCCAGGCTCATGTCATCCAGACGCCCTGCCGCGTTCAGGCGCGGGCCGACGATAAAGCCAAGATCTGTGGAAGTAATCCGCGAAGCCTCGCGCTTGGCCACTTCAAGGATCGCCTTGATCCCCGGCCGCGCACGTCCGGCGCGAATCCGCTCCAGGCCCTGGTGCACCAGAATCCGGTTGTTGGCATCCAGCGGCACCACGTCGGCAACGCTGCCCAGCGCCACCAGATCCAGCAGTTCGCCGATGTTCGGTTGAGGCTTGCTCTCGTACCAGCCGAGGCTGCGCAGGCGTGCGCGCAAGGCCATCAACACATAGAAAATCACCCCGACCCCGGCCAGCGCCTTGCTCGGAAACTCGCAACCGGGCTGGTTCGGATTGACCAGTGCATCGGCTTGCGGCAATTCATCGCCGGGCAAGTGGTGGTCGGTAATCAAGACCTTCAAACCGTGACGTTTCGCTGCAGCAACGCCTTCGACGCTGGAAATACCGTTGTCGACGGTGATCAACAGTTGCGGCTCGCGGGTCATCGCGACTTCGACAATTTCCGGGGTCAGACCGTAGCCGTATTCGAAGCGGTTAGGCACCAGATAATCGACGTGCGCTGCGCCCAACAGGCGCAAGCCGAGCACGCCGACGGTGCTGGCCGTCGCGCCATCGGCGTCGAAGTCACCGACAATCAGGATCCGCTGACGCTGCTCCAGCGCCGTCACCAGCAGGTCCACCGCCGCATCGATCCCTTTGAGCTGCTGGAACGGAATCAACCGCGCCAGGCTCTTATCCAGCTCTGCCTCGGACTGCACGCCTCGCGCCGCGTACAGGCGGGTCAGCAGCGGTGGCAGGTCACCGAGAAACGGCAGAGTGGCAGGCAACGGGCGAGGATCGATACGCATGGGGTGACAGGAACTTCTCTTGAATACGTGGGATTTTTCGGGAGTAACGCGGACTTAACCGCGCTCGCCTTGCAGCCAGGTGAGCTGGACTTCGTGCTGGCCACGGTCGTCGGTGACGAAGATCGTGCCTTCGCTGATCATCACGTCCCACTTGATGACGCGGGGCATGTCCTTGGCCAGGGTTTCCAGCACTTCCTGCGGAACAGCGGCGATGTTGACGTTCTTCAGGTTTTTGATCGCCGGGATCACCTTGCCTTCCCAGACGCGCAGGCTGCCGTAGGCCAGCAGGCTGGTGCGTTCGGTGCGACGGGAGCACCAGGTCAGACGATCAGCGTCAGGCTGTCCGACTTCGATCCAGTGCAGGACACGGTCGTCCAGGCTCTTTTCCCACAACGCAGGTTCGTCCACGTCCGACAGACCACGACCGAACGACAGTTGCTCGTTGTACCAGAGCGCGTAGGCCAACAGGCGTACGGTCATGCGCTCTTCGGTTTCCGAAGGGTGACGGGCGATGGTCTGCTTCACGTTCTCGTAGACGCTGCGGTCGAGATCGGTGAGGTTCAGTTCGAATTTGTAGGTAGTGGACGGCTGGGCCATGAACGGGCTTCTTGATACGAGGAAAGTCGGCAAGTCTAACCGATGCTGTAGGCAATCCACGAATTGATGGCGATCAACCTTACGCGACTGACAGCCGGCTATGTTAAAACGCTGTATCCGCTCAGCCTTGTCCTACAGGATCTCGCATGCCGTTCGCCAACAAACCGCTCAGCGGTCTGAAAGTCATTGAATTGGGTACTTTGATTGCCGGGCCGTTTGCCTCGCGCATTTGCGGCGAGTTCGGTGCCGAAGTGATCAAGATCGAATCGCCGGACGGCGGCGATCCGCTGCGCAAGTGGCGCAAGCTCTATGAAGGCACTTCGTTGTGGTGGTTCGTCCAGGCGCGCAACAAAAAGTCCCTGACGCTGAACCTCAAACACCCCGACGGTCTGGCGATCCTGAAAAAACTGCTGGGTGAAGCCGACATCCTGATCGAGAACTTCCGCCCCGGCGTGCTGGAAAAACTCGGCCTGAGTTGGGAAACCCTGCATGCGCTGAATCCGAAACTGGTGATGGTGCGCCTGTCCGGGTTCGGCCAGACCGGGCCGATGAAGGATCAGCCTGGGTTCGGCGCGGTCGGCGAATCCATGGGCGGCCTGCGCTATATCACTGGTTTCGAGGACCGGCCACCGGTGCGCACCGGAATTTCCATCGGCGATTCGATTGCGGCTTTGTGGGGTGTGATCGGCGCATTGATGGCTTTGCGTCATCGCGAGGTCAACGGCGGCCTCGGCCAGGTGGTCGATGTGGCACTGTACGAAGCGATCTTCGCCATGATGGAAAGCATGGTGCCGGAGTTCGATGTGTTCGGCTTCATTCGCGAGCGCACCGGCAACATCATGCCGGGCATCACGCCCTCCTCGATCCACACCAGCGCCGACGGCAAACATGTGCAGATCGGCGCCAACGGCGATGCGATCTTCAAGCGTTTCATGTTGATCATCGGCCGTGAGGATCTGGCCAATGATCCGACGCTGGCCAGCAATGACGGGCGCGACACCCGCCGCGACGAGCTGTACGGCGTGATCGACCGCTGGGTCAATTCGCTGCCGCTGCAAACCGTGCAGGACCTGCTGAACCAGGCCGAAGTGCCGGCCAGCCGGATCTTCAGCGCCGAAGACATGTTCAACGATCCGCAGTACCTGGCCCGGGAAATGTTCCTGCACGCCAAACTGCCGGACGGCAAACCTTTCAAGATGCCCGGCATCGTGCCGAAACTCTCTGAAACACCCGGCACGTCCGAATGGGTCGGACCGCAGCTCGGTGAACACAATGCGCAGGTACTCCACGATCTTGGCTACGACGAGAAGCAGATCGCCCGGCTGCGCGAAGACGGAGCCATCTGAGCTGAAGCGCCTGATGCCCTCGGCCTCGAACCGCGCCCACCATTGGTGGACCTGGCGGTTGTTCGGCCTGCTGTTCCTGCTGGTGCTGCCGGCGTGGGCGCAGGCCAAACCGACGTTGATCTGGCTGCTGCGCGACCTGCCGCCGCTGACGATCTTCGAAGGCCCGAAAAAGGGTTTGGGCGTTATCGATCAATTGATGCCGATGCTGATTGCCGGCATGCCGCAATACGAACACACCTTGATGCGAGTCAATCGCGCCCGTGGCATTCAAATGCTGCATGAACATCCCTTCGCCTGCGATCCGTCGCTGGTCTGGAACAAGGAACGGGCACAGTGGATCGCCTTCTCCATTCCCGCGTTTCGCGCGGTCAGCAATGGGCTGGTGGTGCGTCAGAGAGATCGCGAAGTGCTGGAGCCGTTTCTGGTCGACGATGAAGTCGACCTGTCGGCATTTCTGGCCAACGGCAAACGAAAAGTCGGCGTGGTAGCCGAGCGCAGCTATGGCGAGTACATCGATGCATTGCTGCGTCAGGCGCCGAATGGCGCGTTGACACCCCATTACGGTAACGACGCACTCAGCAGCCTGTTGTCGATGCAGCGCCTGGGGCGTTTACAGGTGGTCCTGGGTTACTGGCCGGAAATCCGTTATCAGGCGCGGCAGGCCGAGATAGCCGAGGACGAGTTGCTGTTTTTTCCGATTCGCGGCACGGACAAGTACCTGTCCGGCCATGTCGGCTGTACCGACACTACGGCGGGTCGACAGGCGATCACTGAGATCAATCAACTGTTGCGCTCCCTGCCCCACGAGCATCTTGACCGGCTCTACGCCGACTGGCTTGACCCCGAGAGGCGTCAGGACTATCTGGAACAGGCGCGGATTTTCTTCCAGCAACAAGCCGCGCAGTGAAATCCGGGCAAAAAGAAACCCCGAGAAGTGGGGAGACGACTCGGGGTTAAACGTGGTCTGTATCAAAGACCCGTAGCAGCAAGCGACAAGCACCGGAGCACAATGCTTGCTCCTGCTGTTACGGGTTCTGACTGATCTGGGTGCAGGAAGGTTCCCACAAAATATAAATCAGTTTCAGAGGGTCGGGTGCTTGTCGCGGGCTGCGTTTCGCAACGCGGCGATGACACAGGGTTCCAGCCGGCCTTCGGCAATCAGGATGTCACGGTGCAAGCCGTCAACCACATCCGTGAGTTGGCGTTTGTCGTTCAATTGCGCCTGATTGAATTCTCGCTCCACCACGATCGCGCCGCTGCCGTTCTTCAAGGTCACCAGGCATTCGCCGTGGCGCCCCCGAGGGGTCAACGTCACCTGATACGGGCTCAGAGCCTCACCGAGCAATAGACTGATACTTTCCATCTCGATCTCCACTCAATAGTCCGAAAACACAGTGTCTGGGGCGTATTCACAGTAAATGACCACCGCCCCGAGAGGAAAGTTCTACCAGCCGCCGGCCTCTCCCGGAGCGTCACCGGCCTATCGGAGCATGCAGGTTGAAGATGACAGAAAAAATAACCAGGGGCTCAGGCGTCGACGGAGTGCCGGGGAAGCGCCATGTAAGTATCCAGCAGTGACCTCATCAATACCGCCGAGACCGGCGTGTGCAGGCAGCCAAGCAAGGTGATCCGCTGCTCGCCCAGCAAGGTTTCCAGATCCTCCAGCAGACTGGGTGCCACGGCGCCCAGCAGAATCATCGCCCGCGCGTCCTGCCGGTCGGCCAGATACCGGATCAGCGCTAACCCGTCACCGCTCTGCAATTGTGGATTGCACAGGGTGATGTCGACGGCCCCGCGACGCTCCAATGAGCGCTTTGCCGAACCCAGCGACGGCGCCGTCAACACATCGTAGATACCGATGGCGTTGAGCATCTGGTGCAACGCCATCAGCTGGAACGGATTGGGTTCTAGAATCAGGATCTTGAGCGAGCGCATGGGACGACCTCTGGAGCGACAATCGCGGATTCACGCCGCAGTGGCCTGTCACTCTAGGGCAGTCGTCCTAAGCCTCCCATCAGAAAAGGAATCGCGGCTTATAGGACTTTTCCCATCTTCAATGCAGACATCGACACCCGCTCTCTTTCCGCCGCTGGGTGATGTCCGTCCAGCCTCCGAGCAGGCCACGCAACTTTCCATCGGCGCTGTAAAACGGCACCGTCCACTGATAGATCTGACGAGGCCCGCCCTTGAACAACAGCTGCCGCTTGCTGAAGCGCGTTTTACGGGTGCCCAGCTGCGCCATGAATTCGTCGTGCAGCATCAATGCCGTGGCCTGTGGAAGCGCATCGAACTCGAACAACATCCGGCCCTTCACCTGCTCCTGCCGGACCGACAGCGCATCTTCATAACTACGGTTGGACATGATCAACCGGCCCTGCAGATCACGAACGAACACGGGGTCAGGCATCGCATCGATCAATGCATGTTGAAAGGCCAGTTGATCACCCAGATCCTGCTCGACCGCGCGTCGCTGTTTTATTTCAGCCGCCAGCCGGCGGTTCCACAGCAAGGGCAATAGTCCGAACAAGCCGAGCCCGCCCATCGCCCAGCACCCCCACTTGATCAGGAGCGAGCCGATCGAAGGTGCCGGCGCAGGAGAAACGCCGTCCAGCCATTTCAGGCGCATGGCACGCAGCTCTGCCGCGGAGAAAGCGCCCAATGCCTTATTGAGGATGCTCACCAGCTCAGGCAGCCCTTTGCGTACCGCCAGATGATCGGCCTCCCACTTGCCCTCCACGAGCCCCCCGACCCTGAGCAGGCCGGAGGGAAACAGCTGAGCGCCGATCTCGTTCTCGATGGTGGCGTAGGCCTCGCCACTCTCGACCAGCGCCCGCGCCTCGGCATAGGTCTTGACCGAACGGATCTGGATCAAAGGGTAGTCGCGTCGAATGCTGTCCTCCAGCGCATGGCGGGCTGGCAACACCAGCACCCGCCTGGCAAGCGCTTCGAGCGACTGTATCGCCGGTTCGCCCGAATGACCGACGAACACCCAGCCGGCACCGCCGAACGCGTGACTGAAATCCAGAAACGCCTTGCGTTCTTCGTTCATTGCCAGCGTCGTACTGATGTCGGCCTCGCCACTCTGGAGCCGTTCCAGCATGTGATCGGTGGAAAACGACTCCTGATGGACGAACTGCAGTCCGGTCATGGCGCTGATGTGTTTGAGCACATCGTTGTTCAAACCGCTCCACTGGCCATGTTCGTCCTGAAACAGATACAACGGGTATTGCACCGACGCGACGGTCACCCGGGGGTTATCCCGAATCCACTGACGCTCACGCTCATCCAGCTCGATGAGCTGAACCGTCTCCACCGCATCGGCATGCTTCGCCAGATGGGCTGCTTCGGTCCATTGCGACAACCCGAAGCCCCCCAATAAAAACAACCAGCACAGGGCTGGTTTCAATCCTGAAAAAAACCGCATTGCCACATCCTTCGTCATCGACTCGCCCGTCCTTCGTGGGCGAAACGCGCGCAGTGTGGCATGCAAAAACAAGAAAGCCCGTCAGGAGACGGGCTTCAAAATGTGACAGCTTTGCGAGCTTAAAGAGGCTTGCCGCGGTTGCCATGCTGGCTGACAAAGGCCTGCACGGCTTTGAGCTCGTTCGGCAACACAGTGCAGCGCTCTTCTCTCTCAAACAAATCAGAAAGATGTGCAGGTAGTTCGAGAGCTTTTCCTACACCGGCTTTCTCCACTGCGTCCGGGAACTTGACCGGATGCGCCGTGCCCAGAATCACCATCGGGATGTCCAGGCTGCGGCGGCATTCGCGGGCGGCTTTCACGCCGATGGCGGTGTGTGGATCCAGCACCTCACCGGTCTGCTCGTAGACTTCGGCGATGGTTTCGCAGGTTTGCGCATCGTCGACGGCCAGCGAATCGAACAGCTTGCGTGCTTCGGTCCAGCGTTCCTGTTCGACGCTGAAACCGCCGCCCTGTTTGAACGAATCCATCAGACCGGCAATCGCCGCGCCGTTGCGACCGTGCAGGTCGAACAGCAGGCGTTCGAAGTTGGACGAGACCATGATGTCCATCGATGGCGACAGCGTGGCGTGCAGGGTTTCCTTGACGTACTGGTTGCCGCTCATGAAGCGGTGCAGGATGTCGTTGCGGTTGGTGGCGACAATCAGTTGATTGATCGGCAGGCCCATGTTGCGCGCCAGGTAGCCGGCGAAGATATCGCCGAAGTTGCCGGTCGGCACAGAGAACGACACCGAACGCGCCGGGCCACCCAATTGCAGGGCTGCGTGGAAGTAGTAAACGATCTGCGCCATGATCCGCGCCCAGTTGATCGAGTTCACTGCAACCAGACGGGTGCCCTTGAGGAAGCTCTGGTCGGCGAAGCTGGCCTTGACCATTTCCTGGCAGTCGTCGAAGTTGCCTTCAATGGCAATGTTGTGGATGTTCTCACCGACAATGGTGGTCATCTGCCGACGCTGCACTTCGGACACACGGTTGTGCGGGTGCAGGATGAAGATGTCGACGTTTTCGCAGTGCTTGCAGCCTTCGATGGCGGCCGAACCGGTGTCACCGGAGGTGGCACCGACGATCACCACGCGCTCGCCGCGCTTTTCCAGCACGTAGTCGAGCAGACGGCCGAGCAGTTGCAGGGCAAAGTCCTTGAACGCCAGGGTCGGGCCGTGGAACAGCTCCAGCACCCATTCGTTGCCGTTCAGCTGACGCAGCGGCGCAACGGCGTTGTGCGAAAACACACCGTAGGTCTCTTCAAGAATCTTTTTGAAATCGGCGTCAGGAATGCTGCCGGTGACGAACGGGCGCATGACGCGAAAAGCCAGCTCGTGATACGGCAGGCCGGCCCAGGAAGCGATTTCTTCCTGGGTGAAACGTGGCAGGTTTTCCGGGACGTACAGACCGCCGTCGGTGGCGAGACCGGCCAGCAGGACGTCTTCGAAATTCAGGGCCGGTGCCTGGCCGCGGGTACTGATGTAACGCATGACTGACTCCAATGGACAGTGTTCACGACACCGGCCCCGCTGGCGGGGCCGGTGAAGGAGATCGGCTTAGTTCAAGTGCTCGACGCGGATCCGCACAACCGGACCGACCACACCCGCCAGCGCTTCGAGGGCGGCGATCGCATCGTTGATGTGCTGTTCCAGCACGCGGTGGGTCAGCAGGATCATCGGCACCAGGCCGTCGTGTTCCTCGACTTCCTTCTGCATGATCGACTCGATGTTGATGCCGCGCTCCGAGAGGATGCTCGCCACCTGAGCGAGTACGCCCGGGTGGTCCTTGGCCTGAATGCGCAGGTAGTAGGCGCTTTCGCAGGCTTCGATCGGCAGAATCGGATGGGCCGACAGCGAGTCCGGCTGGAAGGCCAGGTGCGGCACGCGGTTTTCCGGATCGCTGGTCATGGCGCGAACCACGTCCACCAGATCGGCGATCACCGACGAAGCGGTCGGCTCCATGCCGGCGCCAGCGCCGTAGAACAGGGTCGAACCGGCAGCGTCACCGTTGACCATCACCGCGTTCATCACGCCGTTGACGTTGGCGATCAGACGATCGGCCGGGATCAGCGTCGGGTGTACGCGCAACTCGATGCCGGCCGCCGTGCTGCGTGCCACGCCCAGGTGCTTGATGCGGTAACCCAGCGCTTCGGCATAGTTCACGTCGGCGGTAGTCAGCTTGGTGATGCCTTCGGTGTAGGCCTTGTCGAACTGCAGCGGGACACCGAATGCGATGGACGCCAGGATTGTCAGCTTGTGCGCGGCGTCGATGCCTTCGACATCGAAGGTCGGATCGGCTTCGGCGTAGCCCAGCGCTTGCGCCTCGGCCAGTACGTCCTCGAAGGTGCGACCCTTCTCGCGCATTTCGGTGAGGATGAAGTTGCCGGTGCCGTTGATGATGCCGGCGACCCAGTTGATACGGTTGGCAGACAGGCCTTCACGGATCGCCTTGATCACCGGAATGCCGCCGGCTACCGCCGCTTCGAATGCCACGATCACGCCTTTCTCGCGGGCCTTGGCGAAAATTTCATTACCGTGAACGGCAATCAGAGCCTTGTTCGCGGTGACCACATGCTTGCCATTCTCGATGGCCTTGAGTACCAGCTCGCGGGCAACGGTGTAGCCGCCCATCAGCTCTATGACGATGTCGATCTCAGGGTTCGTGGCCACTTCGAAGACATCGTTGGTAATCGCAATACCGGTCGTCTGGAACTGAGGCTTTGGCGTGCGCATGGCAATTTGTGCCACTTCGATTCCACGCCCGGCACGACGAGCAATTTCCTCGGCGTTACGCTGAAGTACGTTGAAGGTACCGCCACCGACGGTCCCTAACCCACAGATGCCTACTTTGACCGGTTTCACTGTGAACTCCCCATAAAACGGCCGACGCGAGGCCGGCCGTGAAAACAACCGCGCAATCGCGGCTCTCTATTGATGGCCCGGCCATGTTGCCGCCGGGCCACGCTCGTCACGCCTGCGCGTGACGATGCGAATTACTTCGCGCCCAGCGCCAGTTTGGCGACTTGTGGCGCAGGCTGGTAGCCCGGAATGACTTGTCCGTCAGCCAAAACGATGGCCGGCGTGCCGTTCACGCCAATCGACTGACCGAGGGCGAACTGCCTGGAAACCGGGTTATCGCACTTGGCGGCCTTGATTTCCTTGCCATCGACCATTTTGTCCATGGCGGCTTTCTTGTCTTTCGAGCACCACACGGCTTGCAGCTGTTCGTCACCCGGCGAGCCCAGCCCCTGACGCGGGAACGCCACGTAACGCACTTCGATGCCGCGCTTGTTCAGCTCCGGCACTTCGGCGTGCAACTTGTGGCAATACGGGCACGTAGTGTCGGTGAATACGGTGATGTGCGACTTGGTTTCACCCACGGCCGGATAGACGACGGTCTCGGCGACCGGAATCCCGTTGATCAGTTTGGAAATGCCCAGTCGTTCGGTTTTCTCGGTCAGGTTGACCGGTTTGCCGTCCTTGAGCTGGAACATGTTGCCCTGAACGATGTACTGGCCATCGGCGCTGGCGTAGAGCACACGGCTGCCCTTGAGCTTGACTTCGTAAAGGCCCGGCAGCGGGCTGGCGGTGATGGTGTCCACCGGAACGTCGAGCTGGAGGTTTTCCAGGCTCTGGCGGATGGCTTTGTCAGCCGCGTCATCGGCGACGGCAAAGGTGCTGACCAACGCAATGGCTGCGGCGGCGAAAATCTGGGTCAGACGCATGAGAACTCCTGAAGGCGGACAAATGGAACGATCAGAACGCCCGTGCCGGAACACCGGGTCATAACCGTCCATCGTGCAAACCGGCAAAGCCTACCACATAAGGCTCGCGTGACCGAATGCGCCTGTCGCAAGACAGAATGCGCTCAGCCTCGCGGGTGATGTTTGGCATGCAGATCCTGCAACCGCGCCCGGGCGACGTGAGTGTAGATCTGTGTGGTCGACAGGTCGCTGTGACCCAGCAACATCTGCACCACCCGCAAGTCGGCGCCATGGTTGAGCAAGTGTGTGGCAAACGCGTGACGCAGAGTATGCGGCGACAGCGACTTGCCGATCCCGGCGACCTTGGCCTGATGCTTGATGCGGTGCCAGAAGGTCTGGCGAGTCATCTGTTCGCCGCGCTGGCTGGGAAACAACACATCGCTGGGACGCCCGCCGAGCAGCTCGCCGCGGCCATCGCGCAGGTAACGCTCAACCCAGACAATCGCTTCCTCGCCCATCGGCACCAGCCGTTCCTTGCTGCCCTTGCCCATCACCCGCAACACGCCCTGACGCAGATTGACCTGTTCCAGGGTCAGGCTGATCAGCTCGGTCACGCGCAGGCCGCAGGCATAAAGGACTTCGAGCATGGCGCGGTCACGCTGGCCGATGGCTTCACTCAGGTCTGGAGCCTTGAGCAACGCTTCGACGTCGGCTTCCGAAAGTGATTTGGGCAATGGCCGACCGAGTTGCGGCATATCCACGCGCAAGGTCGGATCGACCGAAATCAGTTTTTCCCGCAACAGGTAGCGATAAAAGCCACGCACACCGGAGAGGAATCGCGCGGTGGAACGGGGTTTGTAGTTTTGTTCCAGACGCCAGGCCAGGTGATCGAGGATCAACTCACGACCGGCGTTGATCAGCTCGAGATTTTTCTCCTGCAGCCAGCCGTTGAACAATGCGAGATCACTGCGATAGGCGTCGCGAGTATTGTCGGAAAGACCTTTTTCCAACCATAAGGCGTCGAGAAACTGGTCAATCAGCGGGTGGTCGATGGCGGACATAAAAGCTCAGGCAAGACAGGGAGGCGGACAGTCTTTCATAGCCCGCCCACTCACGAAACCGTCAGGCGGCAAAACCTGGCAACACCGGCACCGGGCGCTTGTCGTCATCAATCGCGACGAAGCTGAACTGCCCGTGAATCGCCTTTTCGCGACCATCGCAGCTCATGCTTTCAACGAAGACCTCCACCTCGACCTTGAGGCTGGTATTACCGACTTTAATCACTCGACCGACCAGTTCGACGATGGAACCGGCAGCAATCGCGTGATTGAAGTCGATGCGATCGGTCGACACCGTCACCAGCGGCAAACGGCAAAACCGTGTGGCAGTGATGAAGGACACTTCGTCCATCCAGGCCAGCGCAGTGCCGCCGAACAGGGTGTTGTGGTGGTTGGTCGTCGGCGGGAAAACAGCCTTGGTCACGCGGGTCACCGAGAGTTCGGTACGGCGTTCGATTTCTTGCTCGCGAGATGTCATGGGTACGGCCTGAAGCAATCATGCAGTGGATAAATGGCGGACAACAAAAAAGCAGCCCGTAGGCTGCTTTTTTCTGCATCGGAAGCTGGACTTAAGCCAGTTTTTCCTTGATGCGAGCTGCTTTACCCGACAGGTCGCGCAGGTAGTACAGCTTGGCTTTACGTACGTCACCGCGACGTTTGACAGCCATGCTGTCGATCTGCGGGGAGTAGGTCTGGAAAGTGCGTTCTACGCCAACACCGTTGGAGATTTTACGAACGGTGAACGCACTGTTCACGCCGCGGTTACGCTTGGCGATTACAACGCCTTCGAACGCTTGCAGACGGGAACGATCGCCTTCCTTCACTTTCACCTGAACGACAATGGTGTCGCCTGGGGCAAAGGCAGGGATTTCTTTGGTCATCTGCTCTGCTTCGAGTGCAAGGATGATTTTGTTGGTCATGCTGTGCTCCTAAGGTAAATCGTCTGATCTACCATCGATACGTTGTTAACTATCGTCCCGCTCGCGGATGTATTCCTCGAGCAGCTTCTTCTCTTCTCCAGAAAGCGAGCGGCTTTCCAGAAGATCGGCGCGTCGTTCATAGGTCCGACCAAGGGACTGCTGTAAACGCCAACGCCGGATGTGTGCGTGATTGCCACTTAGCAATACGTCGGGAACACGCTGATCCGCATACACCTCCGGTCGTGTGTAGTGCGGGCAATCCAGCAAACCATCCGTAAAGGAATCTTCCTCCGCGGAGTCCGCATGCCCTAAAGCTCCGGGCAGCAGTCGTGTAACCGCATCTATCAGGACCATCGCCGGCAGCTCGCCGCCAGACAGGACATAGTCCCCAATCGACCACTCTTCATCGACATGAGCATCAATAAATCGCTCGTCAATGCCTTCATAGCGACCGGCAATCAGGATCAATGCATCCGATTTCGCCAGTTCGCGTACCGCCGACTGAGTCAGTTGACGGCCTTGGGGGGACAGGTAAATCACCTTCGCCGCCTCCCCGGCTGCTGCCTTGGCCTGAACCAGAGCATCTTCCAGGGGCTTGATCTTCATCACCATGCCCGGACCACCGCCAAACGGGCGATCGTCCACAGTGTGATGCCGATCCGTCGTGTAATCCCGCGGATTCCAACAGGTCAGCTGCAAGAGCCCCTGTTTGACCGCTCGACTGGTGATGCCGTAGTCGCCGATGGCGGAAAACATCTCGGGAAACAAACTGATCACTTCTACGCGCAAGTTAGCCACGCTTAGAAGTCCGCGTCCCAATCCACCTTCATCTCGCCCGCTGCGAGGTCGACTGCCAACACGCATTGCTCCGTATAGGGCAACAGGCGTTCGCGATCATCCAGGCTGCCAGCGCAAGGCTTGACTACCATTACATCATTGGCGCCGGTTTCCAGAAGATGATCGATTTTCCCGAGCAGTTGCCCAAGCGTATCGATGACCTTCAGACCTTCCAGCTGGTACCAGTAGTACTCGCCTTCGGTCAATTCAGCGAACAGGCTGCGCGGCACGCAGATCTCGTAACCGGCCAGAAGACGAGCTTCTTCACGATCATCAAGACCCTTGAGCTTTGCGACCAGGAACTTGTCGCTCCCGCGTCCACTGACCAGCTCGACCTGTTTGACATTGCCTTCGCGCTTTAGCGTCCAGGTTTTGTACTGCAACAGGTTTTCAGTCGGATCAGTAAAGGAATAAACCTTCACTTCGCCGCGAACGCCGTGAACAGAATAAATTTTGCCAATAACGATCAAATCATCGGCAACAGCAGGCGTCGCGTTCATATTGCTCAGGCCGCAGCCTTAGCCGATTCCTTCAGCAACTGAGCAACACGCTCAGATGGCTGTGCACCAACGCTCAGCCAGTAGGCTACGCGCTCTTGGTTCACGGACAGACGAATTTCCTGACCACGGGCAACAGGGTTGAAGAAACCAACCTGTTCTTTGTGGGAACCGTCACGCGGGTTGCGGGAGTCGGTTACGGTCAGGTGGTAAAACGGGCGCTTTTTGGAGCCGCCAAGGGCAAGACGGATTGTTAGCATGTGAACATCGTTCCTGTAGTCGGTGCTGCAAATCTAAATGCACAGCGGGCATGGGTGCCCGAAAGGCCGCATATTCTAAGGAATATCCGGACTTTTGCAAATGACTTTTTCCGGCGCCTATGGCATGCCGTGCTGATTTGCGGTAGAGCCGTCAATGAAAACGGCCTGTCAGCTCCCGCCGAATGCGGGTTTGCTGTGAATCCCGCCTCCATGCGGGACTGCGCCGGTACGACGACCGGCGAGTTCTTTTACAGTTTCGGCATGCCGCCGCCGGGCAACATTCCGCCCATGCCGCGCATCATTTTCGCCATTCCGCCCTTGGCGGAGAACTTCTTCATCATTTTCTGCATCTGCTTGTGCTGCTTGATCAAGCGACCGATGTCCTGCACTTGGGTGCCGGAACCCATGGCAATCCGACGCTTGCGCGAACCGCTGATCAGCTCAGGGTCGCGGCGCTCGGCCGGGGTCATGGAGTTGATGATGGCTTCCATCTGCTTGAACTGCTTTTCTGCCGCGCTCTGGGCGTTGCCCATCTGCGACAGGTTGACGCCGCCGATGCTCGGCAGCTTGTCCATGAGCCCGCCGAGGCCGCCCATGTTCTTCATCTGTTGCAGCTGATCGCGGAAGTCTTCGAGGTCGAAGCCCTTGCCCTTCTTCAGCTTCTTGGCCAGTTTGTCGGCCTTGTCCTTGTCGAGGGTCGCTTCAGCCTGCTCGATCAGGCTGAGCACGTCGCCCATGCCGAGGATCCGCGAGGCGATCCGCTCAGGATGGAACGGATCGAGCGCTTCGCTCTTCTCGCCCATACCAATGAACTTGATCGGCTTGCCGGTGATCGCGCGAACGGACAGCGCAGCACCGCCACGGGCATCACCGTCGACCTTGGTCAGGATCACGCCGGTCAGCGGCAGTGCATCGCCGAAGGCCTTGGCCGTGTTGGCGGCGTCCTGACCGGTCATGGCATCGACCACGAACAGGGTTTCGACCGGGTTGATCGCGGCGTGCAGCGCCTTGATCTCGCCCATCATCTCTTCGTCGATGTGCAGACGACCGGCGGTATCGACGATGACCACGTCGATGAATTTCAGTTTTGCTTCTTTAATAGCCGCATTGGCGATGTCGACCGGCTTCTGGCTCAGGTCGGACGGGAAAAACGTCACGCCAATGTCGTTGGCCAGGGTTTCCAGCTGTTTGATAGCGGCAGGACGATAGATGTCCGCCGACACGACCATGACCGACTTCTTCTTGCGCTCTTTAAGGAAGCGCGCCAGTTTGCCGGCGGTGGTGGTTTTACCCGCGCCCTGCAGACCGGCCATCAGGATGACGGCGGGCGGCACGGCACTCAGGTTCAAGTCTTCGTTGGCCGCGCCCATCAGGCTTTCGAGTTCGGCCTGGACGATCTTCACGAACGCCTGGCCCGGCGTCAGGCTGCGCGACACCTCGGTGCCGACAGCGCGTTCCTTGACCGAGCTGACGAAGTCCTTGACCACCGGCAGGGCGACATCGGCCTCAAGCAACGCCATGCGCACTTCGCGCAAGGTGTCTTTAATGTTGTCTTCAGTCAGTTTCGCCTTGCCGGTGACATGGCGCAGCGTCTGCGAGAGACGGTCGGTTAAGTTTTCAAACATTGCGCGATCCTTTCAGGCCCTGTGTAGACCGGGATAATGGCGGCCCGGACCGAAATCAACATGTACTCGGCGAGCCTGCGGCGTGGGCAGGTCGCGGATTATAGCGAAGACTGCGTCTGGCGGACACCTCGCTGTCAGCTTGCCGGTCTTTCGTGCGACGACTGTTCTATGCCAAACTCAGCCCCTTTCGGGCTTGCCTAACAGGATTTATGCTCCCCTTGTCACCGAGTTTGCTGACCACCCTCGCCGCCGCCCTTCTCTATGCCGCTGCGACCCTCTATCAGGGCACCCGTCTGGCCACCGGTGCCAAGGCCAACAAGCGCCTGCTGGTCTCGCTTGGCGTCCTCGCCGTGCTGGCCCACAGCGCCAGCCTGCTCACTCATCTGTTGACGCCGATCGGTCTGGGCCTGGACTTCTTCAGTGCTTCGAGCCTGATTGCCGCGGCAGTCATCGCCCTGACCCTACTGGCCTGCTCGCGGATCCCGGTGGAAAACCTGCTGGTCCTGCTGTTCCCGCTGGGGGCGGTCACGGTGTTGCTGGCGCAGTTCGCGCCGACCGGTACCGTGCAGATCATCGACGAAGAGCCGGGCATCCTCGCGCATATCCTGCTGTCGATTCTTGCCTACGGCATGTTCACCATCGCCGTGTTCCAGGCCTTGCTGCTGCTGGTGCAGGATCACCAGCTCAAGAACAAGCACCCGTCCGGGCTGATCAAGAACTTTCCGCCGCTGCAGACCATGGAAAGCCTGCTGTTCGGTTTCCTGTGGGCCGGCTGGACACTGCTGTCGCTGTCGCTGATTTCCGGCTGGCTGTTCGTCGAGAACCTGTTTGCCCAGCATCTTGTGCACAAAACTCTGCTGGCCTGCCTGGCCTGGGTCGTGTTCAGCGTGCTGTTGTGGGGCCGCAATCGCCTCGGCTGGCGCGGCCACAAGGCGATCCGCTGGACCCTCGCCGGTTTCTGCCTGCTGATGTTGGCGTATTTCGGCAGCAAACTGGTCCGTGAATACATTCTGCACATCTGACGGGCGGCATAAATGGACGGTTTGCCCATAGGGCCGATGCTCGCGGTATTTGTCCTGCTGATTCTCTGGTCGGGGTTGTTTACCGCCGTGGAAGTTGCGCAACAGCATCTGCTGGCACAACGTACTGCTTCGCGTGCGAGCGACAAACCGCTGGCGAAGCTCGGTTTTCCCCTCGACAGCCTGATCCTGTGCAACACCCTGTGTCGAGCCCTCGCCGTGGTACTTGCCACGCTGCTGGCGATTTTCCTTTGTGAAGAGAACGGCCCCTGGGCAGCCACTCTGGGCGCCGGCGCCGTATTGCTGGTGTTTGCCGACTACTTCCCGCGCACTCTCGCACAACGCTATCCGGATGCCGTGCTGTCATTCGGCAACACGTTGCTGGCAGTACCGCTGAAAGTGATCTATCCGCTTGCATGGCTGTTCAGCGGCATCAGCAGCTTGCTGATGCGCCCACTGGTGCGCAAGCCTCAGGTCGTGCAGCAGAGCGAAGACGACGTCCCGCCTGAGCGCCATGACGACCCGGAACATCCGTCTCGACCGCACCCGGTTTCCGGCATCCACGCGCTGGACAACATCACGGTCAACGACATCCTGGTGCCCCGCAGTGACGTCGACGGCATCAATCTCGATGACCCCATCGAAGAAATCATTGAGCAGTTGCGCCACAACAAGCGCACCCGCCTACCGGTCTTCCACAGTGACATCAACCAGGTCGAGGCGATCCTCAACACTCGGCAATTCCGTCATTTGCTGGACGATCACAGCCTGACCCGGGAAGCGCTGCTGGCCGCCAGCTACGAGCCGTATTTCGTACCGGAAAGCACTCCGCTGCAACTGCAACTGCTGAATTTCCACAAGCAACAGCGGCGTCTGGGCATGGTGGTGGACGAGTACGGCGAAGTGCTGGGGATTGTCACGCTGGAAGACATTCTCGAAGAGATCGTCGGTGAATTCGAAAGCGAGCACAGCCTCGACAATCCGCACATCCACCCGCAGGCCGATGGACGCATGGTGATCGACGGCGCCGCCTCGATCCGCGAGCTGAACAAATGCCTGGGCTGGCACCTGCCCAGCGATGGCCCCAGGACCCTCAATGGCCTGGTGACCGAAGCGCTGGAAACCATTCCGGAAAGCGCAGTCTGCCTGAAGATCGGGCGTTATCGCCTGGAGATTCTGGAAACGGAGGAGAACCGCGTGAGCAAAGTGCTCATCTGGCACACCAGCTCGGCACCGGCGCTCGCACCTGCCCGCTAGTTCTCCGCTTGTTCAATCGTTAGCCACCTTCCTATAATCAGGGCGCTTACCCAAGCCCCGCCGCCCCCGTGCTTACCCCGCACCTGACAGGTTCCGGCCGGTTCATTGCCGTTTTACGCAGCACACCGACGACTGTTCCTACCTGAAACAGCGCTCGCGCCCTATCCCACATCCCCGGGTAGTCGACCATAATAATTCGCTCCAATGGAGCTCATGACTGTCAGGGATCACCGCATGACGACCAGTACCGCTTACCGCGACTCCGCGCCGGCCCAACCGGCCAACTCTGCCACCCGGGTGGCCACCGCGAGCTTCATCGGCACGGCTATCGAGTTTTATGACTTCTACGTCTACGCCACTGCCGCAGCACTGGTGATCGGGCCCGTGTTCTTTCCGCAGACATCCGGCACCGCACAGATGCTCTCGGCATTCCTCACCTTCGGCATCGCCTTTCTCGCCCGTCCACTGGGTTCCGCGCTGTTCGGCCACTTCGGCGACCGCATCGGGCGCAAGTCGACTCTCGTGGCCTCGCTGTTGCTGATGGGCGTCTGCACCACGCTGATCGGCGTACTGCCGGGTTACGACAGCATTGGGGCGTGGGCGCCGATCCTGCTGTGTGTGCTGCGCTTCGGTCAGGGTCTCGGATTGGGCGGTGAATGGGGCGGCGCGGCGCTGCTGGCCACCGAAAACGCGCCGAAAGGCAAACGGGCATGGTTCGGCATGTTCCCGCAGCTCGGTCCTGCGATCGGCTTTCTGGCGGCCAACGGCCTGTTCCTGACCCTCGCCATGACCCTTGATGATGAACAGTTTCGCAGTTGGGGCTGGCGGATTCCGTTCTTGCTCAGTGCGGTGCTGGTGATGGTCGGGCTGTACGTGCGCCTCAAGCTTCACGAAACCCCGGTGTTCGCCAACGCCATCGCCCGTCAGGAGCGGGTGAAAGTACCGCTGGTCGAGCTGTTCAGCCAGTACTGGGCACCGACGCTCTTGGGCGCAGCCGCCATGGTGGTTTGCTACGCACTGTTCTATATCTCGACCGTGTTTTCCCTGAGCTACGGCGTGTCGACGCTGGGCTACAGCCGCGAGACATTCCTCGGACTGCTGTGTTTCGCGGTGTTGTTCATGGCGGCCGCCACGCCATTGTCGGCCTGGGCCAGTGATCGTTACGGGCGCAAACCCGTATTGATCGTCGGCGGTGTACTGGCGATTCTTTCCGGTTTTCTGATGGAGCCGTTGCTGACGCAGGGGTCGACCTGGGGCGTGGCGCTGTTCCTGTGCATCGAGCTGTTCCTGATGGGGGTGACGTTCGCCCCGATGGGCGCGCTCCTGCCGGAACTGTTTCCGACGCACGTCCGTTATACCGGTGCATCGGCGGCCTACAACCTCGGCGGGATTGTCGGGGCCTCGGCGGCGCCGTTTTTCGCGCAGAAGCTGGTGGCGATGGGTGGTTTGAGTTACGTCGGCGGGTATGTGTCTGCGGCCGCGGTGCTCAGCTTGATCGCTGTGCTGTGCCTGAAGGAAACGCGCAATAACGATTTGAATCAGGTGTCGTAAAGGCTCTGATCGCTCCCGCCCGACGCGGGAGCGATCAGCTTGCGAGGTTACAGCTCTACAACGACCGCCTGAGAAGCACGGGTCGCCTTGGCGCGAGCCGCTTCAATCGACTCGTCACGCGCCAGGGCCACGCCCATGCGACGCTGGCCGTTGACCTCAGGTTTGCCGAACAGGCGCAACGCGGTATCCGGTTCGCTCAGTGCTGCGCCGAGGTTGGCGAATGCCGTCTGGGTCGACTGACCTTCTACCAGAATCACCGCCGAAGCCGATGGACCGAACTGACGGATCAGCGGCACTGGCAAGCCAAGGATTGCCCGGGCGTGCAGGGCGAACTGTGACAGGTCCTGGGAAATCAGGGTCACCAGACCGGTGTCATGCGGACGCGGCGACACTTCGCTGAACCATACCTGATCGCCCTTGATGAACAGCTCGACGCCGAACAGACCACGGCCGCCCAACGCCTCGGTCACCGCTTTGGCAACGCGCTCGGACTCAGCCAGAGCAATCGGGCTCATGGCCTGTGGCTGCCAGGACTCCTGGTAGTCGCCCTTCTCCTGGCGGTGGCCGACCGGAGCACAGAACGTGGTACCGCCGATATGTCGAACGGTCAGCAGAGTGATTTCGTAGTCGAAATCGATGAAGCCTTCGATGATCACGCGACCTTTGCCGGCGCGACCGCCCTCTTGGGCGTAATCCCAGGCTTTCTGCACGTCATCGGCGCTGCGCAGCAGGCTCTGGCCCTTGCCCGACGAACTCATCACCGGTTTTACGACGCATGGGAAACCCAGGTCCTGAACGGCCTTGCTGTAATCCTCGAAGGTGTCGGCGAAGTGGTACGGCGAAGTCGGCAGGTCCAGCTCTTCGGCGGCCAGGCGACGGATGCCTTCGCGGTTCATGGTCAGTTGAGCGGCGCGAGCGGTCGGGATCACGGTGAAGCCTTCGGCTTCCAGCTCCACCAGGGTGGCAGTGGCGATGGCTTCGATTTCCGGCACGATGAAATGCGGTTTCTCGGCTTCGATCACTGCACGCAGGGCGGCGCCGTCGAGCATGTTGATCACGTGGCTGCGATGAGCAACCTGCATGGCCGGCGCATTGGCGTAACGGTCAACGGCGATCACTTCAACGCCCAGGCGTTGCAGCTCGATCACCACTTCCTTGCCCAACTCACCACAGCCACACAGCAATACGCGGGTCGCGGTCGGCGACAATGGAGTTCCGATACGGGTCATCTCAGGTCCTCAAAGAAGCGGATCATCGAGGAAAGCAACGCCAGACGCGCTTTCCATGGGGAGAAAACGCGGCATTTTACATGAACCTGAGGGTTTGGCTTCAGCCGGCGACAGCCTGTTTGCGCTCGCGCCAGGTCATGATCAGCCAGACAGCGGTGACACCGGCAAACTTCGAGGCCAGGGCAGTGATGAGCACTGGCGGCGTCAGCAGGTCGATCATGCCGAAGAAAATGAAGGTGTCGAGGGGAATGCTCAGCGCCGAGCTGATCCACAACCGGTCGCGCAGCGGGCGCTTGGTGATGGTGAACACCAGCCAGTCAATGCACTCGGAGACCGCGAACGCCGTGGCACTGGCCAACGCAATCGACGGATCGGACGTGACATAGGACAGCACCAGCGCCGCCAGCATCGCCACAATCGCGCCGTGGCCAAAACGGATCTGCACCATGTCGCGCAGCACGAACACCAGCCCGCCCCAGGCCGACCAGATGATGTCCAGGTGGGGCGCGGTGGAGAAGGCGAAGTTGATCAGCACGACGCTGCTGATGTAGGCGATGAGGAAGAGCATGGGCGTGACCTGTCAATTTGGCGCACAGGTTACTTCAGCCCTTCGATGACGCCAATCAAATCGGTTATTGCCCTGGCGTTTTGCCGATCATCCAGACCAGGCCGCTGGCCTTCGCCCGCTCATGACAGAGCCCGAGCACCACGCGCCGCTCGTCGTTGGTCATGCGGCTCCAGCGAGTAATTTCCTCGACCGTACGCTGGCAACCGGTGCAAATGTCATCCTCGTCCAGCGCACAAATGCTCACGCACGGCGAAGCGACGGGTCTTTCGGGGGGCGTCATTCTTCCTGCTCAACCAGATCGCGCGCATAGCGCTGGGAGTTATGCACATAGTGCGCGGCGCTGGCTTCGAGCATCTTCTTCTGCGGCTCGGTCAGTTCGCGCACCACCTTGCCCGGAGAGCCCATCACCAGCGAACCATCGGGAATTTCCTTGCCTTCGCCGATCAGCGAGTTGGCACCGATGATGCAGTTTTTGCCGATCTTCGCGCCATTGAGGATGACGGCGTTGATGCCGATCAGACTGTAGTCGCCGACCGTGCAGCCGTGGAGCATCGCGTTGTGGCCGATGGTCACGCCAGTGCCGATGGTCAGCGGATAGCCCATGTCGGTGTGCATCACCGTGCCGTCCTGGACGTTGCTGTTCTTGCCGATCAGGATCAATTCGTTGTCGCCGCGCAGCACGGCGTTGAACCAGACGTTGGCGCCCTCCTCCAGCTTGACCTTGCCCACCAGTACGGCATTGGGGGCGACCCAGCTCTGCGGATGGGTTTCGACGCGGGCGTCGCCCAAGCGGTATTTCATCTTGTTTTCCTCAGGGCTCACGATGGCTGGCCATTCGAGCGATGGCTTCAGGTATTGGTAAAGCTTTTGGGCGGCTGGTGCAGGCTGATTCTGGCGTCATAGAGCAGGTTGATCAACTCGACGATCATGATCGCCGTCAGCCCCCAGATCTTGTATTCGCCGTAACGATAGCTCGGCACGTACCAACTGCGACCCTGATAGTCGATGCGGTGGGTGTGTTCGCGCGGATCCTTGCGGAAGAATTCCAGCGGCACGCTGAACACCGCTGCGATCTCGGCATCGTTGGCCAGGTATTCGACGAAATCGGGAATCACCCCGACATACGGCGTGACCTTGATGCCATGCAGGGAGATCAGCGGACTGAGCGGGCCAATCACTTCGACCAGGCCGGGCGGCAGGCCGATTTCCTCTTCGGCTTCACGCAGGGCGGTGAAGATCAGATCGGGGTCTTCCGGGTCTCGTCTGCCACCGGGAAAGGCGACTTCGCCACCGTGGGTCGAGAGCCCGCTGGCGCGCAAGGTCAGGACAAGCTCCGGTTCGTCACTGCGAGTAATCGGCACCAGGACGGCGGCCTCGGGGAAACGCGTGTCGGTCTCCAGCGTGCGCGGCGTGTGATTGCTTACCCGGTGCAGTAGCTCGTCCAGCATAAGTGTTCTCGATCTGTGCCTTACCCTGCATCATGCACCAATCATTGCGACCGCCCAAGCCCCGGACAGGCGTCATGTCGCGAAACGACAACTTGCCGACAGCCACCGCTGCACGCCAAGATAGGCGCAGCATTCAGGAACCCCAGCATGAAATTTTGCAGCCAGTGCGGCAACCCGGTGACCCAGCGCATTCCCGAAGGCGATTCGCGGCTGCGATTTGTCTGCGACAGCTGTCAGACCATTCACTACCAGAACCCCAATATCGTGGCCGGGTGTGTGGCGACCTGGGGCAGCAAGGTTCTGCTCTGCCGCCGCGCCATCGAACCGCGCCTCGGCTACTGGACCCTGCCCGCCGGCTTCATGGAGAACGGCGAGACCATCGAGCAGGCCGCCATCCGGGAAACCGCCGAGGAAGCCTGCGCCCGGGTGCGCAACCTGAGCATCTACACCCTGATCGATGTGCCACATATCAGTCAGGTGCATGTGTTCTTCCGCGCCGAGCTTGCAGACCTGGATTTTGCCGCCGGCCCCGAGAGCCTCGAAGTACAACTGTTCGACGAAGCGCAGATTCCATGGAACGAGCTGGCTTTCCGCACGGTGGGGCGTACCTTAGAATGCTTCTTCGCTGACCGCCGTGCCGAGGTCTACCCGGTTCGCTCCGAGTCGACTCCGCCGCTCGCCAAGCCAGTCATCACTTGATCTCGCCGGCGCCCGGCCGATACACAAAGCGCGGGGCTGCAACAGCGTCTGCATGACATCTATAAATAAAGTATCGGCTTCATTCCTGGGGAATCGTTTCAATGCGCTGGTTGCTTGCCCTGTTCTGCCTGTCGTTCGTTTCGGTATCGCAAGCGTCTTTCGTGACCACCGTGACACCCTCCAATACACCATTGATCGAAAAAGTACTGGTGCTCAAATCGGCTCATCAACTGCAGTTGATCGCCGACGGCAAGCCCATCAAGACCTATCGCATTTCTCTGGGCAAGGGCGCAAAGAAAGGTCCGAAACTGATTGAAGGCGACAAACGCACACCTGAAGGCTTCTATTGGATCGACTGGCGCAAGACCAGCGACAAATTCAATCTGTCGATGCACATTTCCTACCCGAACATTTCCGACTCCGCCCGCGCCCGCCGGGAAGGCGTCGAACCTGGCGGGATGATCATGATCCACGGCACGCCGGATTCGGAAGAAACACCTGAAGACCTGTTCCACACACTGGACTGGACTGATGGCTGTGTCGCCATGCGCAATGTCGACATGCGCGAAGTGTGGAACCTGGTGCCGGACGGCACGATGGTCGAAATCCGCCCGTGATTCTGTAACCTGGTCACCTGCTCTCTCGTGGCCGCGACGCGGCCCTTTCCCCTGACCACTGGTCGCCCGCAAAAAATAAATGAAAAAGATCGCAGCCTGCGACAACGTCTGAACGGTGATACCACTTTCACCGGCCAGAACTGCCGCAGACTGCGATCTTTTGCTTTCCAGAGCCCATCTCTAATACCACTTGAAACCACCCGCCCTCAAACACCCGATTCCAAAGGACTACAGGACTTTCCGCCGCGTTGACATGGTATTCAAGTGGTATTAGTTTTCGCCCGACAACCGAGCGACAACAATCCTATATCAGCGCCGGAAATGCCTTACATGAACGACCTCCACGCCCTACGTCCCGACGACTCCCAGCCGACGCCGCTGTACCTGCAACTGGCGCGCAATCTGGAAGCGGCGATCCACGCCGGCCAGTGGAAAGCCGAACAGGCGATGCCGTCGGAGCGCAATCTCAGCGAAATGCTGGGGATTTCCCGAGTCACCGCGCGCAAGGCACTGGAGGTTCTGCTCGATCAAGGTTTGATCCGCCGCCTGCAAGGTTCCGGCACCTTCATCACCCCACGCCTTGAACAACCGCTGTCGCGCCTGTCGGGTTTCAGCGAAATGCTCCGTCTCAAGGGCTTCGTGCCCAGCTCGCAATGGCTTGAGCGGGAAATCACCCTGCCAACCCACGAAGAACTGATTCGCCTCGGTCTGTCGCCGAACGACAAGGTTGCGCGCATGAAACGCCTGCGCAAAGCCGACGACACGGTGATGGCCATCGAGATGAGCACCCTGCCCGCCTCGATCATGCCCAAGCCACAAGTGGTGGGCGATTCCCTCTACGAACACCTCGACAGCATCGGTAAACCGATCGTGCGCGCCTTGCAGCACATTCAAGCCATCAACGCCTCGGACGAGTTTGCCGCGCTGGTCGGCATCGCCCCCGGCACCGCGATGCTGCTGATGACCCGGGTCGGCTACCTGGAAGACAACACGCCGATCGAAGTCACCGACACCTATTGCCGCAACGACTACTACGACTTTGTTGCAGAGCTTCGCCGCTGATCAGCAGCCAGGCCAAACGAGAGAAGCGAAATGTCCGAAGACAACATCCTCACCGCTGACGGCTGGGTTCGCGGCCGGCTGATCCACGAACACGGCAGAGTCGTGTCCATCGAAGGCGTGCCGTGCGATCCGGCGGATAACGACCTGCCTTACCTGCTGCCGGGTTTCATCGACCTGCACGTTCACGGCGGTGGCGGCAAAGACATCATGGAAGGCGCCAGCGCCTTCGCGACCATCACCAAGACCCACGTGCGCTTCGGCACCACCTCGCTGCTGGCCACCACCATGACCGCGCCGAGTGCCGAGATTGCCAGCGTGCTCAAGGATGTCGGCGAGTTCTGCGAGCAGCGTCCGAAAGGCGCCGCCCGAGTTCTCGGGGTTCACCTCGAAGGCCCGTACATCAATCCCGGCAAACTCGGCGCCCAGCCGAACTTCGCCCACACCGCGCTGATGGCCGAAGTCGAAGACTATCTGGCACTGGCGCCGATCCGGGTGATCACCATTGCCCCGGAAATCGCCGGCCACGATGGCTTGATTCGTGAACTGAGCGGCCGTGGCATCCGCATGCAGATCGGCCACACCCTCGGCAGTTACGAGGAAGGCGTCGCCGCCCTCGAAGCCGGCGCCACCAGTTTCACCCATTTGTACAACGCCATGAGCCCGCTGCATCACCGCGAGCCGGGCATCGTCGGCGCGGCGCTGGCCCACGCCAAATTCGCCGAGCTGATCCCGGATCTGCTGCATGTGCACCCCGGCGCGATCCGCGTGGCCCTGCGCTCGATTCCGTGCCTGTACTGCGTCACCGACTCGACCGCCGCCGCCGGCATGCCCGATGGCGAGTACAAGCTCGGCAGCCATACCGTCACCAAATGCCTGGGTGGTGTGCGCCTGCCGGACGGCACGCTGGCCGGCAGCACCCTGACCATGGATCAGGCTTTGCGCAATCTGGTGAAGATCGGCCTGCCGATCGCCGAGGCCTCGCAACGTCTTTCGCAATTCCCCGCCGACTACCTCGGCATCACCGAACGCGGGCGCCTGCAACCCGGCGCCTGGGCCGACTGCGTGCGGCTGGATCGCTCACTCACACTGACCGCCGTCATGGTCGAAGGAGAAGACATTGACTTCAAAAATGCTTGAGGAGGCGCTGTCCTCGTTCGAGGCCGTGCAAGCCCAACTGCAACAGCTCGATGGCTCGATGATCGAGATCGCCGGGCGCCTGCGCCGTCAGCCGCCACAAGTGGCGATGACCGTTGCCCGTGGCAGCTCCGATCACGCGGCGAGCTACTTCGCCTACCTGACCATGCAGCAACTAGGCATTCCGGTGGCGTCGCTGCCGATGTCGGTGGTGACCATGCAACAGGCGCCGCTGAAGGTCAGCGGTCAGGTCGCGTTCGCGTTTTCCCAGTCGGGCCAGAGCCCGGATCTGGTCAACAGCCTGCGCCTGCTGCGCAAACGCGGCGCCTTGAGCGTGTCGATGGTCAACGCCGCCGATTCGCCGCTGGAAGCCGCGTGTGAATTCAGCCTGCCATTGCTGGCCGGTACCGAAAGCAGCGTCGCCGCGACCAAGAGTTTCATCGCCACCCTCAGCGCCAGCGCCCGTCTGATCGCCCACTGGAAAGAAGACAGCGAATTGCTGGAAGCGCATAACGCCCTGCCTGAAGGCTTGCGTGATGCTGCGAAACAGGACTGGAGCCCGGCCATCGACGCCCTGCGCAATTGCGAGCGGTTGATGGTGATCGGCCGTGGCGCCGGTTTTGCCATCGCCCAGGAAGCCGCGCTGAAATTCAAGGAAACCTCGGCGATCCAGGCCGAAGCGTTCAGCAGCGCCGAAGTCCGTCACGGCCCCATGGCGCTGATCGACGAAAACTACCCTTTGCTGGTGTTCGCCCCGCGCGGCGCCGAGCAGGCCGGTCTGCTGAGCCTGGCGGCGGAAATGCGTCAGCGTGGTGCCCGTGTATTGCTGGCGGCGCCGGACGATGTGCTCGAACGCGACCTGACCCTGAGCCGTGCCGAACACCCGGCTCTCGACCCGATCCTGGCGATCCAGAGTTTCTACGTGATGGCCGCCAACCTGGCCGTGGCCCGTGGCATGGACCCGGATCAGCCGCGCCACCTGAGCAAAGTCACCCGTACGCACTGAGTGCGAACCGAACGTTTTTCCTGATGAGACCGAGCCATGCACAACAACAATAAAGAGCTGACTTTAAGCGCCCCGCTCAGCGGCCCGGTGCTCACGCTCGCCAAAGTCCCGGACGCGGTGTTCGCCAGCGGCGCCATGGGCGACGGCATTGCCATCGATCCGCTGAACGACACGTTGTACTCGCCCTGCGCCGGTGTGGTGATCCACGTCGCCCGCACCGGGCATGCACTGACCGTGCGCGCCGACAACGGCGCCGAGTTGTTGCTGCACCTGGGCCTGGACACGGTGGAGTTGCAGGGTGAAGGCTTCTCGATGCTGGTCAAGGAAGGCGCGCGGGTCAGCAATGGCCAGCCGCTGCTGCGCTATGACCTGGACAAGGTCGGCCGCCAGTGCAAAAGCCTGGTCAGCCTGCTGATCCTGACCAACAGCCAGGATTTCCAGGCGCGCCCCATCACCCTGAAAACGGTGAAGGTGGGCGAGCCGCTGCTGCACATCGTCGCTCGTCACAATGCCGCGGCAAATACAGAAGAACTCGGCGGCCCGCAAGTTCACGGTCACGTGCAGGTCGCCCATCGCGGCGGTCTGCATGCACGCCCGGCGGCGTTAATCCGCCAGACCGCGCAAGGGTTCAAGAGCCAGTCGCAGCTGCATTTCGCCGGCAAGTCGGCGCCGTGCAACAGCCTCATCGGTTTGATGGGCCTGGCAATTGGCGAACAGGACGAAGTGCAGGTCAGTTGCCAGGGTCCGGACGCACAGGCTGCGTTGCAGGCCTTGCTCACTGCACTGGCCACCGCCCTGCCGGAGGATCATCACGCCGCCGCACCGATTGCTGCCGCCCCACGCAATCGTCCGGTCGAGGCTGGCGTGTTGTACGGTGTTTGCGCCGCACCGGGTCTGGTGGGCGGGCCGCTGTTTCGCTTGAACGCGATCAACCTGCCGGCGGACGCTGGCAATCATCAGCCCGAACAACAATTGCAGATCCTCGACACGGCGCTGAATCAGGTTCGCAGCGAAATCGACAGCACCCTCGCCCAGGCGAAAAAACAGCGCAATGCCGACGAAGAAGCGATCTTTGCTGCGCACCTCGCGTTGCTGGAAGACCCGGCCCTGCTCGACGCCGCCCGGCAATCGATTGAAACCGGCACGGCGGCGACCCACGCCTGGAGCCAGTCCATCGATGCGCAATGCGAAGTGCTGCAAAATACCGGCAGCCCGCTGCTGGCCGAGCGCGCCAACGATCTGCGCGACTTGAAACAACGGGTGCTGCGCGCCCTGCTTGGTGAAGCCTGGCATTACGACGTGCCGGCCGGCGCCATCGTCGCCGCTCACGAACTGACGCCCTCGGACCTGTTGCAACTGAGCGCACAAGGCGTCGCCGGCTTGTGCATGGCCGAGGGTGGCGCGACTTCCCACGTGGCGATTCTGGCCCGGGGCAAAGGCCTGCCGTGCATGGTCGCACTGGGCTCGGCGCTGCTCGATCAGGCGCAAGGTCAATCGGTGGTGCTCGATGCCGACGGTGGCCGCCTCGAACTGACGCCGAATGCCGAGCGTCTGGCCGAAGTCCGGCAGGCGCAGATCGACCGCCAACAACGACGCAACGCCCAGCAAGCCCAGGCCCATCTGCCGGCGGAAACCCGCAACGGCGTGGCCATCGAAGTGGTCGCCAACGTCGCCTCCAGCCACGAAGCGGCGGATGCATTTGCCAACGGCGCTGACGGCGTCGGCCTGTTGCGCACCGAATTTCTGTTCGTCGATCGCAACACCGCGCCGGATGTCGAAGAGCAACGCGCCGCCTATCAAGCCGTGATCGATGCGATGGGCGACAAGTCGGTGATCATCCGCACCATCGACGTCGGCGGCGACAAACAACTCGATTACCTGCCGCTGCCCGTGGAGGCCAACCCGGTGCTCGGCCTGCGCGGCATTCGCCTGGCCCAGGCACGCCCGGAAATCCTCGACCAGCAACTGCGCGCCCTGCTGCAGGTCAGCCCGTTGCAGCGCTGCCGGATCCTGCTGCCGATGGTCACCGAAGTGGACGAACTGCTGCACATCCGCCAACGGGTCGATGCGCTGTGCCTGGAACTGGGCATCAGCCAACGTCCGGAAATCGGCGTGATGATCGAAGTCCCGGCCGCCGCGCTACAAGCCGAACAACTGGCCGAGCACGCCGACTTCCTGTCCATCGGCACCAACGATCTGTCGCAATACACCCTGGCCATGGACCGCGACCACGCCGGCCTCGCCGCACGGGTCGATGCCTTGCACCCGGCGCTGCTGCGCCTGATCGCCATGACTTGCGAAGGCGCGGCGGTGCATAAACGCTGGGTCGGCGTGTGCGGCGCCCTCGCCTCGGATCCGCTGGCGACGCCGGTGTTGATCGGCCTGGGCGTGACCGAACTGTCGGTGAGCCCGGTACAGATCGGCGAAATCAAGGATCGCGTGCGCCAGCTGCACGAAGCCGAATGCCAACGCCTCGCCCGGGACTTGCTCAAGCTGAGCAGCGCCGCTGCGGTGCGTCATGCCTGTCATCAACATTGGCCTCTGCGCTAACAAAAACAACAAGGACAAACGCCATGTACCAACTCTTCATCGAAGGCCTGCAACGCCTCGGCCGGGCACTGATGCTGCCGATCGCGATCCTGCCGATCGCCGGCCTGCTGCTGCGCCTGGGCGACACCGACCTGCTGAACATCGCGATCATCCACGACGCCGGTCAGGTGATCTTCGCCAACCTGGCGATGATCTTCGCCATCGGCATCGCCGTCGGTTTCGCCAAGGACAACAACGGCACCGCCGGCCTCGCCGGGGTGATCGGTTACCTGGTGATGATCTCCACCCTCAAGGTGCTCGATTCGACCATCAACATGGGCATGCTCGCCGGGATCGTCAGCGGCCTGATGGCCGGCGCGCTGTACAACCGCTTCAAAGACATCAAGCTGCCGGAGTACCTGGCATTCTTCGGCGGCCGGCGCTTCGTCCCCATCGTCACCGGTTTCAGCGCGGTCGGCCTGGGCGTACTGTTCGGTTACATCTGGCCGCCGATCCAGCACGGCATCAACAGCTTCGGCACCCTGCTGATGGAAAGCGGCAGCTTCGGCGCGTTCGTCTTCGGCGTGTTCAACCGCCTGCTGATCGTCACCGGCCTGCACCACATCCTCAACAACATGGCGTGGTTCGTGTTCGGCAACTTCACCGACCCGACCACCGGCGCGCTGGTGACCGGTGACCTGTCCCGCTACTTCGCCGGCGACCCGAAAGGCGGCCAGTTCATGACCGGCATGTTCCCGGTCATGATCTTCGGCCTCCCCGCCGCCTGCCTGGCGATGTACCGCAACGCCCTGCCGGAGCGCCGCAAAGTCATGGGCGGGATCTTCCTGTCGATGGCGCTGACGGCGTTCCTCACCGGGGTGACCGAACCGATCGAATTTGCCTTCATGTTCCTCGCACCGCTGCTGTATCTGGTGCATGCGCTGCTGACCGGACTGTCGATGGCAATCACCAACGCATTGAACATCCACTTGGGCTTCACCTTCTCTGGAGGCTTCATCGACATGGTGCTGGGTTGGGGACGTTCCACCAACGGCTGGCTCGTCGTGCCGGTGGGCCTGGCGTATGCCGTCATCTACTACGCGGTGTTCGATTTCTGTATCCGCCGCTTCAACCTGAAAACCCCGGGACGCGAAGACGTCGCCACCGCCGACAAAGCGGTCCTGACCGAAAACGAACGCGCCAGCGCTTACATCAAGGCACTCGGCGGCGCGGAAAATCTGCTCACCGTCGGCGCGTGCACTACGCGTCTGCGACTGGAAATGGTCGATCGCAACAAGGCCTCCGATGCGGACTTGAAAGCACTGGGCGCTATGGCGGTTGTGCGCCCGGGCAAGGGCGGCAGTTTGCAGGTTGTTGTGGGGCCGATGGCCGACAGCATTGCCGATGAGATTCGACTGGCGATGCCGGCGTTGGGCCGAGCCGCAGTGACGGCTCCTGTCGCCGTCGTCGAACCCAGCGAGCCCGTCGCAGTCACCGCACCGCAAGCTCAACAATGGTTGAGCGCTCTGGGCGGCAGCGACAATGTGCTGCAACTCGACTGCATCGCCATGAGCCGGATTCGCCTGCAACTGGCCGATGGCAAGGCGCTCTCGGAAAGCCGGTTGAAAGAGCTTGGATGTCTGGGCGTGAGCGCGCTGGAAGATGGCGTGTGGCACTTGCTGGTGGGTGAGCGGGCGCAGAGTCTGAGTGCGGCGATTGAGGGGTTGGTCAATCGGAGTGAGGTGAGTGCAAAGGTTTAGGGTGACCTCTGAATCGATGGGTGGGGGGGATTCGATGCATCTTTGTACGGTCGCAGAATTCCCCTCACCCTAACCCTCTCCCGGAGGGAGAGGAGACTGACCGCGTTGTTTGGGAGAGGTACGCCGACGTGAAAAACCGAGGTGAACTCGGGTTTGAAACACATGCAACTCGACTCGTGCTTCCTCTGCCTCCTTTGCTTCCTCCCCTTCTTCTGCTCCTGCTCCTGCTCCTGCTTCAACTTCCGCTTCTGCTTTCGCTCCCCACCACTCAACACGATGAGCGTTAGCTCGAGTAAAGCTTTTGACGTGCCGGCCCCATCGGCAGGCTGAGTGGAGGGATTTATCCGGGGGTGGGAGCGCAGCGACCGTGCGGCGCAGCCGCATGCATCGAGAGGAGGTGCAGCGAAGCAAACCGTAGGCGATGCCCCCCGGATGAATCCCGGAACGAAGGAACACCGAGCCACAGCGAGGTGCCGAACGCAGGGGCAAGCCTTTTTGGTTACTTTTGAGGCGTTTGTCAAAAGTGACCCGCCGTAAGGGCGGAACCATAAGCCGCAACACCCGAAGAAACGGATATTCACCCAACCCCAAAAACCAAAAAACCCGCTGAAATCACTCTCAGCGGGTTTCCCGTTTCAGCAGCCAAGGAAGATCAAAAATCCTCCAGCCGCCAAACCTCATAAGCCGGCGTCTCGTAAGGATGGCTAGCCTTCAAAGCCGCCACCACCCCACGAATCAACTCATCGCCAACAACAAGCTCGACCTTCCACTCCTCGACCCGCTCAACCCGCCCCGCCTCGCCAATGAACGGCTGACTACCGTCCAGAGGCCGAAACTGACCCGTACCAAGCACCTGCCACGCACAGTGGTCATAGTCACCGATCCGCCCACCACCGGCAGCGAATAGAGCGTCCTTGACCACCTCGACATGACTGTCGGGAACAAAAAACGCGAGCTTGTACACAGCCCTTAGTTCACCCACACACGAGCATTACGGAACATGCGCATCCAAGGAGCGTCTTCGTTCCAGTCTTCCGAACGCCACGAGTTCTGCACGGCACGGAAAACACGCTCCGGGTGCGGCATCATGATTGTCACGCGACCGTCGCGGCTGGTGAGGCCGGTGATCCCGCGCGGCGAACCGTTCGGGTTGGCCGGGTAGGCTTCGGTGACCTTGCCGTGGTTGTCGACGAATCGCATCGCCACACAACCGGACAGATCGGCTTCAAGCAGTGCCTCTTCGCTTTCGAATTCGGCATGGCCTTCACCGTGAGCGATGGCGATCGGCATGCGCGAACCGGCCATGCCCTGCAGGAAGATCGAGTTCGACTCCTGGATCTGCACCATCGCCACGCGCGCCTCGAACTGCTCGGAGCGGTTGCGCACGAAGTGCGGCCAGAACTCGCTGCCCGGGATCAGCTCGTGCAGGTTGGACATCATCTGGCAACCGTTGCACACGCCGAGCGTGAAGCTGTCGTTACGCTCGAAGAAGCCCTGGAACGCATCGCGGGCACGGCTGTTGAACAGTGCGGACTTGGCCCAGCCTTCACCGGCGCCGAGAACGTCGCCGTAGGAGAAACCACCGCAGGCCACCAGACCTTTGAACTCGTTCAGGTCGACACGGCCGGCCAGAATGTCGCTCATGTGCACGTCGATCGCATTGAAACCGGCGCGGTCGAATGCGGCCGCCATCTCCACCTGACCGTTGACGCCCTGCTCACGCAGCACGGCAACCTGTGGGCGGATGCCTTTCTTGATGTAAGGCGCGGCGATGTCCTGGTTGACGTCGTAGCTCAGCTTGACGCTCAGGCCCGGGTTGTCTTCCTCCAGCAGCGCATCGAACTCTTGCTCGGCGCAGTCGGCGTTGTCGCGCAGACGCTGGATCTGGTAGCTGGTCTCGGCCCACTGGCGTTGCAGCAGACGACGCTGGCCTTCGAACACGGTGTCACCGTTGAAGGTGATGTTGATCTGGCCGTTGTTGATCGGCTGACCGATCACGGAAACGCAGTCGCCCAGACCGGCCGCGCTGAATTGCGCGAGGATGTCCGGGGTGGCGTCCTGACGAACCTGGATCACCGCACCCAGTTCTTCGTTGAACAGGATCGCGGCGATTTCAGCGGAGCTTTCGGCAACGCTGTCCAGGTTCAGGCTCAGACCACAGTGGCCGGCGAAGGCCATTTCCACCACGGAGGTCAGCAGACCACCGTCGGAACGGTCGTGGTACGCCAGCAGGTGACCATCGGCGTTGAGGCCCTGGATCACCGCGAAGAACGCTTTCAGGTCTTCGGCGTCGTCGACGTCCGGCGCCTGCTTGCCGAGCTTGCCGTGAACCTGGGCCAGGATCGAGGCGCCCATGCGGTTCTGGCCGCGACCGAGGTCGATCAGGATCAGATCGGTGGTGCCCTTGTCCATGCGCAGTTCCGGGGTCAGGGTCTGACGGATGTCAGCCACTGGCGCGAAACCGGTCACGATCAGGGACATCGGCGAGGTGACGGTCTTGTCTTCGCCGTTGTCGTTCCAGCGGGTGGCCATGGACATGGAGTCCTTGCCCACCGGAATGGTCAGGCCCAGCTCGGGGCACAGTTCCATGCCGACCGCTTTCACGGTGTCGTACAGGCGCGCGTCTTCACCCGGGTGGCCGGCAGCGGACATCCAGTTCGCCGACAGTTTGATGTCGGAGAGCTTGTTGATGCGCGAGGCGGCGATGTTGGTCAGGGTTTCGCCGATGGCCATGCGGCCCGACGCCGGAGCGTCCAGCAGCGCCAGCGGAGTGCGCTCGCCCATCGCCATCGCTTCACCGGTGTAGACGTCGAAGCTGGTGGCGGTGACGGCCACGTCGGCCACCGGAACCTGCCAAGGGCCGACCATCTGGTCACGGGCCACGAGGCCTGTGATGGTGCGGTCGCCGATGGTGATCAGGAAGCTTTTGCTTGCCACGGCCGGGTGGTGCAGAACGCGTTCGATGCTTTCGCCGATGTCGAGGTTCGACGGATCGAAGTCATCGCCCAGCTCGGCTTCGCGAACCACCGAACGGTGCATGCGCGGCGCCTTGCCCAGCAACACTTCCAGTGGCATGTCCACCGGGTTGTTGCCGAAGTGGCTGTCAGTCACGGTCAGTTGCGGTTCGGCGGTCGCTTCACCGACAACGGCGAACGGGCAACGCTCACGTTCGCAGATCGCCTTGAAGCGCTCGAAGTCGGCCGGGCCGACGGCCAGAACGTAACGCTCCTGGGATTCGTTGGACCAGATTTCGTGCGGGGCCATGCCCGGCTCGTCGTTTGGAATGTTGCGCAGTTCGAAACGGCCACCGCGGTCGCCGTCGTTGACCAGTTCCGGGAAGGCGTTGGACAGACCGCCCGCCCCCACGTCGTGGATGAAGCTGATCGGGTTCTTGTCGCCCAGTTGCCAGCAACGGTCGATGACTTCCTGGCAGCGACGTTCCATTTCAGGGTTTTCACGCTGAACGGAAGCGAAGTCCAGATCCGCCGAGCTGGTGCCGGTGGCCATGGAGGAAGCAGCGCCGCCGCCCAGACCGATCAGCATTGCCGGGCCACCGAGCACGATCAGCTTGGAGCCGACGACGATCTCGCCTTTCTTGACGTGTTCTTCACGGATGTTGCCCATGCCGCCAGCGAGCATGATCGGCTTGTGGTAACCACGAACTTCATCACCATGCGGGGTGCTGATCGATTGTTCGAAGGTACGGAAGTAACCGGTCAGGGCCGGACGACCGAACTCGTTGTTGAACGCGGCGCCGCCCAGCGGGCCTTCGATCATGATGTCCAGCGCGTTGACGATGCGCTCGGGCTTGCCGTACGGCACTTCCCAAGGCTGTTCGAAGCCAGGGATCTGCAGGTTCGACACGGTGAAACCGGTCAGGCCGGCTTTCGGTTTGGCGCCACGGCCGGTTGCGCCTTCGTCGCGGATCTCGCCACCGGAACCGGTGGACGCGCCCGGGAACGGAGCGATCGCGGTCGGGTGGTTGTGGGTTTCGACCTTCATCAGGATGTGCACCGGCTCCTGCACCGCGCCGTACTGGCGGGTTTCCGGATCCGGGAAGAAGCGGCCGGCGACGTTGCCGACGATCACCGAAGCGTTGTCCTTGTAAGCGGACAGCACGCCTTCGCTGTGCATCTGATAGGTGTTCTTGATCATGCCGAACAGGCTTTTTTCCTGGCTCTCGCCGTCAATATCCCAACTGGCGTTGAAGATCTTGTGGCGGCAGTGCTCGGAGTTGGCCTGGGCGAACATCATCAGTTCGATGTCGTGCGGGTTGCGCTTGAGACCGTTGAAGGCGTTGACCAGATAGTCGATCTCGTCTTCGGCCAGGGCCAGGCCCAGCTCGACGTTGGCCTTCTCCAGCGCAGCGCGACCACCGCCGAGGATGTCGATGGCGGTCAGCGGCTTCGGCTCGGCGTGGCTGAACAGACCGGCAGCCTGTTCGAGGTTGCCCAGAACGATCTGGGTCATGCGGTCATGCAGTACGTCGGCGATCTGCTGCGCTTCGGTTTCGCTGAACTGACCGGCCACATAAAACGCGATGCCGCGCTCCAGGCGCTGGATCTTGCTCAGGCCGCAGTTGCGGGCGATGTCGCTGGCCTTGCTCGACCATGGCGAGATGGTGCCGAAACGTGGCAACACCAGGAACAGACGACCGCTCGGCTCTTGAACCGGAACGCTTGGACCGTACTTCAGAAGGCGCGCAAGCACCTGCTGTTCGTCGCCGGTCAGGACGCCGGTGACTTCGGCGAAGTGAGCGAATTCAGCATACAGGCCACTGACAGCTGGAACCTTCTGGCTCAGTTGCTCAAGGAGTTTGCTGTGGCGAAAGGCAGAAAGGGCAGGAGCGCCGCGCAGGATCAACATCTTCGGGACAGCCTCGGGAAGGGGTGTGCTTTGAGGCCGTGCATTCTAGCCTAAACCGACCTCAACATCACCCGAAACGCTACGCACGGTTGCACTCGGACCTCAATCTGTGTTTCTGCCTCTGAAGTCAGATTTCGAGCTTGCGCAAAGGCAGCTTATTTTTTCTGTCACAAAACGCTCTGCGGCCCCGTTCCTGTGGGGTTGCGGGTGCTTTTTCGATCGCTAGCAGACAACCCCTCCACTGTCGAGATATGGCGCCCGTTGCGCTTTGCGTATACTGCGCACATGTTTTCCCCAACGGCTTTGCGTCCGCGGTACGCCAAATGGCTGATCGCTACCGGACTCTTCCTGATGCTCAGTGGCTGTGTTGATAAACCCAACACCCTCGAGCGCGTAAAGGAGGATGGTGTGCTGCGGGTGATCACCCGTAACAGCCCCGCCACCTACTTTCAGGATCGCAGCGGCGAGACCGGCTTCGAATACGAGCTGGTGAAGCGCTTCGCCGACGATTTGGGGGTGGAACTCAAAATCGAGACCGCCGACAACCTCGACGACCTGTTCGATCAGATCGGCAAACCCAACGGCCCGGTGCTGGCCGCCGCTGGCCTGGTCAGCAGCGAACAGCGCAAGAAACAGGTACGGTTCTCCCATTCCTACCTCGAAGTCACCCCGCAGATCATCTATCGCAACGGCCAGTCGCGGCCGACCGACGCCAGTGAGCTGGTCGGCAAGAAAATCATGGTGCTCAAGGGCAGCACCCACGCCGAACAGCTCGCCGAGCTGAAACAGAAATATCCCGGGATTGAATACGAAGAGTCCGACGCCGTTGAAGTGGTCGACCTGCTGCGCATGGTCGATGAGGGCCAGATCGACCTGACTCTGGTCGATTCCAACGAAGTGGCGATGAACCAGGTTTACTTCACCAACATCCGCGTCGCCTTCGACCTTGGCGATGCGCGCAGCCAGAGCTGGGCGGTGGCCTCTGGCGAAGACAACAGCCTGCTCAACGAGATCAACAGTTATCTGGACAAGGTGCAGAAAAACGGCACCCTGCAACGCCTGAAAGACCGCTACTACGGCCACGTCGACGTCCTCGGCTACATGGGCGCCACGACCTTCGCCCAGCATTTGCAGCAGCGCCTGCCCAAGTACGAACAGCACTTCAAGACCTACGCCAAGAAAGAGAAAGTCGACTGGCGCCTGCTCGCGGCCATCGGTTATCAGGAATCGCTGTGGCAACCGGCCGTCACTTCGAAGACCGGCGTGCGCGGCCTGATGATGCTGACCCAGAACACTGCACAGGCCATGGGTGTGTCCAACCGCCTCGATCCGAAGCAGAGCATCATGGGCGGCGCCAAGTACCTGGCCTACATGAAGGATCAACTGGATGACTCGATCCAGGAACCGGATCGTACGTGGTTTGCACTGGCTGCCTACAACGTGGGCAGCGGTCACTTGGATGACGCGCGCAAACTGGCGTCCCGGGAAGGCCTGAATCCGGACAAGTGGCTGGATGTGAAGAAGATGCTGCCGCGCCTGTCGCAGAAGCAGTGGTACAGCAAGACCCGCTACGGCTACGCCCGGGGCGGCGAACCGGTGCATTTCGTGGCGAACATCCGCCGCTACTACGACATCCTGACCTGGGTGACCCAGCCGCAGCTTGAGGGCGATCAGGTCGCCGAAGGCAATCTGCATGTGCCGGGGATCGACAAATCCAAACCGGCGCAGGAAAACCCGCCGCTGTAGTCCACCCCCGCCCACATTATCTTGTGTAGATGTTCAGACCTTTGCCGCCGCCAGGATCAACGCCTTCATCTCCGACACTGCCGACTTGAAGCCGACGAACAACGCATGCGCCACCAGCGCGTGACCGATGTTCAGTTCGTTGATGCCCTTGATCGCCGCCACGGCTTCAACGTTGTGATAGTGCAGACCGTGACCGGCATTGACGATCAGGCCCTGGGCCAGACCGAATGCCACGCCATCCGCCACGCGCTTCAGCTCCTGGGCCACTTCGGTCGGCGTCTCGGCATCGGCATAACGCCCGGTGTGCAGCTCGATGGCCGGCGCACCCACACGTTTAGAGGCAGCGATCTGCCGCTCGTCAGCATCGATGAACAGCGATACTTCGCTGCCGATCTTCGACAGACGCTCCACCGCTGCCTTGATCCGCTCCTCCTGCCCCGCCACGTCCAGACCGCCTTCGGTGGTCAGTTCCTGACGCGTCTCCGGCACCAGACAGATATGGGCCGGACGAATACGCTCGGCAAACACCATCATTTCTTCGGTGACGCCCATTTCGAAGTTCATGCGGGTTTGCAGCACATCCTTGAGCAGCAGCACATCGCGCTCCTGAATGTGGCGACGGTCCTCACGCAGGTGCACGGTGATGCCGTCGGCGCCCGCCTCTTCCGCGTCCAGCGCAGCCTTGACCGGATCCGGGTAGCGCGTGCCACGGGCCTGACGCAGGGTGGCGACGTGGTCGATGTTCACGCCAAGAAGAATGCGATTGCTGGTGGTCACGGATGCGCTCCTGAAGGGAAAGATTCGGCGCACAGCATACGGTGAGATCAGGGCTTGCGAAACAGCTCGCGACTGACAAGGGGACGACCGCCCAAATGCACGGCCAGCGCTTGTCGCATCAGACGCTTGGCGGCAGACAGTGCGCCCGGTGCCGACCAGTCCGCTTCAGCCATGGCCAGCAGCTCGGTGCCGTTGAACAGGCCGGGTTGCAGCAGGTAGACCCGCTCGAGTCCGGCATCCACCTGCAAGCGATAGAGACCGTCCGCAGCAAGGGGCTCGTCGTTGATGTCGGTGTTCAGGGAGAAGCCATAACCGAGGTCGTCGAGCAGACGCCATTCGAAGGAACGCAGCAGAGGCTCCAGTGGCCGGCCTTCAGCCAAAGCCAGCAAGGTGGCAGCGTAATGATCGAATACCGCAGGATGCGGGTCTTCGGCTGGCAGCAGGCGTATCAGCAACTCGTTGAGATAGAGACCGCTGAACAATGCCTCGCCGACCATCCATGTCGCGTTTCCAATACTCTCCATGCGCCCGACATTCTTCAACTCACCTTTGCCGCGCAATTCCACTTCCAGCGGCACGAATGGCCGCGCCAGTGTCCCGGCCTTGCCCCGCGCGCTGCGCAACACCGCCCGCAGCCGACCTTGCGGCGTGAGGAAATCCACCAAGGCGCTGGTTTCGCGATAGGCGCGGGAGTGCAGGACGTAGGCGGGTTGGGCGGGAGGCGGGGTTTGCGACATTGAGTTCTCGATGAAGAAACGCAGTTTTGTAAACAACCCAAAACCAAATGCGGGAGCGGGCTTGCTCGCGAATGCGGTGAATCAGTCAAAGTATAGGCCGACTGACACTGCGCATTCGCGAGCAAGCCCGCTCCCACAGGGGTTTTCTGGCGTATCAGAAAACCGAGATTTTTACAGGTCGCCGTAACCCAGCGAACGCAGCGCACGCTCGTCGTCGGACCAGCCGCCCTTCACCTTGACCCACAGGTTGAGCATGATCTTGGAGTCGAACAGCAGCTCCATGTCCTTGCGCGCCTCGGTGCCGATGCGCTTGATGCGCTCGCCCTTGTCACCAATGATGATTTTCTTCTGGCCGTCACGCTCGACGAGGATCAGCGCATGGATGTGCAGCGTCGCACCCTGCTGCTTGAATTCTTCGATTTCCACGGTGATCTGGTACGGCAGCTCGGCGCCGAGCTGGCGCATGATCTTCTCGCGTACCAGTTCGGCGGCGAGGAAGCGGCTGCTGCGGTCGGTGATCTGGTCTTCCGGGAAGAAGTGATCGTTCTCCGGCAGATGGTCGGCGATGACCTTTTCCAGCGCGTCGAGGTTGTGACCCTGTTGCGCCGAGATCGGAATGATCTGCGCATTCGGCAGCTGTTCCTGCAACCAGGACAGGTGCGGCATCAGCTCGGCCTTGTCCTCGATGCGATCGGTCTTGTTCAGCGCGACGATCAGCGGACCGGTCACGTACTGCACGCGTTCCAGGACCATCTGGTCTTCTTCGGTCCACTTGGTGCGGTCGACCACGAAGATCACCACGTCAACGTCTTTCAACGCCGCCGAAGCCGTCTTGTTCATGTAGCGGTTCAGGGCCTTTTCGCCGCCCTTGTGCATGCCGGGGGTGTCGACGTAGATCGCTTGCACGTCGCCCTCGGTCTTGATCCCGAGCATGTTGTGACGGGTGGTCTGCGGCTTGCGCGAGGTGATCGCGAGCTTCTGGCCGAGGATGTGGTTCAGCAGCGTGGACTTGCCCACGTTCGGACGGCCGACGATGGCAACGTAGCCACAGCGAGTTGCGTTTGTATCAGTCATTGCCATTCTCCACACCCAGGGCAATCAGTGCTGCGGCGGCCGCTACCTGTTCGGCAATGCGACGGCTCACACCCTGACCCCGGCTTTTTTCATTCAAAAGGACAACTTCGCACTCGACGAAGAAGGTACGGCAGTGCGGTTCGCCCTGGATATCCACGACTTCGTAGCGTGGCAGCTCACAACCGCGCGATTGCAGGAATTCCTGCAGTCGGGTCTTCGGATCCTTGTTGGTATCGACCAGCGTCAGGCCTTCGAACTCGCCAGCCAGCCAGGCCAGGACGCGCTCGCGGGCGACTTCCATACCGGCATCGAGGTAGATCGCGCCGATCAGTGCTTCCAGGGCATCGGCCAGAATCGATTCGCGACGGAAACCGCCGCTTTTCAACTCACCCGAGCCCAGGCGCAGGTATTCGCCCAAATCGAAACCACGGGCCAGCACGGCCAAAGTCTCGCCTTTCACCAGACGCGCACGCAAACGCGACAACTGACCTTCACGGGCCAGCGGGAAGCGGTCGAACAGGGCTTCACCGGCAACGAAGTTGAGGATCGCATCGCCGAGAAACTCCAGACGCTCGTTGTTGCGTCCGGCAAAGCTGCGGTGCGTGAGGGCCAGGACCATCAGTTCCTGGTCCTTGAAGGTGTAACCGAGCTGGCGCTCGAGACGGCTTAAAGAAACGCTCACGGTTTACCCACGCTGAGTTCGTGGCTGGATTCCACTGCCATCGCCGGGATGCGGCGCAGGCCTGGGACAATTAACGCTGTGTTCAAAAATGACGTCCTGAATATCGTGGCTTCATGCCCTGGATCGATTGTGCCGACACCAGAAATGCATTCGGCGCTGTGGTCAACAGCGCCGTGATTGTTTACTTGATCAGGCCGACCCGCGAGAAATTCGGCAGGTGGCTGAGTTTCGGTTCCGGCCAGCTCATCCAGACCGCAAAGGCCTTGCCGACGATGTTCTGGTCGGGAACCATGCCCAGCAGATCCTTGGGAATGTTCGGATCATCCCAGTAGCGACTGTCGTTCGAGTTGTCGCGGTTGTCGCCCATCATGAAGTAGTGCCCGGCCGGCACGGTCCAGGTGTGGTCCGGCGTGGCGCGGTAGCGGCTCATTTCCTTGCGGATCAGGTGCTCGGCGGCGCCGAGTTTTTCCTTGTAGAGTTCCGCACTGCCGAGAGTGCCCGGCTCGGAGCCGACCAGTTGCTCGGCAATCGACTCGCCATTGACGAACAGACGCTTGTCGGCGGTGTAACGCACCGTGTCGCCCGGCAGACCGACCACGCGCTTGATGTAGTTGACGTTCGGGTCGCTCGGGTAGCGGAACACCATCACATCGCCGCGTTGCGGATCACCGACTTCGATGATTTTCCTGTCGATCACCGGCAGACGGATCCCGTAAGAAAACTTGTTCACCAGAATGAAGTCGCCGACGTCCAGGGTCGGTTTCATCGAGCCGGATGGAATCTGGAACGGTTCCACCAGGAACGAACGCAGCACCAGCACAATGAACAGCACCGGAAAGAACGACTTGCCGTATTCGACCAGCAGCGGTTCCTTGTTCAGTTTCTCCACCACCAGCACATCCGGCTGGCTGACGCTGCCCTGATAGGAAGCGATGGCGGCGCGCCGACGCGGTGCCAGGATCAACAGATCGAGCAACGCCAACAGGCCGCAGACGAACACGGCGATAACCAGCAACAGCGGGAAATTTAGTGACATAGGACCTGACTATTCCAACCTGAGCACAGCAAGGAAGGCTTCTTGTGGAATTTCCACGTTGCCGACCTGCTTCATGCGTTTCTTACCGGCCTTTTGCTTCTCGAGCAGTTTCTTCTTACGACTGACGTCACCGCCGTAGCATTTGGCCAATACGTTCTTTCTGAGCGCCTTGACGGTTGTCCGGGCAACGATCTGACCGCCAATGGCAGCCTGGATCGCCACGTCGAACATCTGACGAGGAATCAGTTCTTTCATCTTCTCGGTCAGCTGGCGACCTTTGAAGTGCGAGTTGTCACGGTGCACGATCAACGCCAGGGCATCGACCTTGTCGCCGTTGATCAGCACGTCCAGTTTCACCAGATTAGCCGATTGGTAACGATCGAAATGGTAGTCCAGCGAAGCATAGCCGCGGCTGGTGGATTTCAGACGGTCGAAGAAGTCCAGGACCACTTCGTTCATCGGCAGGTCATAGGTCACCTGGACCTGGTTGCCAAGGAACAGCATGTCGACCTGAACACCGCGTTTTTCGATGCACAGGGTGATGACGTTACCCAGGTGCTCCTGCGGTACCAGGATGTTGGCACGCACGATTGGCTCGCGCATGTCTTCGATCGCGGACACGTCCGGAAGCTTCGACGGGTTGTCGACGTAAATCGTTTCACCGGTTTTCAGCACCAGTTCGAAGATTACGGTCGGCGCCGTGGTGATCAGGTCCAGGTCGTATTCACGCTCCAGGCGCTCCTGGATGATCTCCATGTGCAGCATGCCGAGGAAGCCGCAACGGAAGCCGAAGCCCAGTGCGTCGGAGCTTTCCGGGGTGTATTGCAGCGACGAGTCGTTCAGGGTCAGTTTCTGCAGTGCTTCGCGAAAATCCTCGAAGTCGTCGGAGCTGACCGGGAACAGGCCGGCATAAACCTGTGGCTGAATGCGTTTGAAACCTGGCAGCACCGGGACATCCGGGGTGGAGCTCAGGGTCAGGGTGTCACCGACCGGCGCACCGTGAATATCCTTGATGCTGGCGATGATGAAGCCCACTTCGCCGGCCTTCAGGTCCGCGGTGGCGGTGTGTTTCGGGTTGAACACGCCGACGCTGTCGACCAGGTGCACCTTGCCGGTGGACTTCACCAGGATCTTGTCGCCCTTTTTCACGCGGCCATGACGCACGCGCACCAGAGAGACAACGCCCAGGTAGTTGTCGAACCAGGAGTCGATGATCAACGCTTGCAGCGGATCTTCAATGTTGCCGGTCGGCGCAGGAATGGTTGCGACCAGACGCTCAAGCACTTCGTCGACACCCAGGCCGGTCTTGGCGCTGCAGGTGACGGCGTCGGTGGCATCGATGCCGATGATCTTCTCGATCTCGTCCTTGACGCGGTCAGGCTCGGCCTGCGGCAGGTCGATCTTGTTCAGGACCGGCATGACCTCCAGGCCCTGCTCGATGGCGGTGTAGCAGTTGGCCACGGACTGGGCTTCTACGCCCTGACCGGCGTCAACCACCAGCAAGGCACCTTCACACGCGGCCAGGGAACGGCTGACTTCATAGGTAAAGTCGACGTGACCCGGGGTGTCAATGAAGTTCAGCTGGTAGGTAACGCCGTCTTTGGCTTTGTAATAGAGGGTAACGCTGTGGGCCTTGATGGTGATCCCGCGTTCGCGCTCCAGATCCATGGAATCCAGTACCTGGGCTTCCATTTCACGCTCGGCCAGACCACCGCACATCTGGATGAAACGGTCAGCCAGCGTCGACTTGCCATGGTCAATGTGGGCGATGATGGAGAAATTGCGGATATGACTCAAATCACTCACGGATCAACACTCAAAAAGGCTGCAGGCTTGGCCCGCCGAAAAATAGCCGGGAATTGTACCTGATACACGGCGCAAGCGTCACGTTCGCCTGTCACCCGGATTGCATGCAAAAACGCCCCGGTCTGGCGACCGGGGCGTTTTCAAAGCTAAAGCGTGGGTGAAACCTTGTTCATCAACCGGCTCGACGCAGTAACCAGACACCCGCCAGGGCACAGACGCCTGCCGGCACCAGCACCGCGAACAGTGGCGAGAAGCCGAACACCAGGCTGGATGGACCGAGCAGATCCTGGACGATGCGGAAGGTGAACCCCACCAGCACACCGGTGAACACTCGCTGACCGAGGGTCACCGAACGCAGCGGCCCGAAAATGAAGGAGATCGCCATCAGCACCAGAGCGGCGGTCACCAGCGGCTGCAACACCTTGACCCAAAAAGCCAGCCAGTAACGGCCATTGCTCAGTCCCTGATCCGCCAGGTAGTGGATGTAACCCCACAGACCGGTGATCGATAGCGCCTCCGGCGCCATGACCACGGTATTGAGCAGTTGCGGACTGATGGAAACATCCCAGTCCTCGGTCGGCGTGTTGACGACTTCGGTGCTGCGCTCATGGAACAGCGTGGTGGTGACATCGGTAAGCTGCCAGCGGGTGCCATCGAATTCGGCGCGCTTGGCAAAGCTCGAACTCAGCAGATGACGCTCCTTGTCGAAGTGATAGCGAGTCACGCCATACAACAGCCCATCGGGTTGAACGGCGTTGATGTGGATGAACTCGTCGCCCTGACGGTGCCACATACCGTGTTTGGCGCTCTGCGCGTCGCCGCTGCCCTGGGCAAGCGAGCGATTGGCCTGCGCCATGCTCTCGGTGGCCGGCGCAACATATTCGCCGATCAGTACGCCGGCCAGCATCAGCACCAGCATCGGCTTCATGACCGCCCAGACGATACGCCCGATGGACACACCGGCGGCGCGCATCACGGTCAGTTCGCTGCTGCTTGCCAGACTGCCGAGACCGATCAGACAGCCGATCAGCGCCGCCATCGGCAGCATGTCGTAGAGCCGGCGCGGCGCGGTCAGCAGTACGAAGCTCAGCACGTCGACCAGCGTGTAGGTTTCGCTGACGTCGCTCATCTCGTCGATAAAGGCAAACAGGGTGGCCAGGCCAAGAATGATCGCCAGTACCGCGATGATCGCGATGAATACGCTGCTGCCGATATAGCGGTCGAGTTTAACCACGGGCCACCTCCAGCGCAGCGCTGCGACGACTGGCCAGCTTCAGGCGCAGCGGCTCCCAGTACAGCAGGCCGATACCGATGGCCAGGAAGATCGCATGCACCCACCACAGACCCAGGCTCGCCGGGATCTTGCCTTTTTCGAGGGCGCCGCGAGCGGCAATCAGGATGGTCAGGTAAGCCATATAAAGAAGAATCGCCGGCAACAACTTGAGGAAGCGCCCCTGGCGCGGATTGACCCGCGACAGCGGCACCGCCATCAGGGTCACGATAAATACCAGCAGCGGCAGCGACAGACGCCATTGCAGTTCGGTTTTTGCGCGGATGTCGTCGCTGGCCATCAGGGCCGACGTCGGCATGGCGTCACGGTCGGTGACTTCCTCGCTGACATCCGGCTTGGGCAGCAGTACGCCATAGGTTTCGTAATGGATGGCGCGATAGTTGGCCAGCCCAGGGCTGCCGTCATAACGGTAGCCGTTGTGCAGGATCAGGTAGCGGTTGCCGTCGGGGCGGATTTCCTGCCGGCCCTTTTCAGCCACCAGCACGGAAATCCCGCGATCGGCCTGATTGGCACCGAGGTTTTTCTGCGAGATGAACACGCTGCCCAGGTTGACCCGGTCGTCGCTCAAGGTTTCGGTGTAGGTCACCCGGGTGCCATCGCGCAATGCCTGGAAGCGGCCCGGCTCCAGGGTATCGAACTCGGTCAGCGCATCCTGCTTGTTCAGCAGCAGCTGGAACTGGTTGGCACCTTGCGGGGCCAGGCTCAGGCTCAGCCATGCCACCACCAGCGCCACCAGGGTGGCGGGAAACAGGGTCATGCGGAACAGGCGCTGCTGGCTCATGCCAGTGGCCGACAGCACGGTCATTTCGCTTTCCAGGTACAAACGGCCGTACGCCAGAAGGATCCCGAGGAACAGGCCCAATGGCAGGATCAACTGCATGAAGCCCGGCAGACGGTAGCCCATGATCAGGAACAGCGATCCCGGATCGAGCTGGCCCGCGGCGGCCTGGGCAAGGTATTTGATGAAGCGACCGCTCATGATGATGACCAGCAGCACGGCACTTACCGCACTCAGGGTCAACAGGACTTCGCGGGACAGATAACGGAAGACGATCAAACCAGACACTCCAGGGTTGTCAGGCTAAGGCGGCCAAACAAGCAAACGTCTCGACGGGCCCGCAGGGCAGAGCCGTCGAAAAAAGATGCGGCATTATCCTGTGATTGAGGGCGCCTGTCACTGCGCACACTCACCCAAGCGTGCAATCCGTTGAAGATCGTACAACCGAGGGTTGTCAGGCGCAGGGAGCGAGGTTCAAACTGCGGCCCTTGTCGCAGGCGCTGGCCTGCGCCTCTTCTCTCTATATAAGCAGGCGACGGCGGACACGTCGAACGCCTGCGTGTTGACCATTCATTCAGGGATCCGGACATGGAACTGGTTGTAAAAAGCGTTAGCCCAGAAACGTTGAAAACCGCCACCCTGGTGGTTGCCGTCGGCGAAGGCCGCAAACTCGGCGTCGCCGCCAAACAGGTCGACGAACTGAGCGGCGGCGCCATCAGCGCGGTGCTCAAGCGTGGCGACCTGGCCGGCAAGGTCGGCCAGAGCCTGTTGCTGCACAGCCTGCCGAACCTGAAAGCCGAACGCGTGCTGCTGGTCGGCGTGGGCAAGGATGAAGAGTTGGGCGACCGCCCGTTCCGCAAGATCGTCGCCGGCATCCTCAACACCCTTAAAGGCCTGGGCGGCAGTGACGCCGTACTGGCACTCGATGAAATCATCGTCAAGAACCGCGACAGCTACGGCAAGACCCGCCTGCTGGCCGAAACCCTGGTCGACGGCGAATACACCTTCGACCAGTTCAAGAGCCAGAAAGCCGAACCGCGTGCCCTGAAGAAAATCACCCTGCTGACCATCAAGGCCGCTCAGGCCGAAGTGCAACGCGCCGTGAACCACGCCACCGCGATCTCTAACGGCATGGCATTCACCCGCAACCTGGGCAACCTGCCGCCGAACATTTGCCACCCGACGTTCCTCGGCGAGCAAGCCAAGAACCTCGGCAAAGAGTTCAAGGATCTGAAAGTCGAAGTCCTCGACGAGAAGAAGATCAAATCCCTGGGGATGGGTTCGTTCTACGCCGTCGGCCAGGGCAGCGCCCAGCCGCCGCGCCTGATCGTCATGCAATACAACGGCGGCAAGAAATCCGAGAAGCCGTACGCGCTGGTTGGTAAAGGCATCACTTTCGACACCGGGGGCATCAGCCTGAAGCCGGGCGCCGGCATGGACGAAATGAAGTACGACATGGGTGGCGCCGCCAGCGTGTTCGGTACCCTGCGCGCCGTGCTGGAACTGAAACTGCCGATCAACCTGGTGTGCATCCTGGCCTGCGCCGAGAACATGCCGAGCGGCACCGCTTCGCGTCCGGGCGACATCGTGACCACCATGAGCGGCCAGACCGTGGAAATCCTCAACACCGACGCCGAAGGCCGTCTGGTGCTGTGCGATGCCCTGACCTACTCCGAGCGCTTCAAGCCGCAAGCGGTGATCGACATCGCCACCCTGACCGGTGCCTGTGTCGTAGCCCTGGGTGCTCACACCTCCGGCCTGCTGGGCAACAACGACGAACTGATCGAGCAACTGCTGAGCGCCGGCAAGGCTGCCGACGACCGCGCCTGGCAACTGCCGCTGTTCGATGAGTATCAAGAGCAGCTGGACAGCCCGTTCGCCGACATCGCCAACATTGGCGGGCCGAAGGCCGGCACCATCACTGCTGCGTGCTTCCTGTCGCGCTTCACCAAGAACCTGAACTGGGCGCACCTGGACATCGCGGGCACCGCGTGGACCAGCGGCGGCAAGGACAAGGGCGCCACCGGCCGTCCGGTTCCCCTGCTGACCCAGTACCTGCTGGATCGCGCCAAGGCCTGAAACCGATGACTGCGAGCGGCGTCTCTTTAGAGGGGCGCCGCTCGCAGCTCAGGAACCGCAATGACCAAAGTCGACTTTTATATCCTGCCCAGTGCCAATCCCTCGGCGCGTCTGGATTTTGCCTGCAAGCTCACAGAGAAGGCCTGGCGGATGGGCCACCGCATCTACCTGCACTGCAGCGATGCGGCCCAGCGTGATGACCTCGATGCGCGACTGTGGTCCTTCAAGGGCGAAACCTTTGTGCCCCACGGCCCTGCCGAAAATGAACCGGATGGTTTGATCGTGCTTGGACTGGGTGACGACTGCGGCCAGCATCAGGATTTGCTCGTCAACCTGGACCTGAAAGTCCCGGCCTTCGCCAACAAGTTCGCCCGGGTGGCGGAAGTGGTGGTGGAAGATCCGGCGATCCGTTCGGCGGCGCGGGAGAGTTTCCGTTTCTACCGGGAACAGGGCTATCCTCTGCAAGACCACCGTTTACAGCGACTCTGAGTACGCCGATGGACACTCCAAAACCGCTGCAAAAACCCGCGCACCTGCTGGATGACCTCGAGTCGATCCGCCAGCTGCTCGGTGATGACAATCTGCAACCGCCACTGCTGACCGACACGGTCGATGAGGGCGAGCAGGAACAGATTCCGATGCTGTTCGACACGATCGACAACGCACCACAAGCTGTCGAACCGACTCCCGCCCCTGTCGCGAAGCCCGCCACTGCGACCGCCGCGCCTGCGGATAAAGGCCCCGACACCCTGCTGCACCTGGACAGCGAACTGCGCGCCGCCGCACAACTGATCATGCAGGACGTGATCGACGACTTCGCACCGCACATCGAAACCGAAATCAAACGTCGCCTCGAGGCGCGGATGGAACGGCTTCTAGCCCAGTACGAATAATTCCCCGGTCTCCTGCAGGAGCTGGCCTGCCAGCGATAGCATCACCGCGCCTTTCCTGAAAAACCGCGGAGCGTGCATCGCCGGCAGGCCGGCTCCCACATTTAAGTCTCCACCCGGCCCGCCCCGCTCGCCCTGCGCCCCATGCCCCGCTATACTTCCCGGCTTTTCCTGAATAAATGCCAATAGGGTCCCGCCGCGCATGGATAAGACCTACCAGCCGCACGCCATTGAAACTTCCTGGTACAACACCTGGGAGTCCGAGAACTACTTCGCCCCGCAAGGCGCGGGCGACTCCTACACCATCATGATCCCGCCGCCGAACGTCACCGGCAGCCTGCACATGGGTCACGGCTTCAACAACGCGATCATGGACGCCCTGATCCGTTTCCGTCGCATGCAGGGTCGCAACACCCTGTGGCAGCCGGGCACCGACCACGCCGGTATCGCCACGCAGATGCTGGTGGAGCGTCAACTCGAAGCCCAGGGCCAGAACCGCCACGATCTGGGCCGGGAAAAATTCCTCGAGAAAGTCTGGGAATGGAAGGATCAATCCGGCGGCAACATCAGCCGTCAGATCCGCCGCCTCGGTTCGTCCGTGGACTGGAGCCGCGAGCGCTTCACCATGGACGACGGCCTCTCGGAAGCCGTTAAAGAAGCGTTCGTGCGCCTGCACGAAGACGGTCTGATCTATCGCGGCAAGCGTCTGGTCAACTGGGACACCAAGCTGCACACGGCGATTTCCGACCTCGAAGTGGAAAACCACGACGAGAAAGGTTTCCTGTGGAACCTGAAGTACCCGCTGGCCGACGGCGCGAAAACCGCTGAAGGCAACGATTTCCTGATCGTCGCGACCACCCGTCCGGAAACCATGCTCGGCGACTCCGCCGTCGCGGTAAACCCGAACGACGAGCGTTACAAAGCCCTGATCGGCAAGTTTGTCGAGCTGCCGCTGGTCGGCCGCCGCATCCCGATCATCGCCGACGATTACTGCGATCCTGAATTCGGCACCGGCTGCGTGAAAATCACCCCGGCCCACGACTTCAACGACTACGAAGTCGGCAAGCGCCACAACCTGCCGCTGCTGAACATTTTCGACAAGAACGCCAACGTGCTGCCGGCAGCGCAAGTGTTCAACCTCGACGGCACGCTGAACGACAGCATCGACGGCAAGATTCCGGCCGAGTACGCCGGTCTCGAGCGTTTCGAAGCGCGCAAGCAGATCGTGGCTGCGTTCGACGCCGCCGGCCTGCTGGTCAGCGTCGACGATCACAACCTGAAAGTGCCGAAAGGCGACCGCTCCGGCACCGTCATTGAGCCGTGGCTGACCGACCAGTGGTACGTGTCCACCAAGCCGCTGGCCGAGCCTGCGATTGCTGCCGTTGAAGACGGTCGCATCCAGTTCGTGCCGAAGCAGTACGAAAACATGTACTTCTCGTGGATGCGCGACATCCAGGACTGGTGCATCAGCCGTCAGCTGTGGTGGGGCCACCGCATCCCGGCCTGGTACGACGAGTCGGGCAAGGTCTACGTCGGTCGCGACGAAGCCGAAGTACGCGCCAAGCACAACCTCGGCCCGGACGTTGCGCTGCAACAGGACAACGACGTGCTCGACACCTGGTTCAGTTCGGGCCTGTGGACCTTCTCCACCCTGGGCTGGCCGGAAAAAACCGAGTTCCTGAAAAAATTCCACTCCACCGACGTGCTGGTCACCGGTTTCGACATCATTTTCTTCTGGGTTGCCCGGATGATCATGCTGACCATGCACCTGATCAAGAACGAGGACGGCACGCCGCAGGTTCCATTCAAGACCGTTTACGTGCACGGTCTGGTGCGTGATGGCCAGGGCCAGAAGATGTCCAAGTCCAAGGGCAACGTCCTGGACCCGCTGGACATCATCGACGGTATCGAGCTCGAAACCCTGGTGCAGAAACGCACTTCCGGTCTGATGCAGCCGAAACTGGCGAAGAAGATCGAGAAGCAGACCCGCGAAGAGTTCGCCGACGGCATCGCCAGCTACGGCACCGACGCCCTGCGCTTCACCTTCTGCTCCCTGGCGTCCACCGGTCGCGACATCAAGTTCGACATGGGCCGCGTCGAAGGCTATCGCAACTTCTGCAACAAGATCTGGAACGCCGCGCGTTATGTTCTGGACAAGGGCGAAGACTGCGGCCAGAACGGCGAAGCCTACGAGCTGTCGCTGGCGGATCGCTGGATCATCTCGCAACTGCAACGCACCGAAGCCGAAGTGACCCGTCAACTGGATCAGTTCCGTTTCGACCTGGCGGCGCAAGCGCTGTACGAGTTCATCTGGAACCAGTACTGCGACTGGTACCTGGAACTGTCCAAGCCTGTGCTGTGGGACGAAAACGCGCCGGTCGAGCGTCAGCGCGGCACTCGCCGCACGCTGGTTCGCGTACTGGAAGTGGCGCTGCGTCTGGCGCATCCATTCATGCCGTTCATCACTGAAGAAATCTGGCAGCGCATCGCGCCACTGGCCGGCATTCAGGGCAAGACGATCATGCTGCAACCTTGGCCGGTGGCCAACGAAGAGCGCATCGATCCGGCAGCCGAAGACGACATTGAATGGCTCAAGGGCCTGATGCTCGGCACCCGTAACATCCGTGGCGAAATGAACATCGGCCCGGGCAAACCGCTGCCGATCTACCTGAAAAACGTCACTGCTGAAGACCAGCGTCGCCTGACCGAGAACGAAGCGCTGCTGAAGAAGCTGGCGCGTCTGGAATCGATCACCGTGCTGGCGGCCGGCGAAGAAGCACCGCTGTCCGCCACCGCACTGGTTGGCGAGATGGAAGTGCTGGTGCCGATGGCCGGCCTGATCGACAAGAACGCCGAACTGGCGCGTCTGGACAAGGAAATCCTGCGCCTGCAGGGCGAAGTCCAGCGGGTTGGCGGCAAGCTGTCCAACGCCGGTTTCGTTGACAAGGCCCCGGCCGAGGTCATCGAGAAGGAACGCGCCAAACTGGCCGAAGCCGAACAGGCTCTGGCCAAGCTGGCCGAGCAGCACGCGCGGATTGCCAGCCTGTAACGGCAAATCGCACTGAAAATGGGAGGCCCGCAACGGCCTCCCTTTTTTGTGCCCGGCACTTTTCCGGCCAACAACACGGCTCCCTGTGGGACAATAGCCGCCACTTTCAGCCCTACCCGAATCGACCACGCCCATGAACGCCCCACGTACACCGAAACCTGCGCGCAAGAAGCCTGACTCCGCCACCCCGGCCAAGCCCGTGGCGCCGCGTAAAGAGGCCAGCCTGCACCCGCGCAATCGCCATCAGGGTCGTTACGACTTCCCGGCGCTGATCAAGACCACGCCGGAACTGGCGAAGTTCGTGATCACCAACCCGTACGGCAAGGAAAGCATCGACTTCGCCAGTCCCGATGCGGTGCGTGTGTTCAACCGGGCGCTGCTCAAGTCGTTCTACGGTATCCAGCATTGGGATATTCCGGCCGACTATCTGTGCCCGCCGGTGCCGGGCCGCGCCGACTACATCCACTTCCTGGCTGACCTCTTGGCCAGCAACAACGACGGTGTGGTTCCGCGCGGCGCCATCGTCAACGTGCTGGATATCGGCATGGGCGCCAACTGCGTGTATCCGCTGATCGGCAACAGCGAATATCGCTGGCACTTCCTCGGCTCGGAGATCGATCCGACCGCCGTGGCCGCCGCCAGGGCCATCGTCCAGTCCAACGACCTGAACAAGGTCATCCAGCTGCGCCAGCAGGAGAACCGCAAGCACATCCTGATCGGCCTGCTGGAGCCCGGCGAGCGCTTCGACCTGACCATGTGCAATCCGCCGTTCCACGCGTCGATGGAAGAGGCCACCAAGGGCAGTGAGCGTAAATGGCGAGCTTTGGGCAAGGCTGACCCGAAACGCAAACTGCCGGTGCTGAACTTCGGCGGTCAGTCAGCCGAATTGTGGTGTGAAGGCGGCGAAGCGCGCTTCGTGACGCAATTGATCGCCGAAAGTGCGAACTTTGCGCACAAGGTGTTGTGGTTCAGCACCCTGGTCTCGAAAGCCTCGAACCTGCCCGCCATCGAAACCGCGCTGAAAAAGGCCGGCGCGCTGGAAAGCCAGGTGGTGGAAATGTCCCAGGGGCAGAAGCAGAGCCGCTTCGTCGCCTGGACCTTCCAGACCAAGTCCGAGCAGCAGATCTGGCGGCGCGAACGCTGGGTTCGCAAGTAATACGTTTCAACCGGGGCGGCGCGTGATCGCAAAGCAGCCGCCGCTACTGCTGAAACACAAACAGCAGGCATAAAAAAACCGTGCCCGGATCAATCCGGCGCACGGTTTTTTTTTGTATCGCTGCGTCTTACTTGTTCACAGCGTCGGTCAGGCCTTTGGCCACAACCAGCTTGATCACTTTCTTGGCAGGGATTTCGATGGCAGCGCCAGTCGATGGGTTACGGCCAGTGCGGGCAGGACGCTCGGTCACTTTCAGCTTGCCGATACCTGGCAAGGTGATTTCGCCGCCGTTTTCCAGCTGATCGGCAACGATTTGGCCCAGTTGGTCCAGAGCGTTACGCGCGGTGGTTTTCGGCGCGTCGATAGCTTCAGCGATGTCGGCGATCAGTTGGTCTTTAGTAAGAGCCATGTAGTGTTCCTTCCCTATCAAATTCATATGGATTGCAGAGTGCAGTGTCAGCCATCGAGCCCGATCTTCTGGATCTGGCACCCTCGGCGATAACCACGACGAGTCGGGGTTATAGATGCCGAAATCAGGGTTTGGTTCGACCTGACAAATGCTGAATGCACGCTTAACGCAGTGACTACGCGTAAGACCGGGCAAAACTAGCACAGAGACAAGGAAATATCCGCCTCTAGCTAGCCAAATGGTCAGGTTTATTGCGCTAAATCGGTAAATAAATGCATAAGCGCTGCCCCATGACCCCGAATTGCCCTTCACCCCGCGCCAAAACCAGTGGTTGCGGTACACTGAGCGCTTTTTCGGGGGAGCCCGCCCTCCTCCCTTTCACTTGCCGAGAAGCCCATGCCGATCCGTCATTGCATCGTCCACCTGATCGACAAAAAACCCGATGGCACACCCGCCGTCCTGCACGCCCGTGACTCCGAACTGGCTGAATCCGCCGCCATCGAGAACATGCTCGCCGACCTCAACGAGAGCTATAACGCCAAACAGGGCAAAGCCTGGGGGTTGTTTCATCCAGAGTCCGGCGCGTTCCCGTTCAGCGGCTGGCTGAAGGAATACATGGAAGGCGGCAAGGACTTCACCGCGTTCAGCAAAATCGCGGTCGAGCACCTGCAAAAGCTGATGGAAGAATCGAACCTGTCCGTCGGCGGCCATGTGCTGTTCGCCCATTACCAGCAAGGCATGACCGATTACCTGGCCATCGCCCTGCTGCACCACAGCGAAGGCGTGGCGGTGACCGATGAGCTGGACGTGACCCCGTCGCGCCACCTCGACCTCGGTCAACTGCACCTGGCGGCGCGGATCAACGTTTCCGAGTGGCAGAACAACAAGCAGTCCAAGCAGTACATCTCGTTCATCAAGGGCAAGAACGGCAAGAAGGTCTCGGAATATTTCCGTGACTTCATCGGCTGCCAGGAAGGCGTCGACGGCCCGGGCGAGACCCGCACGTTGCTCAAGGCCTTCAGCGACTTCGTCGAGAGCGAAGATCTGCCGGAAGACTCCGCCCGCGAGAAGACCAAGGCCCTGGTCGACTACGCCAGCAGCCAGGCCAAGCTCGGCGAACCGATGGGCCTGGAAGAACTGTCGGAGCTGATCGACGAAGAACGCCCGAAAGCCTTCTACGATCACATCCGCAACAAGGATTACGGCCTGTCGCCGGAGATCCCGGCGGATAAACGCACGCTCAACCAGTTCCGCCGCTTCACCGGTCGCGCCGAAGGCCTGTCGATCAGCTTCGAAGCGCACCTGCTGGGCTCGAAGATCGAATACGACGAAGAAGCCGGGACGCTGGTCATCAAGGGCCTGCCGACCTCGCTCACCGATCAGCTGAAGCGTCGCAACTGATGCTCGGCAATGTGCTGAAAAAGGTTCTGCTGGTTCTGCTGGTGGTTGTGGTCTATCAGAACTGGGGCAAGATCGAGCGGGTGTTCAACCCGTCGCAGATGGCGTCCGAGCAGGTTCGCGCCAATGCCCATGTCGTGCTGTACGCCACGGACTGGTGCGGCTACTGCAAGCAGACCAAACGCTTTCTCGATCAGAAAGGCATTCCGTTCAAGGAATTCGACATCGAGAAGGACGCCGAGGCGCGCAAGGCCTACGAAGCGCTGGGCGGACGCGGGATCCCGCTGATCGACGTCAATGGCACGTTGATTCGCGGGTTTGATCCGGACGAGATTCTCGCGGCACTGAAATGAACGAGGGAGCCAATCGGCTCCCTCGGTTGTTTCAGCGTTTCTCGATACGGAAACCGAAGCGCGGGAAGTGCACATGCACTAAACCGCCACGTTCGTCTTCACGGCGCAGGATCAGCTCTTCACGACCGGCAAACACCAGCTCACCGGCGACCGGGTCAACACCGTAGTCTGTCGCTGCGATCAGCACCTGCTGACCTGCCACGAACCCGTTCGGATCAGTGAATGCTTCGTCCGGCAACGCCGCCGGCGTCGAACTGCGCGCGATTTCCAGTGCTTCCTCCGAGCTCATCTCGCTGGCCGCGCCATGGCCAAAACCGAGCACACGCCCCAGCCACGCCGACACCGCCGGATAAGCATCCACCAAGGGCGCCGTCACGTGCGTGGCCTTGAGGAACCACAGTGGATGAGCCATGGCGAAGTCGGCAATCGACGGCTCGCCAAACAGGAAGTCACCGTCTTCACGCTGCAACTGCTGCTCCAGACGCGTCATGAAGGTCGGCCAATTGTGCCTGGCCTGCTCGGCCGACAGCCTGGTCGCGCTGCCACCGCTGAACAGTCCGGCACGATCGGCGAGGAAGGCCTTGATCGCTTCCGGCGGCAACTTGCCGAAACGCACCGCCACCGACTCCGGCTGGAACACCAGGCTCACCGCGTGCTGGAACACCACCGAATCGGACCAGGCGGCGAAACTGGCGGCGATCATTTCCTGACCTTCCGGGAAGAACGAAGGTTGGGCCTTTTCCTGCTCGAGGCGACGGGCGATCAGCGCGGTATCGCAATAGATGTCGGCGCCGATCTGCAGCACGGGCGTCTTGCGGTAGCCACCGGTCAGGGCCGTCAGATCCGGCTTCGGCATCACCGGCGAGATGTGCACCGAACGCCAGGACAAGCCCTTGAAACCCAACAGCAACCGGGCCTTTTCGGCGAATGGAGAGGTCGGGTAATGATGCAGAATCAACTCGGACATGCTCGGCTCCGCCGTACAGAAAGTGAGCCCGCAGCTTAGCGCGCAATTCGTTCGCGGCCTACGGATCCGGCTGATGGGAAATGATCAGTCAGGTTGATAAGGCACTAAAAAACCGCCTCAGCCAAGGCTGAGACGGCTTCCCACATCAATGACCCTACATCAGGTCATCGAAGTGATCTCGCAGGAACTCGTAAAAGCGAAACGCTTTGAACGACCTCCATACGAGGCTCAGAGTACGTAGCAAAAGCTTCATACGTTTTGGCCTCCGGTTGGGGGCCAAACCTCCAGCGCGCTTACCGGACCACGTACGCCTTCGGAATACACGCTAGTGTGTCCATTGAGGCGGCCGGTTGTGACACCCTCTGAAATATCATTCCGGCGCGGGAGCAACCCCGTGTCAGAGGGCATGAAACCTTTAAGCCCATCGGCCAGACCTCATAGTTGCACTGTCATGCGAGCGGACAGATCGTAATCGGGTTTCTCATCCGACGTTTAAACAAATGAATCAAAATCGCATTTTTCTGAAAAATGTTTTTAGGCTTGCTCGATTGCATAAAGCCGAATAATCTTCGTCCACGCTAGTGTGTCCATTGAGATGCAGTAAACCCGGCCGCAAACCGGCGTTTACAGAAAAAAACCGCCCCGCAAAGGCGGTTTTTTTTCGCCTGTCGTTTGCCTGAGGCAGCGCTTCTACATGCGGGGACTTCTACCGTTCGCACCGGATCAATCAGGCCGATAAGACGCCACCAGACATTCCTTCGCACTTTTCCTGAGCTTCTTGATCAACCGCTCCTGACGCAACGCATCACTCTTGTCGCGGCAACGCTCGGTATAGACCAGCGCCATCGCCGGGCTCGAGAGAAAGAATCGTGCGCCCTTGCCGCTCTGGTGCTTGGCGAAACGGCGCACGGGATCATCGCTGATCCCGCAGTACAGCGAGCCGTTGGCGGCGCGTACGAGGTAGACGAACCAGGATTTGCTCACTGGAACGTCGGCATCGAGAGGATTTTCGCTGAGGCGGGTCACGGGACAATTCAGGCGTAAGGAAAACAGGCCGCGATCTTATCAGCGACTCGCCTGAAATGCCTTCAGCCCTTTCAGCGCCTGGGCGCGGACGGCGTTGCGCACCAGCGGCGTCCAGCCCAGCAGCAGGCCCTTGAAGCCCAGCGCCTGACGCGACCAGCGCCACAGGTCGAAGCGGTCGTGGTGTTCACAGATCTTGCCGTCACGGAAGACGAAGCGTGCCTGGATGTCGTTGATCACGACGTTGCCGGTCTGGCTGAACAGGTAGGTCGCCACCCAGTGGGCACCGCCGCTGCGCTCGTCGGCGCGGACGTTGTCGAAGGTCAGGGAAAAGTCTTTGGCCCGGGTGGTGAGCATGCGCCACATGTCGCCGGCATCACGACCGCGCAGCTCGCCAAAGGCCGGATCGCTGAACACCACGTCGTCGGTGTAGCAGGCGGCCATGGCCTCGGCGTCGAGGCGCTGGAAAGCCTGGTAGAAACGGGTGATCAGGGCGCTGTGGGCTTCTTCACTCATGGGCAATCTCCAGGAAAGGTACAGATTGCCAGCACGATAATCTGCAAACGCCCGAAACACTATCGGCATTCGCTTTCCGAATACCGACAGTGTGTGCGTATCAGACCTTTTCGCTGACCACCTGCACGTACAACGCACGCCCGGCACCGAGGCCGGCGAGGATTGCACCCGCACCAATGATGCCGAAAATCCAGCCCACGGCGTTCCAGCCACCGGTCCAGTCATGCACCACGCCGACCGCGAACGGCCCCATCGACGCGAGGGTGTAACCAAAGCCCTGGGACATGCTCGACAGGTTCGCCGCTACGTGGGAATCCCGCGAGCGCAAGACGATCAGGGTCAACGCCAGGCTGAACGTACCGCCCTGCCCCAGGCCCAGCAGGATCGCCCAGCCCCACAGGCCTTCGATCGGCGCATAGAGGCAACCGAACAGGCCGCCGAGGGTCAGCGCCATCACTATCACGATCGCCAGACGCTGATCCTTGCCGCGCGTGGCCAGCCACGGCGCCGCCAGGGAGCTGGCGAGCTGGATGATCACCGAACCGGACAGCACAAGGCCTGCCTGTGTCGGCGTCAGCCCACGACCGATGAGGATCGACGGCAACCAGCCAAACACGATGTAGGCCAGCGACGATTGCAGGCCCATGTACAAAGTCACTTGCCACGCCAGCGGATCACGCAGCAGACCGCGGACCCGATAGGCAACGTTGTGCGCGCCGTGCTTCTGGCCGATCTGCGGCAGCCAGAACACCGCCGCAACCAGCGCCGGAATCACCCAGAAGCCCAGGCCCATGGCCCAGCTGTGGTCGAAGTGTTCGCTCAACGGCACGCTGGAACCCGCCGCCATTGCGGCACCCAGGCACAGAGCCATGGTGTAGACACCGGTCATGGTTCCGGCGTGTCTGGCGAAGTCGCGCTTGACGATGCCCGGCAGCAAGACGCCGATGATGCCGATACTCGCGCCACCCAGCACGCTGCCGGCGAACAGACCGATTTCGCCGAAGTTGCTGCGCAGGATGATGCCGCCGGCCAGTGTCAGCAGAATCCCCAGCACCACCCGCTCGGCACCGAAACGTCGCGCCAGCACCGGAGCCAGCGGAGCGAACAGACCGAGGCACAACACTGGCAACGTCGTCAGCAACCCCGCCTGCGCGGCGGACAAGCCAAGGCTTTTCGACACGTCACTGAGCAGCGGCGCCATGCTCGACAGCGCCGGACGCAGGTTCAACGCCACCAGAATCAGCCCCAGCAGCAACAGCCACGGGCGACGTACCAATGGATGACTTTGCTGCACCTGCTCGTCATCGGCCTCGGCGTCGATCAACAACTCTTCGAGCTCGGCCTTGCGAACGGGGGCTGGGGAGGCTTCTGGGCGGGACATGGGTTTCTCGGTTTCAAGGTTCATTAATCAACTGCCTCGACAGGGCTTTGGCCCGCTCCGGATCGCGCTGCTCGACGGCCTCAAGCAAGGCGACGTGCAAATCGAAGACTTCCTGTCGACGGGGGACGATGTTCAGGGTCTGGCGCAGTTGCGCGCCGACGATGCTGGAGAAATAGCGATACAGCTCGCTGAGGGTCGGGTTGTGCGCGGCGTCCACCAGACGGCGGTGGAACACCAGGTCACAGGCGATGTAGCTGTCGAGATCACCGTGATAGTGGCTGCCGGCAACGCCAAGTGCCTCGCGAAGGCCCGCCAGATCCTCATCGGTGCGACGCAACGCCGCCAGACCGATGGCCTCGACTTCAAGGATGTGCCGGGTTTCCCGGGCCTGATCCAGCGAGCACTTGGACAGCGCCTTGAGCGTGTCCATCGGGTCCACCACCGCCCGCAGATAGCTGCCGTCACCCTGGCGGATTTCGATCAGCCCGGAGAACGCCAGCACCCGCATGGCTTCACGCACGGTGTTGCGGCTGATGCCGAGCTCGACGCACAGCTCGGGTTCGGTCGGCAGGCGCTGACCGACCTGCCAGGTGCCGTCGGTGATGCGCTGGCGCAATAGATCCAGGGCCTGATCGACCAGGGATCGTTTGATCAATAAAGAGTTTTCAGACATGGAATTCGACCTGTCATCCAATCATGGGATGAATTTGCTGACAGGGTAGTCAGATTCTTCAAACAGGGCAATCGGTAAAATCCGGGCAAAAATAAACCCGGAACTGTGTCCGGGTTTATTTCAAGGCCTGAATCGGATCAATGCAGAATCTGACTCAGGAACAACTTGGTCCGATCATTCTGCGGATTGTCGAAGAAGTCGTTCGGTGCCGCCTGCTCGACGATTTCACCCTTGTCCATGAAGATCACACGGTTGGCCACTGTGCGGGCGAAGCCCATTTCGTGGGTCACGCAGAGCATGGTCATGCCGTCTTCGGCCAGTCCGATCATGGTGTCGAGCACCTCTTTCACCATTTCCGGGTCAAGTGCCGAGGTCGGTTCGTCGAACAGCATGATTTTCGGTTTCATGCACAGCGCGCGGGCAATCGCCACACGCTGCTGCTGGCCGCCGGACAGTTGCCCCGGGAACTTGTGCGCCTGCTCCGGAATGCGTACGCGTTCCAGGTAGTGCATGGCGATTTCTTCGGCCTTGCGCTTGGGCATCTTGCGCACCCACATCGGTGCCAGGGTGCAGTTCTGCAGAATGGTCAGGTGCGGGAACAGGTTGAAATGCTGGAACACCATGCCGACTTCACGACGGATCGCTTCGATCTGCTTGAGGTCGTTGGTCAGCTCCACGCCGTCGACCACGATGCGGCCCTGCTGGTGCTCTTCCAGACGGTTGAGGCAGCGGATGGTGGTGGACTTGCCGGAACCCGACGGGCCGCACAGCACGATACGCTCGCCCTGCTTGACGTTGAGGTTGATGTCTTTCAGCACGTGGAACTGGCCGTACCACTTGTTCACGCCCTGCATCTGAATGATGCCTTCAGGGCCCACTGGCTTTTTGATTGCTTCGCTCATCGAAAAAACTCCTAACGCTTGTGGCCAGTGTCGAGCTTGCGTTCCAGATGCATGGAATAGCGCGACATGCCAAAACAGAAAATCCAGAACACCAGGGCGGCGAACACGTAGCCTTCGGTGGCCATGCCCAGCCATTTCGGATCGGCAGCGGCTTGCTTGACGCTGTTGAGCAGGTCAAAGAGGCCGATGATGATCACCAGGCTGGTGTCCTTGAACAGCGCGATGAAGGTGTTGACGATGCCGGGAATCACCAGTTTCAGGGCTTGCGGCAGAATCACCAGGCCCATGGCGCGCCAGTAACCGAGGCCCATCGCGGCCGCGGCTTCGTACTGACCTTTGGGGATCGCTTGCAGACCGCCGCGCACCACTTCGGCGACGTAGGCTGACTGGAACAGGATCACGCCGATCAGTGCCCGCAGCAGCTTGTCGAAGTTCATGCCTTCGGGCAGGAACAGCGGCAGCATCACCGAAGACATGAACAGCACGGTGATCAGCGGCACGCCACGCCAGAACTCGATGAACGTCACGCAGACCACACGAATGGCCGGCATGTTCGAACGGCGCCCCAGGGCCAGCATGATCCCCAGCGGCAGCGCGCCGGCGATACCGACGGTGGCGATCACCAGGGTCAGCATCAGGCCGCCCCACTGGCTGGTGGCAACGGCGCTCAGGCCGAACACGCCGCCATGCAGCAGGCACCACGCAACGATCGGATAGATCACCAGAAAGCTCAGCCCGTACACCGCTTTACGCGGCACGCGTTTGATGAACAGCGGGGCCACACCGATGACCGCCAGCCACACGGTCAGGTCCACGCGCCAGCGCAGATCTGCCGGGTAGTAGCCGTACATGAACTGGCCGAAACGCTGCTCGATGAACACCCAGCAGGCGCCCGCCTTGGTGCAGTCGGCGCGGGTGGTGCCGACCCAGTTGGCATCGAAGATCGCCCAACTGAGCAGCGGCGGAACCACCAGGTAGATCAGATAGAACGCAAACAGGGTCAGCAGGGTGTTGAGCCAGCTGGAGAACATGTTCGCGCGTATCCACGCCATCGGGCCGAAGACCTTGGCCGGCGGTGGCATGTCGGGTTTGAATGTATGAGTACTCATGCGCTATTCCTTACCGCTCGATCAGCGCAATGCGCTTGTTGTACCAGTTCATCAGCAGGGAAATGCTGATACTGATCGCCAGGTACACGCTCATGGTGATGGCAATGACTTCGATCGCCTGACCGGTCTGGTTCAGCACGGTGCCGGCGAACAGCGAAACCATTTCCGGATAACCGATACCGGCCGCCAGCGAGGAGTTCTTCGCCAGGTTCAGGTATTGGCTGGTCAGCGGTGGAATGATCACGCGCAGCGCTTGCGGAATGATCACCTTGCGCAGGGTCGGACCGTTGCGCAGACCGAGCGAACGGGCCGCTTCGGTCTGGCCGTGGCTGACCGACTTGATCCCCGAACGCACGATTTCGGCGATGAACGCCGCGGTGTACACGGTCAGGGCCAGGGTCAGGGCCAGCAGCTCCGGAATCAGCACCCAGCCGCCGACGAAGTTGAAGCCTTGCAGCTTCGGCATTTCCCAATGCAGCGGCGCGCCGAAGATCAGCGCACATAGCGCCGGGATCACCAGGAATATCGCCAGGCCGACCCAGAACTTGTGGAACGGCTCGCCGGTTTCCTCAAAGCGCTTGTTGGCCCAGCGGCTCATCAGCACGATGGCAACGATCGCCACCACAATGCTGACCACGAATGCCCAGAAGCCGTCGGCCATTTGCGCGGCCGGCATGTTCAGGCCACGGCTGCTGACGAAGAAGGTGTCGCCGAAGTTGTGGCTGTTGCGCGGCCCCGGCATGGTCAGGAACACCGCGAAATACCAGAACAGGATTTGCAGCAGCGGCGGAATGTTGCGGAAGACTTCCACATACACGGTCGCCAGTTTGCTGATGATCCAGTTCGGCGACAGCCGCGCCACACCGATGATGAAGCCCAGCAGGGTCGCCAGGATCACGCCGATGAAAGTCACCAGCAAGGTGTTGAGCAGACCGATCACGAACACGCGGGCATAGCTGTCCGCTTCGGTGTAGGAGATCAGGTGTTGAGCGATGCCGAACCCGGCACTGCGCTCCAGAAAGCTGAACCCGGACGTGATGCCCCGGTGCTGCAGGTTGGTCTGGGTGTTGTCGAACAGATACCAGCCCATGGCGACCACCGCCACGACGGTGATGATCTGAAATAGCCACGCACGCACACGCGGATCGCTGAGGCTGAACCTCTGCTTTGGTGCGCCGATTGAATTTTGCATGAAGTGCCCCGCAAGAAATGGAACAGAACATCACCCGGCGGTTGGCCCGCCGGGTGATAGAACCATTAGCGCACTGGTGGTGCGTACTGAATGCCGCCGTTGTTCCACAGCGCGTTCAGGCCACGGTCGATTTCCAGCGGAGTGCTCTTGCCGAGGTTTTTCTCGAAGATTTCGCCGTAGTTACCCACCTGGGAAACGATTTTCACGACCCAGTCCTTCGGCAGTTTCAGGTCCTTGCCGTACTCGCCGTCGGCACCCAGCAGACGGGCAACGTCCGGGTTCTTGGTGGACTTGGCTTCTTCGAGTACGTTTTTCGAAGTGATGCCGGCTTCTTCAGCGTTGAGCAGCGCGTAGCCGACCCAGCGCACGATGGCCAGCCACTCGTCGTCGCCGTTACGCACGACCGGGCCCAGAGGTTCCTTGGAAATGGTTTCCGGCAGAACCACGTAATCCTTCGGCGAAGCCAGCTTGCTGCGCTGGGCGAACAGCTGGGACTTGTCGGAGGTCAGCACGTCGCAACGACCGGATTCCAGCGACTTGGCGCTTTCATCGGAAGTATCGAAAGTGATCGGGGTGTACTTCAGGCCGTTGGCGCGGAAGTAGTCGGAGACGTTCAGCTCGGTGGTGGTACCGGCTTGAATGCAGATGGTCGCGCCATCCAGTTCTTTGGCACTTTTCACGCCCAGCTTGTTGTTGGCCAGGAAGCCCACGCCGTCGTAGTAAGTGATGAAGCCAGGGAATTTCAGGCCCATGCCCGCGTCACGGGAGCTGGTCATGGTGGTGTTGCGCGACAGAATGTCGATCTCGCCGGACTGCAGCGCGGTGAAGCGCTCCTTGGCGTTCAACTGACTGAACTTGACCTTGGTCGCATCGCCGAACACGGCAGCGGCCACGGCACGGCAGACGTCGGCGTCGATGCCGAGAATCTTGCCGGTCGAATCCGGTACGGAGAAGCCTGGCAGACCGTCGCTCACGCCACACTGCACGAAACCTTTCTTCTGTACCGCATCCAGGGTTGCACCCGCCTGAGCGAACCCGCTGACACCCAGTACTGCAGCAGCAGTCACGATCGCCAGCGTGGATTTCAACATCTTCATTCAAACCTCCAGTTTTGCTCTTGTTGTGTCGGAGCTTGAGTCCAGTCGCACCCTTTTGAGGCGTTGTCGACCCGTGTTGGCTTTTTTTGGGGTCAACCGACGCAGGACCTTCGCTATGAGTCTAGTAGGAGACAATCCACATCATGGACAACTCACTTCTCACCAGTCGGCCGAACGGGCGGTAGCCCTTTCACATTCGCTAAGCCCGTTGCGGCCATTGGCGAACATCCATCACCGGATTCTTTGCTATCCCGTCGCCGGGCGTTCACTGATAGTGTTACCGCCAGGCGCGAGATCGATTGCACGACTTCCTCATAGCAAAGCCCGTACCACACCGCTCGCTGAAGCGATTGAGCGACAGGTCAATAGCAAAACTTGCAGCCTTGCGACATCTTCTTAACGGATCAACCGGGCGCGCACCCCAATCACGCACTTAATGAGAGCGCCCGCACATTTTTGGAGCAGCCATGACCGAGCCCTTGATTCTTCAGCCTGTAAAGGCAGCCGACGCCTGCGTGATCTGGCTGCACGGCCTCGGCGCCGACCGCTATGACTTTCTGCCGGTAGCCGAGGCCTTGCAGGAAAGCCTGCTGAGCACGCGCTTCGTTTTGCCCCAGGCACCGACCCGCCCGGTGACCATAAATGGCGGATATGCCATGCCGAGCTGGTACGACATCAAGGCCATGAGCCCGGCCCGGGCCATCGACCGCGATGAGCTGGAAGCGTCCGCCGATCACGTCATCGAATTGATCGAACAGCAGCGCGCCAGCGGAATAGACGCTTCGCGGATTTTCCTGGCCGGTTTTTCCCAGGGCGGCGCCGTGGTCTACCACACTGCATTTCTGAAATGGCAGGGGCCGTTGGGGGGCGTGCTGGCGTTGTCGACCTACGCGCCGACATTCAGCGACGAACTGGAGTTGTCCGCCAGCCAGCAGCGGATTCCGGTGCTATCGCTGCACGGCCAGTTCGACAACGTGGTGCAAAACTCCATGGGCCGTACGGCGTATGAGTATCTGAAAGCCCATGGTGTCACCGTGACATGGCAGGAATACCCAATGGAGCACGAAGTGTTACCCGAAGAAATTCGCGACATCGGCGTGTGGCTGAGCGAACGCCTGCGCTGATCGTTCGCAGCTCGATTTTCCGGTGGTCGGGCCCCTTTGATCATCCCACTACGCCGCGCCCGTTTCTTGCATTACACTGGCCGGCGTACATTCCTTAACCAATTGATGAGATGACCGTGCTCAAAGCACTCAAGAAGATGTTCGGAAAAAGCGAGGCTGAGCAGCTCGCGCCAACTCCCAGTGCGCCGTCGCACGCCCCCGGCCATCGCAGCGATGCCAGACCGGCGGACCGCCAGGCTCCCGTAGCCACACCGAAACGCGAACCGGCACCCGCTGCTGTTTCAGCTCCCGCTCCAGAAAGCACCCGCAGCGAAACACCAAAACCGGCCAGACCACGCCGCGAGCCGAAGCCCAAGGCGCCGGTCATTCCCTGGAAACTCGAAGATTTCGTCGTCGAGCCCCAGGAAGGCAAGACCCGTTTCCACGATTTCAAGCTCGCCCCGGAACTGATGCACGCCATCCACGACCTGGGTTTCCCGTATTGCACGCCGATCCAGGCCCAGGTGCTGGGTTATACCCTCGCCGGCAAAGACGCCATCGGCCGCGCCCAGACCGGCACCGGCAAGACCGCCGCGTTCCTGATCTCGATCATCACCCAGCTGTTGCAGACCCCGCCGCCGAAAGAGCGCTACATGGGCGAGCCACGGGCGCTGATCATCGCGCCGACCCGTGAGCTGGTGGTGCAGATCGCCAAGGACGCCGCCGACCTGACCAAGTACACCGGCCTCAACGTCATGACGTTCGTCGGCGGGATGGACTTCGACAAGCAGCTCAAGCACCTCGAAGCGCGCCATTGCGACATCCTCGTCGCCACCCCGGGCCGTCTGCTCGACTTCAACCAGCGCGGCGACGTGCATCTGGACATGGTCGAAGTGATGGTGCTCGACGAAGCCGACCGCATGCTCGACATGGGCTTCATCCCGCAGGTACGGCAGATCATTCGCCAGACCCCGCCGAAGAGCGAACGCCAGACCCTGCTGTTCTCCGCGACCTTCACCGATGACGTGATGAACCTCGCCAAACAGTGGACCACCGACCCTGCCATCGTCGAAATCGAGGTCACCAACGTGGCCAACGAAAACGTCGAACAGCACATTTATGCGGTGGCCAGTGCCGACAAGTACAAACTGCTCTTCAACCTGGTCAACGACAACGGCTGGGAGCGGGTCATCGTGTTCGCCAACCGCAAGGACGAAGTGCGCCGCATCGAAGAACGTCTGGTGCGCGACGGCATCAATGCCGCGCAACTGTCCGGCGACGTGCCGCAGCACAAGCGGATCAAGACGCTGGAAGGCTTCCGCGAAGGCAAGATCCGGGTACTGGTCGCCACCGACGTGGCCGGTCGCGGCATCCACATCGACGGCATCAGCCACGTGATCAACTTCACCCTGCCGGAAGTCCCGGACGACTACGTGCACCGCATCGGCCGTACCGGTCGCGCCGGCGCTGATGGCGTATCGATCAGCTTCGCCGGTGAAGACGACTCCTATCAGTTGCCGTCCATCGAAGAAAAACTCGGTCGCAAGATCAGCTGTGAAACGCCGCCGACCCATCTGTTGCGGGCGGTTGAGCGCAAGCGTCCACAGTAAGCGACGCTATAAAGAGAAGCGCAGCCGGCAACGGACTGCGCTTTTTTTTCGCCCGGATATTGTTCAACAAAACTAAAAGTCCATAATGGACAAATTAGTTTAGAAACAACCTCCGGAGTCCGACATGTCCAGTACGCCTTACGTGATTGACCAAACCCAGGCTCGCGAGCTGTTGGCCCGGATCGATGTGCCGCAGATCCTGCGCAAGCTGTTCCGCGATCTGGCGGCCGGGCATGCGGTGCAACCGGCGCAGCAACTGGTGGAATTTCCCCAGGGCGCCGGGGACTTCATCAACTATCTCGGCGTGCTGGCGGAAGATGGCGTGTACGGGGTCAAGACTTCGCCGTATATCGTTCGCGAACAAGGCCCGCTGGTGACGGCATGGACGCTGCTGATGTCGATGCAGACCGGTCAGCCGCTGCTGCTCTGCGATGCCGGCGAGCTGACCACCGCCCGCACCGCGGCAACCACAGCTGTCGCCGTCGATGCCCTGGCCCCGTTGAACGCAAAACGCCTGGCGATCATCGGCAGCGGCAAGGTCGCCCAGGCGCACCTGCATTACGTCAAGACATTGCGCGACTGGCAGAGCATCCGCGTGTACTCGCCCACCCTGAGCGAAGACCCGAAAACCGCCAGCCTGCTGCAAGCCCTCGATCCACGGGTGAGCATCGCCGACAGCCGCGAAGCCGCCATCGCCGAAGCCGACGTCATCATGCTCTGCACCTCCTCCGCAGGACCTGTGATCGACCCGGCAACCTTGAGCAAACCGGCGCTGATCACCTCGATCAGCACCAACGCACCACGCGCTCACGAAGTGCCGCCGCAAAGCCTCAACGACATGCAGGTGTTCTGCGACTATCGTCTGACCACGCCGGGTTCGGCAGGTGAAATGCTGATCGCCAGCGAACGGCATGGCTGGGACAGCAGCGCGATCATCGGTGACCTGGCGGATCTGCTCAGCGAAAAAGTGCAGCGTCCCGATTACAACCGTCACGTATTTTTCCGCTCCATCGGTCTGGGCCTGGAAGACATAGCCCTGGCCAACGCCGTCTATCAATTGCAGCGCTGACACCGGAGATTTTCATGAGTCATGCAGATTTCATCATCATCGGCGGCGGGATTGCCGGCGCGTCCACCGGTTTCTGGCTGTCGCAGCACGGCACGGTCGTGGTGCTGGAACGCGAATCGCACCCGGCCTATCACTCCACCGGGCGCTCGGCTGCGCTGTTCACCGCGGCTTACGGCACGCCGCAGGTTCGGGCGCTGACCCAGGCCAGTCGGGCGTTTTTCGATCACCCGCCCAGCGGCTTCTGTGAACACCCGCTGCTGACTCCACGCGGCGAAATGACCGTGGACTTCACCGGCGATGCCGCCGAGCTGAACAATCAATACCTCAGCGCCAAGGCCACGGTGCCGCAGATGCAACTGCTCAGCGCGGAAGAAGCCTGCGCCCGGCTGCCGATCCTGCGTCGGGAAAAGGTCCACGGTGCGATCTATGACCCCACCGCCAGCGACATCGACACCGACGCCCTGCACCAAGGCTATCTGCGCGGTATCCGTCGCAACAACGGGCAAGTCCTGACCGACTGCGAGGTGCTCGGGCTGAACCGTGATGCCGACAGCATCTGGCAAGTGCAAACCAACGGCCAGACCTTCAGCGCTCCCGTCGTGATCAACGCAGCAGGCGCCTGGGCCGACAAAATCGGTGCCCTCGCGGGTGCCCGGCCGCTGGGCCTGCAACCGAAACGCCGCGCCGCGTTCATCTTCGCCGGCCCCGAAGGCGTGGACATTCATCACTGGCCGATGCTGGTCAGCCTCGACGAATCGTTCTACATGAAGCCTGACGCCGGGATGTTCCTCGGCTCGCCGGCCAACGCCGATCCGGTCGAACCACATGACGTGCAACCCGAAGAACTCGACATCGCCATGGGCATCTACCAGATCGAAGAAGCGACGACCCTGACCATCCGCCGCCCGACCCGCACTTGGGCCGGCCTGCGCAGTTTCGTCGCCGATGGCGATTTGTTGTCCGGATTCGATCCGCAGGTGCCGGGGCTGTTCTGGGTCGCGGCCCAGGGTGGCTACGGTATTCAGACCTCACCGGCCATGGGCATGGCCAGCGCGGCGCTGGTACGCGGTGAATCGTTGCCGGAGCACCTCAAGCAGTTCGGCCTGGACGCCGCCATGCTCGCCCCTGCCCGCCTGGCCTGAGCCCTTGCCCGGATGACGCGCCCAACGGATTGCGGCACACTCGCAACGCCCCCGGATCACGGGGGCGTTGACGTTGCCTGGAGCTCCACAGTTATGACCGCCCCCGAATTATCTTCCGAGCTGAATGACGCCGCGCTGGATAACTACCACGCCATCGCCGACGCCATCGCCACCCTGTTCTTTCCCCACGCCGAAGTGGTGCTGCATGACCTGCGCACACAGAAGGTCGACTACATCGCCAACAACCTGTCGAAGCGGGTGATCGGCGATGAATCGTCGCTGGAAGACATGCTCAGCGACGACGTCAGCGAACGAAACATCGGCCCGTACGAAAAGCTCAACTGGGACGGCCAGAAGATTCGCAGTCTGAGTACCGTGCTGCGCGACAGTGAAGGGCGTCCGCTGGCGGTGCTTTGCATCAACCTGAATATTTCGCTGTTCGAGAACGCCAAGGCTGCACTGGACCTCTTCCTCTCGCCGAGCAAGCTGATCCCGCAACCGGACTCGCTGTTTCGCGATGACTGGCAGGAGCGGATCAACACTTTCCTGCACGCCTGGCTGCGCGAGCGGCAACTGAGCCTGAATCTGCTGACCCGCGACCACAAACGTGAACTGGTGCTGGCGCTGCACGCCGAGGGGGCGTTCAAGGGCAAGAGTGCCTCGAACTATGTGGCCAATGTGCTGAACATGGGGCGGGCGACGGTGTACAAGCATTTGAAGGAATTGAAGGGCTGAAACCGTGCAGCCTGCGAAGGCTGCACGGTTTTCAACATCAGTCGCCGTAGATGTCCGACTTGAAGTACTTCTCGGAAATCTTCTGGTATTCGCCACTGGCACGAATGCCGTCGATGGCGGTATTCAACTGGCTGACCAGTTCGGTGTTGCCCTTGCGCACCGCGATCCCGGCGCCCTCGCCCACGTACTTCGGATCCTTCAGCTCAGGCCCGACAAAGGCGTAACCCTTGCCACGCGGCATCGACAGGAAGTCGTTCAGCGGGATGGTGTCGGCGAAGATCGCGTCGAGACGCCCGGCCGCCAGGTCCATGTAGATTTCTTCGTTGTTGCCATAGCGTTTGACGTTGATGCCCTTGGGCTCGAACACCTCGGTGGCGTAACGGTCGGTGGTGGTCGCACGCTGCACGCCGACGGTCTTGCCCTTGAGGCTGGCGTACTGGTCATCGACGCTCGCGCCTTCCTTCATCACCAGCCGCGATGAGGTGAAATAGTACTTGTGGGTGAAGTCCACGGACTTCTTGCGATCCTCGTTGATGGTCATGGACGACAGCGCCATGTCGATTTTCTTCACTTTCAGGGAAGGAATCAGACCGTCGAACTCGCCCTCGACCCACACGCACTTGACCTGCATCTGCGCGCACAGGGCATTGCCGATGTCGTAGTCGAAACCGACGATTTCACCCTTGTCGGTTTTCGAAGCGAAGGGTGGATAGGCCGCTTCGATACCGATGCGCAGGGTTTTCTCGGCTGCAAACACGCTGCTGCACGCCAACAGGCTCAGCGCCAGACCGGTGATGAGGGGGAGTTTCTTCATGTTCGTTCTCTCGCGGGTTGTTGTTGGTTTGGCAAGACAGAAGAAAAAGCTGAAACAGGGAAAAGACCTTTTGTACTTTTAAATCCATACTGGACTTTTACGTACAAACCGTCAATTGGGCAAAAGAGATTGCTTCCTGCTGTTGGTCAGGTGGGCAATCCATAGCATTTTCGGTGTTGCGGATGGCGCCTTCGCGAGCAAGCCCGCTCCCACATTGGAATGCATTTCCCTGTGGGAGCGGGCTTGCTCGCGAAGCGGGCCGGGAGTACAGCGCGAAATCTACTGCTTCCAGCGATCCGCCGCCGCATGATCGCTGTCACGCCCTTCAACCCAGCGCGGGCCGTCGCTGGTGTTCTCTTTCTTCCAGAACGGCGCGCGGGTCTTCAGGTAATCCATGACAAAGGCGCAGGCGTCGAATGCCGCCTGACGGTGGGCACTGGCGGCGCCGACGAACACGATCGGTTCGCCCGGCTCCAGCGCGCCGATGCGGTGTAACACTTCCAGCTTCAACAACGGCCAGCGCTGCTCGGCCTCCATGGCGATCTTGCCGAGGGCCTTTTCGGTCATGCCCGGATAGTGCTCAAGGAACATCCCGGCGACATCGAGGCCATCGTTGAAGTCGCGTACGTAACCGACAAAGCTCACCACCGCGCCGACGCCGACATTGGCCGCGTGCATCGCGTTGACTTCAGCGCCGGGATCGAACGCCGTGGACTGCACCCGAATCGCCATGGTTCAGCCTCCGGTCACAGTGGGGAAAAACGCCACTTCATCGCCATCGACCACCGGTTCGTCGAGCTGGCAAAGGTCTTCGTTGCGCGCGCACATCAGGTTCTGTTCGCTCAGCACCTCGGCGCCGTCACGCTTGGCGAGCAAGGCGCGTACGTCTTCCACCGTCGCAAAATCGCCCTCGACCTTCACCGAATCCACACCCAGGGCCTCGCGGTAACGGGCAAAAAACTTCACGGTCAGGTTCATGGCTGCTCCGCCTGGAAGTGCCCGCTCTTGCCGCCGACTTTCTCCAGCAGGCGCACGCTTTCGATGGTCATGCCGCGATCCACGGCCTTGCACATGTCGTAGATCGTCAGCGCGGCGACACTGGCGGCAGTCAGCGCTTCCATCTCGACACCGGTCTGCCCGGACAGCTTGCAACGGGCCACGATGCGCACCGCGTCGTCGCCTTCCGCACTGAGTTCAACCTTGACGCCAGTGAGCATCAGCGGATGGCACAGGGGAATCAGGTCACTGGTTTTCTTCGCCGCCTGAATGCCGGCGATGCGCGCCACGGCGAACACGTCGCCCTTGGGATGGCCGCCGCTGACGATCATCTGCAGGGTGTCGGGCAGCATGCGCACCAGGGCTTGGGCCGTCGCCTCGCGGAACGTCACGGCTTTTTCGGTGACGTCGACCATGTTGGCGCGACCTTGGGAATCGAGATGAGTCAGCACGGGATTACTCCTGATCAGGAGCGTCGATTGTAAACCTGGGGGTCAGAATTGCGCACATAAAAAACCGGGCGACGTCGCCGTCGCCCGGTTCCATTTGGCGGGTTACAGATGGGATTCGGCGTATTCGGCCAGAATCGAACGCGGCACCCCTTGCAGGGTGATGTGCACACCGTTGGGGAAATCCTTGAAACGTTCGGTCAGGTAGGTCAGCCCGGAACTGGTCGCGGACAGGTATGGGGTGTCGATCTGTGCCAGGTTGCCCAGGCACACCACTTTGGAACCGGCGCCGGCCCGGGTAATGATGGTTTTCATCTGGTGCGGCGTGAGGTTCTGGCATTCGTCGATCAGGATCAGGCTCTGCTGGAAGCTGCGACCGCGAATGTAGTTGAGCGATTTGAACTGCAACGGCACTTTGCTGAGGATGTAGTCGACGCTGCCATGGGTGTTTTCGTCATCCATGTGCAAGGCTTCGAGGTTGTCGGTAATGGCGCCCAGCCAGGGCTCCATTTTTTCCGCTTCGGTGCCGGGCAGGAAGCCGATTTCCTGGTCCAGGCCCTGTACGCTGCGGGTGGCGATGATACGGCGATAACGCTTGCTGACCATGGTCTGCTCGATCGCAGCCGCCAGCGCCAGGATGGTCTTGCCGGAACCGGCGGCGCCGGACAGGTTGACCAGGTGAATGTCCGGGTCGAGCAAGGCGTACAGCGCCAGGCTCTGATAGATGTCACGCGGCTTGAGGCCCCAGGCTTCCTGATGCAACAGCGGTTCCTGGTGCAGATCCAGAATCAGCAGGCGGTCTTCTTCGATCTCCTTGATCCAGCCGACGAAGCCTTGCTCATCGATGATGAACTCGTTGATGTGCACGGCCGGCAGGTTGTCGATCAACTGCACCTGGTGCCAGGTGCGGCCATGGTCCTGACGGGTTTCGACCTTGCTCACGCGGTCCCAGAAGGAGCCGGTCATGTTGTGATAACCGTTGGGCAGCAGGGACACGTCATCGACCAGTTGGTCGGTGCTGTAGTCCTCGGCGTCGATCCCGCAGGCGCGCGCCTTGAGACGCATATTGATGTCTTTGGTGACCAGCACCACCGGTTTTTTCGGATCGCGGGTGTGCAGATCGATCAACTGATTGATGATTTTGTTGTCGTTCAGGTGCTCGGGCAGAATCAGGTTCGATTCGGCCTGTTTGCTCATCAGAATTGACAGCAAGCCCTTCGGCCCGCTCTTGCCGCGCTGGATCGGTACCCCTTGCTCGACGTCTTCGGGCGAGGCATCGCCCAACGTCTTGTCGATCAGCCGGATCGCCTGACGGCATTCGGCGGCCACGCTGTGATGCCCGCTCTTGAGCTTGTCCAGCTCTTCAAGCACGGTCATCGGAATCGCGACGTGGTGTTCTTCGAAATTCAGCAGGGCATTCGGATCGTGAATCAGTACGTTGGTATCGAGTACATAAAGGATTGGCTGGTTGGAAGAAGGGCTACGTCCGTGATCATCCATACTCGGTCACCTTTGTGGGAGCCATTCGACGCAATACCTGGGCGGTGCTGCGCCTCGAAGTGACTGCCGAATCCACCTGCACAACTTTTGTCGGAATAGCAGGTGAACTGCACACAAAATGGGTCTTGGAAGACGCCACCTGTGTTGCAGGTTTCGGCGGTCTGACTTCGTAATACTCCAAAACCCGTGACAGAAAAAAGCACTTTGACGCTTTTTTGAAGTTTATTTTGCAAAGTGACGAAAAGCCCTTGGCGGACCGCCCTGCCCCCGTTAGAGTCGGAAGTCCGCCTGCATCGAATTTTGCAAAAAATTCACCCCAAGCCCAATGTTTCCGGGCTCTTGCCGTTTGTCAGCGAAAAGCGTCCTGACAGTCTTCCCAGCCGATGCCGCTTTGCGCGGTCTGCGTGATCAGCCACGGCAACGCGGTCTTCACCGCATCCTGCTTCATGTTGAAATTGATCACCCCGTGCCGCCACAGCAGCATCAGGGTCAGCACCCGCTGCGCGCTCGGATTGCCCTTGAGCTTGCCGGCACCGTCCTGTGCATCGATGTCCCAGAGCGCCACTTGCAGGCCCTGATTGTGAAAGAAACTGCCCGCATCGCTGCGACGCTGGCCTTCTGGCGGTCGGAACAGCGGCACGTAGTTCTCCGGCAACTTGCTCTTGACCAGATCGGCACTGCGCCGCACCGAGTCCTGCCAGTCCTGCCAGTGGCTGTGGGAGCGGAATTCCCAGCCTTGCACGCCGACGCACTGCCTGGAAAACGCCACTTGCAGACTGCTCACCGAACGCTCGTTCAACCGCGCCTGAATGTCTTTGCCCAACATGAAGAACGTTCCACTCATGTTCGATTTGCGCAGGTATTCGGCGAGCCATTCAGTGTTGTCCGGCATCAGGTTGGCGGCACTGTCGAAGCTCAACAGGAACAACCGGTCATGCATCTCGTCGCCATTACGCTCGTAGTCACCAAAATGATCGACTTCGCTGGTGGTCTGCGGTGACAGCGCCGCCTTGCGCAGCAGTTCATCCAGGTACTGCTGATGGAAGATCCGGCTCGGCTCGGCCCACTTGGTGTAATAGCTTTCATCGCTGACCACAAACTTGGCCGCCTGCTCGCGCAGGGTCGGCAGATCTTCGACGAGGAAGCAGAAGGAAGCGTCCTGATCGCAGCTCTGCTGGGCGTAGTTGTAGCTGGTCAGCAAACGCTGCCACAGACGCTCGCGCAGGCTGTTGATTGCGTCCAGGTTAACCGTGCGCAGCCCCAGACGCTGGGCCAGCGCGGCCTCATCCAGCGCTTCGCTGCCCAGCAGGCCCCGGGCGAACATCAGGACTTCCGCCCGAGAGGCGACGTCGAACAGGGTCGGGTTGTCGAGTTTCTCCGGCCAGGTGCTGCGATCCAGCGTGGCGATATCGCCCGGTGCCGCCATGGCCCCGACGCTCAACAGCCACGCGGTGAAAAAAAGAACAATGCGCAAAGGGTGTCTCCATAACAAAACCCGCGCGGCACTATAGCCGATCCGGCTCGTAAACCGCCGATCACCTATGGACGCGATAGCTGGAGTCATGCGCCCCAACCCCCTAGAATCGCCCCCACGATTAAAGGAGACGACTTCATGCTGATGGTGATTTCCCCCGCCAAGACCCTCGATTATGAAACACCGCCGGCGACCCAGCGCTTCACCCAGCCGCAATACCTTGACCATTCCCAGGAGCTGATCCAGCAGTTGCGCGAACTGAGCCCGGCGCAGATCAGCGAACTGATGCACGTCTCCGACAAGATCGGCGGCCTGAACGCCGCGCGTTTCGGCAGCTGGACACCGGCGTTCACGCCGGAAAACGCCAAGCAGGCGCTTCTGGCCTTCAAGGGCGACGTCTACACCGGGCTCGACGCCCAGAGCTTCAGCGAAGCCGATTTCGACTACGCGCAACAGCACCTGCGCATGCTCTCCGGCCTTTACGGCCTGCTGCGCCCGCTCGATCTGATGCAGCCGTATCGCCTGGAAATGGGCACCAGACTGGCCAACGCCCGGGGCAAGGACTTGTACGCCTTCTGGGGCACACGCATCAGCGAATGGCTGAACGAAGCGCTGGCCGATCAGGGCGACGACGTGCTGTTGAACCTGGCGTCCAACGAGTACTTCTCGGCGGTCAAGCGCACGGCCCTGAACGCGCGGATCATCAACACCGAGTTCAAGGACCTGAAGAACGGCCAGTACAAGATCATCAGCTTCTACGCCAAGAAAGCCCGAGGCCTGATGAGCCGTTTCGTGATCCAGGAACGCATCAACGATCCGGCGGCCCTCAAACAGTTCGATGTGCAGGGTTATCGCTACAGCGCCGAACAGTCCAAACCGGACAATCTGGTGTTCCTGCGCGACTACGCACCGGAATAAAGCATGCACTTCTGCACGACTCTTTATAGAGAGAGTCGTGCACCTCGCACGACGTCAAAAAAACCTCCCTCCTTTTCGCCGACTTATTGGCGCCATAAAAACAGCACCCTCATTTCTATCTTTTCTTTCACTCGACAGATGTCATTTTTTTCAGTAGTGGCACCTGATTTTTTTCAGAGTAGTGGCACAAAACCATCTAACGCGATTATCTGCCTATTAATAAAGGGCGAAATGGAAAGTGCTATCAATATGAGAGCAGTGCCATCTTTCTCAATATTTCAAGAAATTTCAGAATTCGCGATGGGCGGACTGGAACTATGTCCAAATGCATAGCTCATACCACCGGTAACGATTATCGCCGAGCTTGTACGAGATAACTTACTCAGAGACTGAAACCATGTAACCAAGTTGTCACAGCAACTTGCCTGCATGGATAACAACTCTGGACAACTATCGAAGGACAGGAGATACGCACCATCAATATCCCCTACAAGGCCAAGGCCGCGCCCTTATAAACGTGCTCGCCTGAGCACCCAACCGCCCGATCTACAGGCCTGCGCCTGGCATCGGGCGCGCAAAACGAGATTGCACAAGAGTCCTCTTGCCAGAGGATCAGCTGCATAACGGGGCACGTCACAACAACAAGGCCTGGTTGCGCACATCTTGAGTGCACTTATTTAGACACTCGAAACTTAGTATGCCTGCACACGGCATTGTGACGCCTGCAAGTCACACTTTCGAGTGCACTAAAACCGCTGAACACCATTAACTCCGGCCCTCTAACGGCCTGATATATACAGAGGTAATTGCGATGCGCATCAGCATATTTGGTTTGGGTTACGTCGGCGCAGTGTGTGCCGGTTGCCTGTCTGCACGGGGCCATGACGTGGTTGGCGTCGATGTTGCCAAAGACAAGATCGACATGATCAACGCTGGCAAATCCCCCATTGTCGAACCGGGCCTGGGCGAGTTGCTGGCGCAAGGGATCGAGACCGGTCGTCTGCGCGGCACGACCAACTTCGCCGAAGCGATTCGTGACACCGACCTGTCGATGATCTGCGTCGGCACGCCGAGCAAGAAGAACGGCGACCTGGAGCTGAACTACATCGAAGCGGTGTGCCGCGAGATCGGTTTTGTCCTGCGTGAAAAATCCACCCGCCACACCATCGTGGTGCGCAGCACCGTGCTGCCGGGCACCGTGGCAAACGTTGTCATCCCGATCCTCGAAGACTGCTCCGGCAAGAAGGCCGGCGTCGATTTCGGCGTGGCGGTCAACCCTGAGTTCCTGCGTGAGTCCACCGCGATCGCCGACTACGACCTGCCACCGATGACCGTCATCGGCGAGTTCGACAAGGCCTCGGGTGACGTTCTGCAATCGCTGTACGAAGAACTCGACGCACCGATCATCCGCAAGGACATCGCCGTCGCCGAGATGATCAAGTACACCTGCAACGTCTGGCACGCGACCAAAGTGACCTTCGCCAACGAGATCGGCAACATCGCCAAAGCGGTGGGCGTCGATGGCCGTGAAGTGATGGACGTGGTCTGCCAGGACAAGACCCTCAACCTGTCCCAGTACTACATGCGTCCGGGCTTCGCTTTCGGCGGTTCGTGCCTGCCCAAAGACGTGCGCGCCCTGACCTACCGCGCCGGCTCCCTGGACGTCGAAGCGCCGCTGCTCAACTCGCTGATGCGCAGCAACGAATCGCAAGTGCAGAACGCCTTCGACATCGTTGAAAGCCATGACAAACGCAAAGTCGCCCTGCTGGGCCTGAGCTTCAAGGCCGGCACCGACGACCTGCGCGAAAGCCCGCTGGTGGAATTGGCCGAGATGCTGATCGGCAAGGGTTACGACCTGAGCATCTACGACAGCAACGTCCAGTACGCCCGTGTCCACGGCGCGAACAAGGATTACATCGAGTCGAAGATCCCCCACGTGTCGTCCCTGCTCAATGCGGACTTCGATTCGGTGATCGACAACTCCGACGTGATCATCCTCGGCAACCGCGACGAGAAGTTCCGCGCCCTGGCCGAAGAAGCGCCGCACGGCAAGCAGGTGATCGACCTGGTGGGCTTCATGTCCAAGGCCACCAGTGCCGGTAGCCGCACCGAAGGGATCTGCTGGTAACGCAGCAGCAAGCCTCGAGCTTCAGGCCGCACGCCGTGAATCGGCGGGCGGCTTGAAGCCCCCATCACCTTCGGATGACGGTCATGTCCAAGCTCACACATTTTTTTCTGCAATCCGCCGGCTGGCTTTTGTTTCTGAGCCTGCTGATGGGCCTGGCCCTGATGCTGCCCGTGTCCACATTCGACTCCGAGTCGAAGGACTTCATTTTCCTGATTGGCGCCGTGGGTATCTGGCGCTACTCGATGGGTGCCACGCACTTTGTGCGCGGCATGATTTTTCTCTACATCGTCTACCCGCACCTGCGCCGCAAGGTTCGCAAGCTGGGTAAGGCGGCGGACCCGTCCCATGTGTTTCTGATGGTCACCAGTTTTCGCATCGACGCGTTGACCACCGCGCAGGTCTACAGCTCGGTGATCCGCGAAGCCATCGACTGCGAACTGCCGACCACCGTGGTCTGCTCCATCGTCGAAATGTCCGACGAGCTGCTGGTCAAGGCGCTGTGGGCACGGATGAATCCACCGGACCGGGTCAAACTCGACTTCGTGCGCATTCCCGGCACCGGCAAACGCGATGGCCTGGCTTATGGCTTCCGTGCGATCTCCCGTCACCTGCCGGACGACCGCGCCGTGGTTGCCGTTATCGACGGCGACACCGTGCTCGGCGAAGGCGTGGTACGCAAGACCGTGCCGTGGTTCCAGATGTTCGGCAACGTCGGCGGCCTGACCACCAACGAATTCTGCGAAGTGCGCGGCGGCTACATCATGAGCGAGTGGCACAAGCTGCGTTTCGCCCAGCGCCACATCAACATGTGCTCGATGGCCCTGTCCAAGCGCGTGCTGACCATGACCGGCCGGATGTCGGTGTTCCGTGCTTCCGTGGTCACCAACCCGGACTTCATCGCCGACGTCGAAAGCGACTCGCTGCAACACTGGCGCCTGGGTCGTTTCAAGTTCCTGACCGGCGACGACAAGTCGAGCTGGTTCAGCCTGATGCGCCTGGGCTACGACACCTTCTACGTGCCGGACGCCGCGATCAACACCGTTGAACACCCACCGGAAAAGAGCTTCATCAAGGCCAGTCGCAAACTGATGTTCCGCTGGTACGGCAACAACCTGCGGCAGAACTCCCGGGCGCTGGGCCTGGGTGTGAAACGCCTCGGCGCCTTTACCTCGGTGGTGCTGTTCGACCAGCGCGTATCGATGTGGACCTCGCTGCTCGGCCTGACCGTAGCGATCATCGCCAGCTTCAAGTACGGCGGCGCGTTCATCCTCGCGTACCTGCTGTGGATCGGCATCACCCGCCTGATTCTGACGCTGCTGCTGTCGTGCTCCGGCCACCGTATCGGCCCGGCCTACCCGGTGATTCTCTATTACAACCAGATCGTCGGCGCGCTGGTGAAGATCTACGTGTTCTTCCGCCTCGACCAACAATCCTGGACTCGCCAGCCCACTTCCCTGACCCGTGATCTCGCCAGCTTTCAACGTTGGTTCAACACCTGGTCGTCTCGGACCATGACCTTCTCCGCCGGCAGCATTTTCGTCGCCGTGCTGCTGATGATGGTCTGACCTGCCCCTCTTGAATTAACAAGGAAATCGCCCCCATGAATACCGCCGTCAACGTCAACGTAGTGCATGAATCCGAAGCCCAGCGTCAGCACGCCCGAGTGAAAATCCCGGCCAAACTGCGATTCTTCGGCCCTGACCGCACACCGGTCGAAGCGCGGGTCATCGACCTGTCCGCCGGTGGTCTGGCGTTCAACGCCGGGCAACTGCCACTGACCGTCGGCCAGGTGTACAAGGCGCGCCTGCAATTCGTCATCGACAACCTCGGCATCGCCATGGATGTTGAACTGCAAGTGCGTTCCTACGACCGCCAGACCGGCCGCGCCGGCTGCCAGTTCCAGAACCTCGAACCGCAGGACATTTCCACCCTGCGCCACCTGATCACTTCGCACCTGGCCGGCGACATCGTCACCATCGGCGAAGTGCTGGCAACCCTGCAGCGCGACAACTTCACCAAGGCGCGCAAGGCCAAGGACGGCGGCCACGGCATGACCCCGTTCGGGCGTCTGAAAGCCGTGACCTTCAGTGCCGGTATCTTCGCGATCGGCCTCGTGGCGGCGGGTTTCGTTTTCAAATCGGTGTACAGCATGTACTTCGTCAGCCACGCGCAGGCCGGCCTGGTCAGCGTGCCGGGGATGAACATCACCATGCCTCGCGACGGCACCGTGCAGAGCCTGGTGAAGTCCGACGGCGTCGCCGCCAAGGGCGCACCGCTGGCGACTTTCAGCACCAGCATGCTCGACGTGCTCAAGGGCCATCTGGATGAAGACCAGTTGCAACCGGCCAAGGTTGAAGAACTGTTCGGCAAGCAAATGACCGGCACCCTCACCTCGCCGTGCGATTGCACCGTGGCTCAGCAACTGGTGGCTGACGGTCAATACGCGAGCAAGGGCGATGTGATCTTCACCCTGGTACCGCGCAACACCCAGGCCACCGTCGATGCACGCTTCTCCTATCGCCAGTTCGCCGACGTGCGCCCGGGTACACCCGTGAGCTTCCAGATCGCCGGCGAAGACAAGACCCGCACCGGCAAGATCATCGGCAGCACCAGCCTGAAAAGCGCTGACCTGTCCTCCGATATCCGCGTGCAGATCCAGCCGGACGAGCCGCTGGACAGCACCTTTGCCGGCCGTCCGGTGGAAGTGAACAGCGACCGTGGCCCGAACCTGAACTGGCTGATCGACAAAGCCATGGCTGCCGGTCTTTAAGTCGAGGACATGCCTGTGACTACTCCTACTCTTTTGAACACGCCGCAGCCCTTGTGGGAGCGGGCTTGCTCGCGAATGCGGTTCAACATTCAGAATCAGTGTGGGCTGACACACCGCCTTCGCGAGCAAGCCCGCTCCCACATGGGTCCTCTGTGTGCAGTTGCATTAGCAGTGTCTCTGGCCGGTTGCGCCGGCCTGCCCGACCAGCGTCTGGCCAACGAAGCGCTCAAGCGCGGTGACACCGCGACCGCCGCGCAGAACTACCGTGCACTGGCCGACCTGGGTTACAGCGAAGCCCAGGTCGGCCTCGCCGACATCCAGGTCGACAGCCGCGACCCGGAACAGATGAAACAGGCCGAAGCCACCTACCGCGCCGCCGCCAGTGTTTCGCCGCGCGCCCAGGCCCGACTCGGTCGCTTGCTGGTGGCCAAGCCCGGCTCCACCGAGGCGGAGCATCACGAGGCCGAAACCCTGCTGAAGAAAGCCGCCGCCAGTGGCGAAGGCAACACGCTGATCCCGCTCGCGATGCTGTACCTGCAATACCCGCACAGTTTCCCGAACATCAACGCCCAGCAGCAGATCGACCAGTGGCGCAAGTCGGGCTATCCGGAAGCGGGCCTGGCGCAGGTGCTGCTGTATCGCACCCAGGGCACTTACGACCAACATCTGGATGACGTGGAAAAGATCTGCAAGGCCGCGCTCCACACCACCGACATCTGCTACGTCGAACTGGCCACGGTCTATCAGAAACGCGCCCAGCCAGACCAGCAAGCCGAACTGATCAAGCAAATGCAGGCCGCTTACAGCCGTGGCAGCGTCACGGCCCAGCGTGTGGACTCCGTTGCCCGTGTGCTCGCCGATTCGACCCTCGGCAAGACCGACGAAAAGACTGCACAGGCGCTGCTCGAGCCGATCGCTCCGGGCTACCCGGCATCGTGGGTGACGCTGGCGCAATTGCTCTACGACTTCCCGGAACTGGGCGACGTCGATCAGATGATGAAGTACCTGGACAACGGCCGCGCCGCCGACCAGCCCCGTGCCGAACTGTTGCTGGGCAAGCTCTACTACGAAGGCAAACTGGTACCGGCCGACGCGAAAGTCGCCGAGGAACATTTCCAGAAAGCCGTTGGCCGCGAAGTCGCCGCCGACTACTACCTGGGCCAGATCTACCGCCGTGGCTACCTGGGCAAGGTCTATCCGCAGAAGGCCCTCGACCACCTGCTGACTGCTGCGCGCAACGGCCAGAACAGCGCCGACTTCGCCATCGCCCAGCTGTTCTCCCAGGGCAAGGGCACCAAACCCGATCCGCTCAACGCCTATGTGTTCAGCCAATTGGCCAAGGCGCAGAACACTCCGCAAGCCGATGAGCTGGCGACCACCCTCGCGGCGCAATTGCCCCCCGAGCGCCTGGCCGAAGCCCAGCGCCTGTTGCAACAGGAACAGGCCAGCCGTGGCGCCCTGAACCCGAACGCAATGCAACTGCACGCCCTGCAAGAAGAAGACGGCGAGGAAAAATTATGAAGTTGAATCCATTCGTGAAGGCCGGCATTGGCCTTTCGTTCGCGCTGATCTGGTCTTGCCCGACACTGGCCGCGATGACCGAAACCAAGAACTTCGGCCTCGAAGTGAAGATCACCGGCCAGTCCGAAGACGACCGCGACCTCGGCACCGCCCCGGGTGGCGACGTCAACGGTGTGGGCCTGGATCTGCGCCCCTGGGTCTACGGCGAAAGCGGCGCCTGGAGCGCCTACGCCATGGGGCAGGCCGTGACCTCGACCGACATCATCGAGACCGACACCCTGCAACAGTCCGACGGCGCCGAAACCACCGACAACGGCGACCGCAAGACCAAGAAAAACTACCTGGCGATGCGCGAGTTCTGGGTCGGCTACAGCGGCCTGACGCCCTACCCCGGCGAGATCCTCAAGTTCGGTCGCCAGCGCCTGCGCAACGACGACGGCCAGTGGCGCGACACCAATATCGAAGCGCTGAACTGGACCTTCGACACCACCCTGCTGCGTGCCAATGCCGGTGTCGCCGAGCGCTTCAGCGAATACCGCACCGATCTGAAAGAGCTGGCACCGAAAGACAAGGATCGCCTGCACGCCTACGCCGATGCGGCGTATCAGTGGACACCGGGCAACTGGGTCGGCATACGCGGCCACCACACCCACGATGACGGCAAACTCGATTACGCCGAACCGGGCGTGCCCCGCGACACCCTCGACAAAACCCAGAACGGCGACATCAGCTGGCTCGGTCTGACCGCCGACAGCGACGCCTACAACTGGCGCAACACCAACACCGTCAACTACTGGGGCAGCATCACCGGCATGAGCGGTGACCGCGACACGGTCAACCCGCTGAACGCCGACGGTACCCGCCCGGCACAGGCCAAGCGCAGCGAAGACATCAACGGCTGGGCCACCGACATCGGCGTGCGCCTGCGCCTCGATCCGCAGTGGCAGGTCGGTGCGGCCTATGCCCGCGCCAGTGCCGATTACCAACAGAACGGCCTGGAAAGCAACCGCTCGAACTACACCGGCACCCGCTCGCGGGTGCACCGTTTCGGCGAGGCTTTCCGTGGCGAAATGAACAACATGCAGACCGCCACCCTGTTCGGTTCCTGGATGCTCAACGACCAGTACGACGCCAGCCTGATCTACCACAAGTTCTGGCGCGTGGACGGCAACAAACCGGTGGGCAGCAACGGCATCAACGCCGTGGAAAACAACACCGACGACGTGACCGGCGCGATCCTTTCCAGCACCTCCCTGCCACTGCAGGACGGCAACAAGGATCTGGGCCAGGAAATGGATCTGGTGGTCACCAAGTACTTCAAGCAGGGCCTGCTGCCGGCGGCGCTGAGCCAGTCGATCGACGAGCCTTCGGCGCTGGTGCGTTTGCGTGGCGGTGTGTTCAAGCCGGGTGATGCCTATGGCAGCCAGGTCGATTCGTACATGCACCGCGCGTTCATCGACGTGATCTGGCGCTTCTGATGCAAACCGCGAAGGGAGTGCCCGACATGAACAACCCAAGGAAAGGCTCGCTCAGCCTGTTGGCCGGCGCCCTGTTGCTGGCCTCGACTGGCGCCTTCGCCACGGTCGAACCGGCGGCCCCTCAGCCAGGCAAGCCGGTCACCATCGCCAAGGAACTGCAACAGGCCAAGACCTACACCGTCAGCAGCGCCCCGACCGAGGCGCTGGAACTGGCCAAGCCGAAACTGCCCGACCTCTCCGGCTTCACCGCCGAGGCCGCTGCCGCGAAAATCGTGCGCAGCAAACCGGGCAAGATCAGCGTGCGCCGGATGATGCAGGAAGACGCCCTGAAGGACTTCATCGGCGGCGACAACAAGATGGCCGAATGGGTGGTGCGTCAGCACGGCATCCCGCAGGCGATCTTCGTCGACGACGGCTACATGAACCTGAAGGACCTGGCGCAGAAACTGCCCAAGCAGTACTTCAGTGAAACCTCGCCGGGCGTGTATCTGGCGAAATTGCCCATCGTGGTGGGCCGCAAAGGCATTCTCGACATCGACGGCCAGACCCAGGAACTGCGCCTGTCGCAAGAGGCCGGTTCGTTTCTGGTCAACGACGGTCAGTTGTTTGTGCGTGACACCAAAGTCACTGGCTGGCGCGAGAAGGACAACGGCCCGGCGACCTTCCGTTCGCCGAAGGAATTCCGCCCGTTTCTGCTGGCCTGGGGCGGCACCGAGACTTACATCGTCAACAGCAAGATGGCCAGCTTCGGCTACGCCAACAGTAAGTCGTACGGGGTGAGTATTTCCCAGTACACGCCGAACATGGCCAAGGTGCTCAAGCGTCCCGAGCCGACCGGCTGGATCGTCGGTTCCGAGTTCTCGGACATGTGGTACGGCTTCTACTGCTACGAGACCCGCGACTTTGTGGTCAAGGGCAACACCTACAAGGACAACATCGTCTACGGCATCGACCCCCACGACCGTTCCCACGGCCTGATCATTGCCGAGAACACCGTCCATGGGACGAAGAAGAAGCACGGGATCATCATTTCCCGTGAGGTGAACGACAGCTTCATCTTCAACAACAAGAGTTTCGACAACCACCTCTCGGGACTGGTGATCGACCGTAACAGCGTGAACAACATCGTCGCCTACAACGAGATCTACAAGAACCACACCGACGGCATCACGCTTTACGAGTCCGCCGACAACCTGCTGTGGGGCAACAAGGTCATCAGCAACAAGCGCCACGGCATCCGCATTCGTAACAGCGTGAACATCCGCCTTTACGAAAACATCGCCATGGCCAACGGCCTGACCGGTGTCTACGGCCACATCAAGGACCTGACCGATACCGACCGCGACATCAAGCTCGACCCGTTCGACGCCCAGGTTTCGCTGATCGTGGTCGGCGGAGAACTGGCGGCCAACGGCAGCGGCCCGATGGCCATCGACTCGCCGCTGAGCGTCGAGTTGTACCGCGTGTCGATGCTGGCGCCGACCAAATCCAGCGGCATCAGCTTCAACGGCGTCCTGGGTGACCGTCAGGATGAAATTCTCGACCTGCTGGTGCGCCAGCAGAAAGCCGTGCTGATCGACCCTGTCGAACGCCAGACCGAAATGCGGGACTGAGGATAATTTTATGCACCCACACCTGATCAAATTACTCAGCCTGTCGGCCCTGACCGTAGGCATTCTGGCGGCCAGCAACGGCGTGCGCGCGGATGAAGTCCAGCCGCCGAAGTTCACGGCCGAACCCTGCTGCAGCCTGTGCCCCGCCGCCCATGACGCGAAGAACTACACCACGCGCTATCAGCAGAACTTCACCACACTGGTGCAGGCCCAGGGCGATTGGTTGTTCCGGACCCAGGAAGACCTGCGCACCGAGTTCAACACCACCCCGGCCGGCTACAAACGCCTGCAACAGCTGCACGATGCGTTCAAGGCCAAAGGCGTCGAACTGGTGATCGTCTACCAGCCGACCCGTGGCCTGGTGAACCGCAACAAGCTCAATCCGGCAGAAAAAGCCGCGTTCGATTACGAGAAGGCGCTGGGCAACTACAAGACCATGCTCGGCCGTTTCGCCCAAATGGGTTACGTGGTGCCGGACCTGTCGCCGCTGACCAACGAATCGCTGCCGGACACCCTGCCCGCACACGATTTCTACTTCCGCGGTGACCAGCACTGGACGCCGTACGGTGCGCAGCGCACGGCAAAAATCGTCGCCGAGAAGGTCAAGCAGATCCCGGCCTTCGCCGACATTCCCAAGCGTGAGTTCGAGACCAAACGCTCCGGGCGCATGGGCAAGACCGGCACCCTGCACAACATGGCCGGGCAACTGTGCGGCACCAGTTACGCGATCCAGTACATGGATCAGTTCACCACCGAGCCGAAAGGTGAAGCCGGTGACGGCGATCTGTTCGGCGATTCCGGCAACCCGCAGATCACCCTCGTAGGGACCTCCCACAGCGGCAAGAACTACAACTTCGCAGGCTTCCTCGAAGAAGCCATCGGCGCCGACATCCTCAACGTTGCCTTCCCCGGCGGCGGTCTGGAAGGTTCGATGCTGCAGTACCTGGGCAGCGACGAATTCCAGAAGACGCCGCCGAAAATCCTTATCTGGGAATTCTCGCCGCTGTATCGCCTCGACCAGGAAACCATCTACCGCCAGATGATGGCGCTGCTGGATAACGGTTGCGAAGGCAAGGAAACCCAAATGTCCGCCAGCACCACGCTCAAGCCCGGCGGCAAACAGGAACTGCTGGTCAACAGCAAGAACCTGAACCTGCAGAACAGCGGCCATCAGGTCGACATCCGCTTCGCCGACACCTCGGTGAAAAAACTGCAAGCCACCCTCTGGTACATGAACGGTCGCCACGAGGACATCAAGATCGAGAAACCGGAAACCTCCGACACCGACGGTCGTTTCGCCTTTGAGTTGCGCACGGACGAAGACTGGGCCTCGCAGAACCTGCTGGCCGTCGAAGTCCAGGGCCCGGATGCGGGCACCGCGCCACAGAAAGTCGAAGCGAAAATCTGCAAACGCAACGTATTCCCGGGTGCTGGGCAACAAACCGCTCAGGTCGGGCAATGAGGTCTGCCATGCGAAACCGAACGATCAAACACCTGCTTGCGCCTTCCCTGCTGACACTGGCGATGTTCGCCGGGGCCACTCAGGCCGCCGCGCCATTGCGTCCGCCTCAGGGCTACTTCGCCGCTGTGGATAAATTCAAGACCGGCGACAAGAGCGAAGGCTGCGACGCGATGCCGGCGCCCTACACCGGCCCGCTGCAATTTCGCAGCAAATACGAAGGCTCGGACAAGGCTCGCGCGACGCTGAACGTGCAATCGGAAAAAGCCTTCCGCGACACCACCAAAGACATCACCACGCTGGAGCGCGGCACCGCCAAACGGGTGATGCAGTTCATGCGCGACGGTCGTCCGGAACAGCTCGATTGCACGCTCAACTGGTTGACGGCGTGGGCCAAGGCCGACGCGTTGATGTCCAAGGACTTCAACCACACCGGCAAGTCGATGCGCAAATGGGCGCTGGGCAGCATGGCCTCTTCGTACATTCGCCTGAAGTTTTCGGACTCGCATCCACTGGCGCAGCACCAGCAGGAAGCGCAGGTGATCGAAGCCTGGTTCAGCAAAATGGCCGATCAGGTGGTCAGCGACTGGGACAACCTGCCGCTGGAAAAAACCAACAACCATTCGTACTGGGCGGCGTGGTCAGTGATGGCGACGTCCATCGCCACCAACCGCCGCGACCTGTTCGATTGGGCGGTCAAGGAATACAAGGTCGGCGTCAACCAGATCGATGCCGACGGTTACCTGCCCAACGAACTCAAGCGCCAGCAACGCGCCCTCGCCTACCACAACTACGCCCTGCCGCCGCTGGCGATGATCGCCAGTTTTGCCCAGGTCAACGGTGTCGATCTGCGTCAGGAAAACAACGGCGCGCTGAAGCGTCTGGGTGACCGGGTGCTGGCCGGGGTGAAAGACCCGGATCAGTTCGAGAAGAAGAACGGCAAAGAGCAGGACATGACCGATCTGAAAGAGGACATGAAATTCGCCTGGCTCGAACCGTTCTGCACCCTCTACACCTGTTCGCCGGATGTGCTGGAGAAGAAGCACGGGATGCAGCCGTTCAAGACCTTCCGACTGGGTGGCGACCTGACCAAGGTCTACGACCCGTCCCATGAAAAGGGCAACAAGGGATCGTGAAAAGCGAAAGGCAAAAGCCCCTCACCCTAGCCCTCCCGAAACGTCGGACCGCCCGGAGGGAGAGGGGACTGACCGAGGTGCTTTTGAGAGATCCGCCGACCTGAGCTACCGAGTGGTTCTCAGGTTTTGAAAGCGATCGAAACAAGGGGCCATTGGCTGCAATAGGAAAGACCGAGCCGATCTCAATTTTGGCAACAACTGAGATCAGGCTCCCTCTCCCTCCGGGAGAGGGCGGGGTGAGGGCTGCGGTCGCAAGGCCACCCACACCCTCGAAGAAACACCGTTTCACCCCTCCAACACCACGGGGGGTTGGGGGGCTTTGGCCCTTGACTGTTGGTTCAAACATGGAGAGATCGGGATGGTATTTTCATCCAACGTGTTCCTGTTTCTGTTCTTGCCGATCTTTCTCGGCTTGTACTACCTGAGCGGGCAACGCTATCGCAACCTGCTGCTGTTGATCGCCAGCTACGTGTTCTATGCGTGGTGGCGGGTGGACTTCCTGGCGCTGTTCGCCGGCGTCACCCTGTGGAACTACTGGATCGGCCTGAAAGTCGGTGCCGCCGGCGTGCGCAGCAAACCGGCCCAGCGCTGGCTGTTGCTCGGCGTGGCGGTGGACCTGTGCATCCTCGGCTACTTCAAGTACGCCAACTTCGGCGTGGACAGCATCAACGCGATCATGACCTCGTTCGGTCTCGAGCCGTTCATCCTGACCCATGTGCTGCTGCCGATCGGTATCTCGTTCTACATCTTCGAGTCGATCAGCTACATCATCGACGTCTATCGCGGCGACACCCCGGCCACCCGCAACCTGATCGACTTCGCGGCGTTCGTGGCGATCTTCCCGCACCTGATCGCAGGTCCCGTGCTGCGCTTTCGTGACCTGGCCGACCAGTTCAACAACCGCACCCACACCCTCGACAAATTCTCCGAGGGCTGCACGCGGTTCATGCAGGGTTTCATCAAAAAGGTCTTCATCGCCGACACCCTGGCCGTGGTAGCCGACCATTGCTTCGCCCTGCAAAACCCGACCACGGGCGATGCCTGGCTCGGTGCGCTGGCGTACACCGCGCAGCTGTATTTCGACTTCTCCGGTTACAGCGACATGGCCATCGGCCTGGGCCTGATGATGGGTTTCCGCTTCATGGAAAACTTCAAGCAGCCGTACATCAGCCAGTCGATCACCGAGTTCTGGCGCCGCTGGCACATCAGCCTGTCGACCTGGCTGCGTGACTACCTCTACATCACCCTCGGCGGCAACCGCAAAGGCACGCTGATGACCTATCGCAACCTGTTCCTGACCATGCTGCTCGGTGGTCTGTGGCACGGCGCGAACATCACCTACATCGTCTGGGGTGCCTGGCACGGCATGTGGCTGGCGATCGAAAAAATGCTCGGCCTCAACACCGCGCCGCGCAGCCTCAACCCGATCCGCTGGGCGCTGACATTCCTGTTGGTCGTCATGGGCTGGGTGATCTTCCGCGCCGAGAACCTGCACGTCGCCGGCCGCATGTATGGCGCGATGTTCAGTTTCGGCGACTGGTCGCTCTCGGAACTCAACCGCGCCAGCCTGACCGGTCTGCAAGTGGCGACCCTGGTGGTGGCTTACGTGACCCTGGCGTTCTTCGGTCTGCGTGATCTGTACACCAACCAGCCACCGGTGAAGACCAAACCTGCGGTCAACGTCGAAAGCGACGGCCCTGCCGGTGCGCAACCAGGCCTGATCAAGGCAGCGCCTGGCGAAAACCCGGCAAGCATCCACGAGCCTGGCTACACCGTCGGCGTCGAAGCCCAGGTGCAACCGGCGTACTGGACGGCGGACTGGTCGCGCTACGTGATGCGCGGGCTGATCCTGCTGCTGTTCATCGCCTCGATTTTCAAACTCTCGGCGCAAAGCTTCTCGCCGTTCCTTTACTTCCAGTTCTGAGGGATCTGACATGACCCGCTCATTACGCATCTTCTATGTCGCACTGTTTCTGGTGACCCTGCTGGTGCTCGGTCTGTGGTCGGTGCGCAGCTTCTTCGGCTTCAGTACCAACGCCGACGCGACGGTGCTCAACGGCCGCTGGACCAAAGCCGTGGAAACCCACTACGACGATGAATTCCCGATCAAGCGACTGGGCACCAACCTCTGGGCCGCGCTGGATTTCAAACTGTTCAACGAAGGTCGTCCGGGCGTGGTGCTCGGTCGCGATCAGTGGTTGTACAGCGATGAGGAATTCAACCCGATCGTCAACGAAGAGCTGAACCTGCAAGGCAACTACGCGCTGGTCGAAGGCGTGCGCCAGACCCTGAAAGAGAAAGGCGTGAAACTGGTGATGGCGATCGTGCCGGCCAAGGTTCGCCTGTACCCGGAACACCTGGGTGAAGTGAAACCGGCGAGCATCCACGCCAACCTCTATCAGGACTTCCACGCCCGTGTCGCGGCGGACAAGATCCTCGCCCCCGACCTGCTCGGCCCGCTGCAAACGGCCAAGCAGAACGGTCAGCAAGTGTTCCTGCGCACCGACACCCACTGGACCCCGGAAGGCGCGGAAATCGCCGCCAACACCCTGGCCAAAACCATCGCCGACAAGTTCCCGCTCAGCGGCGAGCCGCAGCGTTTCGTCACCACGCCGGCGGAGAAGGTCACGCACAAGGGCGACCTGCGTCTGTTCCTGCCGCTGGATCCGCTGTTCGAAAACCTGATGCCGGCCAAAGAGCCGCTGCAAAAGCGCAATACCGTGGCCGCCACCGAGCAGCCTGCCGGTGACGACGCGCTGTTCGCCAACAGCGAAGTGCCGGTCGCGCTGATCGGCACCAGCTACAGCGCCAACCCCAACTGGAACTTCGTCGGTGCGCTCAAGCAAGCGCTGCACAGCGACGTCGTCAACTACGCAGAAGACGGCCACGGCCCGATCCTGCCGATGCTCAGCTACCTGAAAAGCGATGACTTCAAGAACAGCCCGCCACAGGTGCTGATCTGGGAGTTTCCTGAACGATATCTGCCTGTGAACAACGAAATCGGCGACGCCGACCCGCAGTGGGTCGCAGAGCTTAAACAAGCCGGCGCGCGCCAACAAAACGTAGCTGTAAACACTAAATCCGAGACGCCCGATCGGGCGCAAAACTGAAAGAGAGGTCCACCATGACTTTCACTACAACTCCTCGTCGTCTCGCCAAACGCTTCGCTCTGGTCGCGGGTCTGAGCGTGCTGTCGGTCCAGGCTTTCGCCGGTGGCGACGCTGCGCTGTACGGCCCGACTGCACCGAAAGGCTCGACCTTCGTACGGGTCTACAACGCCAGCAACGCTGAAGTCAGCGCCACTGTCGGCAGCACCAACCTGAGCGACGTTGCGCCACTGGCCAGCAGCGACTTCAGCTTCATGCCGGGTGGTGACTACAGCGCCAAGGTCGGCAGCCAGACCCTGCCGGTCAAACTCGCCGGTGACCACTACTACACCCTGGTCAACAACGCCTCCGGCGCGCCGCAACTGATCGAAGAACCGCCGTTCAAGAACAAGCAGAAATCCCTGGTGCGCGTGCAGAACCTCAGCGACAAGCCGCTGACCCTGAAGACCGCCGACGGCAAGACCGACGTGGTGCCGAACGTGGCCGCCAAGGGCCGTGGCGAGCGTGAAATCAACCCGGTGAAAGTCAGCCTGGCGCTGTACGAGGGCGACAAGAAAGTCGGCGATGTGAAGCCGGTCGCCCTGGAGCGCGGTGAAGCTGCGGTGCTGTACGTCACCGGCAACGGCAGCAACCTGTCGCCAGTCTGGGTGAAACGCCCGGTGTCGACTCGCTAACAAATTTTCCTGAACTGACGCAGTTCCCCCTGTGGGAGCGGGCTTGCTCGCGAAAGCGGTCTGACATTCAACATTGATGTCACTGAAACACCGCCTTCGGGAGCAAGCCCCCTCCCACAAAAGCCCAAACAAATCGATTTTATGGAGTAAACAATATGATTCCGGTGATCTTGTCAGGTGGTAGCGGTTCACGTCTTTGGCCGCTTTCGCGCAAGCAGTTTCCCAAGCAGTTCCTCGCCCTGACCGGCGAACACACGCTGTTCCAGCAAACCCTCGAGCGTCTGGTGTTCGAAGGCATGGACACCCCGATCGTGGTCTGCAACAAGGATCACCGCTTCATCGTCAACGAGCAGTTGGCCAGCCGCAATCTGGAATGCCAGCGCATCCTGATGGAACCGTTCGGCCGCAACACCGCGCCGGCCGTGGCGCTGACCGCGATGATGCTGGTCAATGAAGGTCGCGACGAACTGATGCTGGTACTGCCGGCCGACCACGTCCTCGAAGACCAGAAAGCCCTGCAACGCGCCCTCGCCCTGGCCACCGTCGCCGCTGAAAATGGCGAGATGGTGCTGTTCGGCGTGCCGGCCACCAAACCGGAAACCGGTTACGGCTACATCAAGTCCACCGGTGATTCGCTGCTGCCCGAAGGCGTGAGCCGCGTCTCGCACTTCGTGGAAAAACCCGACGTCAAACGCGCTACCGAGTTCGTCGAGTCCGGCGGTTACTACTGGAACAGCGGCATGTTCCTGTTCCGCGCCAGCCGCTTCCTCGAAGAACTGAAAAAGCACGATCCGGACATCTACGACACCTGCCTGCTGACCCTCGAGCGCAGCCAGCAGGATGCCGACACCGTCACACTGGACGAAGCCACCTTCGCCTGCTGCCCGGACAACTCCATCGACTACTCCGTGATGGAAAAAACCCAGCGCGCCTGCGTGGTGCCGCTGACCGCCGGCTGGAGCGATGTCGGTTGCTGGTCGTCGCTGTGGGAAGTCAACGAGAAGGACGCCAATGGCAACGTCAGCAAGGGCGATGTGGTGATCCAGGACAGCAAGAACTGCATGATCCACGGCAACGGCAAACTGGTGTCAGTGATCGGCCTGGAGAACATCGTGGTGGTCGAAACCAAGGACGCCATGATGATTGCCCACAAGGACAAGGTTCAGGGCGTCAAGCAGATGGTCAACACGCTCAACGAGCAGGGCCGCAGCGAAACCCAGAACCACTGCGAAGTCTACCGTCCGTGGGGCTCCTACGACTCGGTGGACATGGGCGGGCGCTTCCAGGTCAAGCACATCTCGGTCAAGCCGGGCGCATGCCTGTCGCTGCAGATGCACCACCACCGCGCCGAACACTGGATCGTGGTCAGCGGCACTGCCGAAGTGACCTGCGACGAGAACGTGTTCCTGCTCACTGAAAACCAGTCGACCTACATCCCGATCGCCTCGGTGCATCGCCTGCGCAACCCGGGCAAGATCCCGCTGGAAATCATCGAAGTGCAGTCGGGCTCGTATCTGGGCGAAGACGATATCGAGCGCTTCGAAGACATCTACGGTCGCTCCACTCCGATCGAACGCGGCGTGTCGGTGAAAACCATCGCGCAGTAAGCGTTGCGCAAAACAAGAAGCCCCCGTCCAGCCCGCTGCGTCCCCTATCCGCAGCGGGTTGGGCGGGGGCTTTTTTTCAGCCCGTCTTGCGCCTGTCACTCGGAATGACTGCCCGGCTCATGGTTTTCCTGATACGTGTCTGTGGATAAACCGAAACCGATGCATTGGTTTTCTTGAAAAAGCCGGTGCTGCCAGGGCTGTAACGCTCGATTCCGCTGGAGCCTTGAATGGTCTGATAATGGATGTTCCATTGCTGCTGTTTGCGGTCGTACTTCATGAAAGCGAAACCGGTCGTGAGGTTTTCCTGACGGCCCTGATCATCCGGTGCATAACCGTAATCCTGATATTCCATGGCGGCGGCCTGCCCCATTCCGTGGCCTTCGGAGAGATCGTTGTATTGGGCATTTTCCTTTCCGCCTTCCACATGCCGGACACGAAGCACGTTGTCGTTGAGTTGATCCACCGTCAGTGAGCAACCGCTGAAACCGGGGGTAAATACATAGTCCGGCTGAGTGCCTGTCGGATGCAGCGGAATATCGACATAACCACCCTGAGGCGCCCAATAACCGGATACCGCGTTGTTCTGGTCAGGGATCTCGCCATTGGGAATATCGACGATCCGCAAAGCATTGAATTCCCCACTGCCAGCACCGGAATAAGTCATGCGATCCACACTGAAAATAAACTCTGCGCCACCGTTACGGCGGCTCAACTGCGAGACGGTTTCGTTCGAGTAACGTCCGGGAGCGGGGTCCAGCAGTTGGGTACTGACTTCAATCCTGCCCAGCTCACCAACCTCCAGCGCCTTTCGGATGTTGCCAGAGCTGCCTGTAGCGGGCACTCCGCGCCGAGGTGCGCCGCTTTTCACCTCCAGAGCCCCGGCCATCATTCGATCAGCCCCCGTCGCGATAACAGGTTGCCACAATCCGTTGGCCAGCCTTCTACGCGTGACCGCCCCCTCGTCATCGGTGAAGGTGAGCGGATTGTTGCGAACCATTCGGTAGAGGTTGGCACCGTCGCCATGACCGGCAGGGTCCGCACTGGACCAGCGTTGCAGCCATGGGATGTAGTAACGCAGACCAAAGTAGTCGAACCCGGAGGCATCGCGCTCCTTGCCCGAGTAACGAACGAATTTGCAGCTGAATTCGCCGTCCCGCCATGCGCTGGTACCGAAAGGGTGAAACCTTTCGCGGTTGATCATCGCACCGTCAGCGGCGGTTTCCAGACAGACCGAACCCAGATGATCGACATGTTGGTATCGATACCGATTGTTGATTCCCGAAGGTGGCGGGCTTTCCCAATGCTGTACTTGAGCGTTGTCGGCAATGATGACCTGCAACCGTTCGCCGGTGCCGTTGTCGGTGCGCAATTCCAGTCCAGGTAAATAGCGCACATCGGAAACCAGGGTGCGGGCGTTGGTTCGTAATGAGCGGATTTTGCGTACTCGTTGACTGCCAGACGCGTAGAGATAGACCTCTTGGTCGTTGAGCCGGGAGGCACGCTCCACCGGACTGACCGATTGCAGTTGGTTGCGCAGGTTCCAGTTCAGTATCCGCCCCGGTTCCAGCTGCAACAGGTTGCCTCTGCGGTCGTATGCGGCTTCGATTTGAGCGTCGTCGGGAGGTGCGTCGTCATAAGGCAGAGCGCGGTTGCTGTAACTCGCCGGTTGCAGTTTGCGCCCATGACTTTGTGCGCCTGCATGAGTCAGCCTGCGCAGGTTGCCGGAGGGATCATAATCGTAAGTCTGCTGATAGTTACTGACAGCCGCCGGATCGACGCGCCCCATCGAATGTGGGCCCTGACTGGCACTCCCGGCTTCCCAGCCGGACGCCATGATCAACTGATAAAGACTGTCATAGACAAAGCGGCTGACCGGCTCGATGCGCTGGTTGGCGAAGTAACGGATCGGCAGCGCCTTGTCTTCGATACTCAGGACATTGCCAGTCCTGTCGTATCCATAATGCAAGTGTTGCAGCACTCCACCGTGAGTGTCTTCGTCCCGACGGACCATCAGGCGACCGTCTTCGGGCCGATATACGCGGGTGGTCTGCACACCGTTGCCAGCGGTTTCCTGCTCGATACTGCCATAAGCGTTGTAGTGAATATCGCTGATCAGGATCTGTTCAGGCTCACCCTTCAACTGCAAGCGACGCTCGCGCAAGCGGCCATCGACGGTCAGCGCGAATGTATGTCGGTTGTCTCGGGCGTCCGTCTGCTCCAGTACATCGCCGAGCGCACCATGGCGCCACCGCGATGTCGCACCGGCGCCGGGTTCCAGCAGCCGCAGACGATCCGCTTCCAGCTCCGGCCAGTCGGGTGTCAGCGGATCCAGAGTGAAATGGCGGGTGTCTTCGGTGCACTGACCGCTGATTGCAAACCCGTTGAACAGTACGCTGCCCGCCGGATGGTCATGACGAATCAGCTGACCGTACTGGTTTCGCGACTGATCCCCACTGCCGGGACGACCGTAGGTCATGCGCTCGACACAACGCCGAGGCTCGCTTGCCCCTTGTTCGAACATAGCGACCGGTCGCAGCAGGTCATCGTGTTCGATCTGGCGGCGAGTCTGGCGGCTGTCCCAACTGAACACCGTTTGCGCGGCGAGTCCCTTGAGCTCGATTTGCGTGCCGGCATCGACGCTGTCCGAACGAATCGCCGTGGCGTCCAGAGCAAACAGCTGCGCCAGGTTGGCCGGTGTCAGCGGGTCGCCGGTCTGTGACAGCCAAAGCCGCGGATCCCACTGCTTCACCGCACGCCCCGCGAGGTCATGAAGGACGCGGTTGATCCGTGGCTCGACCGGGCCGCCCTCGATGACCCGACAATAGTCGACCGTGCGGACCGTCAGACCGCGCGGGTCGACTGCAGACATCCTCGGCGTATTGATGTGCAAACTCATGGAGCGCGCTCCCCGCGCGACCGGCATGTCTTTCTGCCTCGGGCATCTGAGCAAGCTCAGCGCTCGTTCGGCCACTGTCAGAAATTACAGTTCCGACCAACGGCACCTTCGCTCAATCCGTGAATGTCCATTCCCGCGCCCCTTCGGTAGGATGGTCATCACGAGTTCAAGGAGCGTTCGAACATGTTCATCGGCGTCTTGCTGGTCATCACCTGGCTGATCCTGCTGTTGCGCTACCCGGCCAAGGCCTTGCCGGTGTCGATGGCTGCCGCTGTGGGCCTCGGGCTGGTGGCGATGTGGGTGGTGTGGCTGGACAACCGCGAGGTCAAGCAACTGGCGCGCCTTGAACTGCGCATCGTCTATGCCCCCGAACAATGCCCTGCCGACCGGCCGCTGCTGCTCAAGATGAACAACGGCAACGACGTGCCGCTGACTGAACTGCGCTGGCGCATCGCAGCGTACGCGCCGGGCGACACCGTGAACCTGGCCGACAATCAGTACGCCGCCCCACGCTATCGCGGCCCAGGCGAATTGCAGGCCGGCGGCAATTGGGAAGACTGTTTGCCGCTGCCACCGCTGCGACCCGGTTATCGCCCTCAAACCCTGGAGTTTCGCGCCGAGCGATTGCAGGGTAGTTTCTCCGACTGATCCCCTCCCCCCACACTTTTGCACAAGGAATGCGCCATGCCCGTTGCGTTGATTACCGGTTGTTCCAGCGGCATCGGCCGCGCGCTCGCCGATGCCTTCAAAAGCGCCGGGTACGAGGTCTGGGCCAGTGCACGCAAGGCTGAAGATGTCGCGGCGCTCAGCGCAGCCGGGTTCACGGCGGTGCAGCTCGACGTCAATGACAACGCAGCGCTGGAACAACTCGCCGAGCGGATCAACCAGCAACACGGCGGCCTCGACGTGCTGATCAACAATGCCGGTTACGGCGCCATGGGCCCGCTGCTCGACGGCGGTGTTGCGGCCATGCAGCGCCAGTTCGAAACCAACGTGTTTTCGATTGTCGGCGTGACCCGCGCGCTGTTCCCGGTGCTGCGCCGGGCCAAGGGCCTGGTGGTGAATGTCGGCAGTGTTTCCGGGGTGCTGGTCACGCCATTTGCCGGCGCCTATTGCGCGTCGAAAGCGGCGGTGCATGCGCTGAGTGATGCGTTGCGCATGGAGCTGGCGCCGTTCGGCATTCGCGTGATGGAAGTGCAGCCGGGGGCGATTCAATCGAGCTTCGCCAAGAATGCCGGGCATGAGGCCGAACAACTGATCAACGAACAATCGCCGTGGTTTCCGTTACGCGAAGGCATTCGGGCGCGGGCCAAGGCCTCGCAGGACAAACCGACCCCGGCCAGCGACTTCGCCGCCGAGTTGCTCAAGGCTGTGCAGCAGAGCAAGCCACCGCGACTGATCCGCATCGGCAATGGCAGCCGGGCATTGCCGTTGCTGGCGACTTTGCTGCCGAAAGGGTTGCTGGAATTAACGTTGATGAAGCGCTTCGGCTTACGCGCAAAGCTCTGAGACCGAGTTGACGCTTTCGCGAGCAAGCCCGCTCCCACAGGGGAATGCATTCCAAATGTGGGAGCGGGCTTGCTCGCGAAGAGGCCAGGCCAGCCAACACTCAGCCCCAGCCCTTCATGAAATCAATGAACGCCCGCACCTTCAGCGGCAGGTGCCGGGTGTCCGGGTACAGTGCGTAAACGCCTTGCTGGGCGAAGCGGTAATCCGGCAACAAGCGCTGTAATCGCCCGGCGTCGAGGTCTTCCTGAATCAGCCATTGCGGCAAAATCGCCACGCCTTGCCCGGTCAGTGCAAAGGCGCGCAGGGTCGCCGAGTTGTCGGCGACGATGGCGGTGGTTCCCGGTTTTGGCTGATAGATATGCTCGGTGCCGGCCGGGTCGCTGACCGTCATTTCCGGCACTCGCCCATGCCCCAGCGTCGGCATCGACTCCAGCACCGCCAGCGTATCGACCGGCACAAATCGCTCGACCAGCCCCGACGCCGCCACGGCAAATACCTCGAACGTCGACAACTGCACTGCCCGCAGATTGGAGTCGTGCATGCGGCCCAGGCGGATCGCCATGTCAAAGCGTTCGGAGATCAGATCGGCATGGGTCGAAGATGTGGACAAGTGAATGTTCAGTTGCGGCTGCTGCTGACGAAACACTTCCAGCGCCGGCACCACCTGAGCCAGCGCGAACTCCACGGTCGTGGTGATGCGCAGGGTGCCCTTGAGCTGCGAGTGCTCTGAACGTGCTTCCTCGATCGCAAGCCGCGCTTCGTCCAGCGTGCGCAGGCAGCGCCGATAAAAACGTTCGCCGGCATCGGTCAGGGCCAGTTGCCGGGTGTTGCGGGTGAGCAAGGTGACGCCCAACTCTTCTTCCAAGCGCTTGAGGTTGAAGCTCACCACCGCCCGCGTTTGCCCCAACGTGTCGGCAGCGGCGGTCAGCGAGCCGGCCTCGACCACGGCTTTGAAGGTATCGAATCGATCCAGGCTGACCATGTTCACAGCGCTCCCTGTCAAAATAATTTTGACAAACTAGCAGCCAAACCAGCGTATTTCTATTGCCATCAGCGCACTACCCTGCACGCCTCATCACAGGAAAGCTGCCATGGCCTATCGCTCGAAAGTCGCGCTGGTGTATCTGATGGGGTTCGCCCTCGACCTGCTGAACATGTTCGCCGCCAGCATTGCCTACCCGGACATTGCCGCACAGCTGCACGCCTCGGTAACGCAACTGGCCTGGATCACCAACGCCTACATGCTCGGGCTGACGCTGATCATTCCGTTGAGCGTGTGGCTGGCTGCACGGGTGGGCGAGCGGCGGCTGATCCTCGGTTCGCTTTTGCTGTTCGGGATCGCCTCCGGACTCATCGCTCAGGCGAGCTCGATTGAAAGCCTGATCGGCTGGCGACTGCTGCAAGGACTGGGTGGCGGGTTGCTGCTTCCGGTCGGTCAGGCCTTGGCCTATCGAGAGTTTCCGACGACACAACGCGCGCACTTCACCGGTGTGGTTTTGCTGGTGACGTTGATGGTGCCGGCCCTGTCGCCGGCGGCGGGTGGCTTGATCGTCGAGGCGTTGTCGTGGCGCTGGATTTTCTACCTGAACATGCCGGTGGCACTTTTCGCTTTCGGTCTGGGCCTGCTCTGGTTGAAAGCGGATCAGGCAACAAGCACACGCCCGACACTGGACGCTCGCGGCCTGCTGCTGGCCGTTTCCGCGCTGAGTCTGTTGTTGATTGCCGTGAGTCTCGCGAGTGCGCCCGCAACCCGACATCTCGCGGGCGGTGTGCTGCTGCTCAGCGTCATCACCTTGTGGATCTACCTGCGAGATGGCTGGAACAGACCGGGTGCAGTCCTTGATCTGCAATTGATCAAGAACCCGTCATTGCGCCTGGCGATGCTGATCTATCTGTTTGTGCCCGGCATCTTTACCGGCACCAACATGATTGCCGTGTTGTATCTGCACGACCTCGGTTTCGGTGCAGCGCAAACCGGGGCGCTGATGCTGGCCTGGGCGGCGGCCTCGGGCGTGGCGATCATGCTTGGCAAACGCAGCTTCAACCGGACCGGTCCCAGGCCGTTGCTGATTGTCGGCATGCTGCTGCAATGCCTTGGCATCGTCGTGCTGATGCAGATCGATCAACCCGCCAGCGGCCCGTTGATCCTCGCCTATGCCCTGATGGGATTGGGCGGCAGTCTGTGCAGCGTCACCGCGCAGACCCTGGCATTTGTCGGCATCACGCCGGAAAAAATGGGCCACTCCAGCGCCCTGTGGAACATCAACCGCCAGCTCGGTTTCTGCCTCGGCGCAGCGCTGCTCAGTTCATTGCTGGGTGCCTTGGGTGCCAACGGATTCAAGTACTGCTTTCTCGCCGCTGCACTGCTCACGCTGTTGCCGATGGCCGCCGTACTGCGTTTCGACTCGACAAAAGTGCTAGCCCTTCTGCGCTCACCTCACCTTCAGGAAAAATCCACATGACTGACTACACCGACTATTTTGACGAAGTGATCCGGGCCCATGAGGCCATCGAACGATGGTTTGCCGTGGAGGAAGAAGAGGCAACGCTTGAACGATTGCTGGCGCGTTTTTCGCCACGGTTTTCCATGGTGACGCCGCTGGGGCGCGTGCTGGATTTCGAGGCCTTGCGTGCGCTGTTTCAAACGGTGGGCGGCAAGAGGAGCGGGTTCAGGATCGAGCTCGACGAGCTTCGCGGGATTGCTTTGCATGAACGCGGCGCGACGGTGAGTTATCGCGAACAGCAGACCGATGCGAGCGGATTGCACACGGATCGACGTTCAACTGTGGTGTTTGAAAAAACCGAATCCGGACGGGTGATCTGGCGGCATCTGCACGAAACGTTTTGCCAGGACTGACACCGTCGGTTATGGCGAGGAAGCCTGCTCCCTCGCCAAAGGATTACTCGGCAGCGTCCTGCTTCACCACCACCGTGCAGGTAATCCCCGCCGCCAGCAGCACACCCTCCGGCACTTCATCGATGTGAATCCGCACCGGTACCCGTTGCGCCAGGCGCACCCAGTTGAAGGTCGGGTTCACATCGGCGATCAGCTCGCGGCTTTCCGGGTTGTCGCGGTCGTAGATGCCGCGGGAAATGCTCTCCACGTGGCCCTTGAGGACTTCGCCGCTCATCAGTTGCATGTCGGCTTTGTCGCCGACGCGCACGTGAGGTAGTTTGGTTTCTTCGAAGAAGCCGTAGACCCAGAACGAATTCATGTCGACCACGGCCATTTTCGCTTCGCCGATACGGGCGTAGTCGCCGCGATGGACATTGAGGTTGGTCACGTAGCCGTCCACCGCCGCCCGCACTTCGGTGCGTTTGAGGTTGAGTTCGGCGGCTTCCAGTTGCGCCTGGGCCTGTTGGTAATCGGCCAGTGCGGAGTCGGCGATGTTGCTGGCGTCGTCGCGGTTTTCCTTGGAGATCACCAGGTTGTCGAGGTCAGCGCGGCGGTGAGCGTTGACCTTGCGCATCTCCCACGTGGCCTTGCGCGAAGCCACCAGCGACTGCGCCTGTTTCACCGCCAGGCGATAGTGTTCGGGGTCGATCTGCATCAGCAGATCACCTTTTTTCACCAACTGGTTGTCACGTACCGGCACGTCCACCACTTCACCGGTGACGTCAGCGGCGACGTTGATGATGTCGGCGCGCACCCGGCCGTCGCGGGTCCACGGGGTGTTCATGTAGTGCTCCCACAACGTACGGCCGATCCACAACGCCAGGGCCAGCACCAGCAGGGTCGCGAGCAGGCTGAAAAACTTTTTCATCGGGACAATTCTCAGACTCAACGGTAGACGGTCAGCGCCATCGCGCCGAACAGACAGGTAAACAGGCTCAGGCGCAGCAGCGCCGGGTGCCAGAAGAAGCGGTACAGATCGAACCCCGAAAGGAACCGGTCCAGCGCCCAGGCCAGTGCCGCGGCGACGAAAAACATCAAGGTCATGGTCGGCATGTACACGCCGTGGAAGGCGATTTCACGAGGCATGGGCAAGTCCTTCGGGCTTGGCGACGGCATAGGCAGCAAGGGGTGATTGCGGGTCGAGCAACGAGGTGCGGATGAAGTGCAGATAGCTTTTCACCCGCCGCAGCGCCGAGGTATCGAAGTGCGGGGCGAACGGTTCATCGGTAGCGGCGACCCGGCTGATCGCGTGATCGACGGCGACCAGGGCGCGCTCCAGATTGCTTGAATTCGGTTGCAGGAACAGCCGCACCAGCGAGCGCCCCATGACCCGGATTGCCTGCCGCCACGGTTGCGATTCGGCATACGCCGGGTGCACCGGCAGGATCGCCTGTTCCTTGCGCAACTCGATGATCGCGTGACCGACTTCCAGCACCACGAACATCCAGCGCAGCAGGTTTTTCTGCACCTGCGGCTGACCGGCCGCCAGGCCGTAAGCCTGATGCATCAAGTCGCGGGTACGGCTTTCGAAACTCGACGCCAGGCCCTTGAGTTTGCCGCTGATCGCGTACACCACTTGCCCGCGCAGATCCTGCTCCAGGCGTCGCCACAACCAGCGGCTGTTCGGCGGCAGAATGATTGCGCCCGCCGCCGCGCAGACCAGCATGCCCATGACCATGGCGATGTAGTCGTTGATGAAGGTGTACGGGTTGTAGATCGTCAGGTTGTCCGGCACCGAACCGGTGCTGAAGAAGATCAGCAGACCGAGACCGACACCGGCGTATTGCGGTCGCGAAGCGAGGAACGAGCCGAGCACGATCACCGGTGCGAGCATCACACACAGCAACGGGAAACCATCGATCCACGGGAAGATGAAAAACATCTCGACGAAGCCGATCAACGCCCCGAGGAATGTGCCGCAGGCCATCTGGAACGCCATGCGTTTCGGGTTCGGCGTGGCGGCGGACAGGCCCACGGTGGCAGCGGCGATCAGGGTCATGGTCGCGCCGCTCGGCCACGCGGTGGCGACCCAGTAACTGCCGAGTACGACGAGGATAAACGCGGCTCGAATCCCTGAAGCCGCGGCCGCCCACCAACTGGTTTGCGGGGTGAACGGTTCGTCCCAGCGTTCGCGCTCGTGGCTGTGATCGGCCAGCGAGGCGTGGGTCTGTGCATAACCGTGCAGGTCATCGACGAAGCGATAGAGCAATTCGTACGCGGTGTGGAAATCCAGCAGCTCGGCGTCGCTCGGATCGCTCTCTTGGAAGGCCGCCCGCAGACTGCGCACCCGCGCCGGCAACCCTTCCTTGTAAGCGGTCAGCGCCGTTACCAGACGCGCCGCATCCGGGCTGGTCAGGGCGCGGCCGCTGAAGCCGTCGAGCACTTCGGCCAGATCCTGCAGACCCGGTTTGATCGCTGCCTCCACATGGTCGGCACCGTTGCGGCGCAGGCGTTCGAGCAACTGATGCAAGGCGTTGAAACGGGTGGTGATACCCATGAATTCGCTGTTCAGGCGACTGAGCCGACCGTTACGGCGACGCATGTGCGGGTCTTCAAACACGGTCACGCTGCGCAGCCCTTCCAGCCCCACCGCTTCAGCGATGAAGCGCACGTTGCTGGCCTCGAACGCCTCCGGTTTGCTGCGCCCGCGCAAGCCGTCGGTGACGAACAACGCGAACACACCGAAGCGCTGATACAAGGCGTTGCGCATGGCTGCGCTGGCGGTCTGCGGCAGGATCGCGGCGCTGACCAGGGTTGAGCAGAGAATCCCCAACGAAATTTCCAGCACCCGCCACACCGCCGCCATGAACGCGCCGTCAGGATGCGCCAGTGCCGGCAGGCCGACCATCGCGGCGGTGTACCCGGCCAGCACAAAACCGTAGGCGCGGAAGTTGCGGCAACGAGCGGCGCCGGCCGAGCAGATCCCGACCCAGATCGCCAGCGAGCCGAGGAACAGTTCAGTGTTCTGGGCGAACAAGGAAATCAGCGTGACCATCATCGCCGACCCGGCCAGAGTGCCGAGGAAGCGATAGAAACTCTTGGCGAACACCTGGCCGCTCTGCGGCTGCATGACGATGAACACGGTGATCATCGCCGTGCGCGGCTGCGGCAGCTCCAGGCGCATCGCCAGCCACAGGGTCAGGAATGCGGCGATCAACACCTTGAAGATGTAGACCCAGGTCACGCCGTCGCTGCGTGCCCAGTCGAAGAAACCCCGGCGCCATTCCAGGGAGTAGAGCCAGCGCAAAGGTGCGGGCAGGTGAGTCATTTGGTCTTGCTCAAAAAGTCAGTCGAACCGGAGAAACTGTGGGAGCGGGCTTGCTCGCGAATGCGCTGTGTCAGACAACAAATGGGCTGTCTGACACTCCCTCTTCGCGAGCAAGCCCGCTCCCACAGGGGTTGTGTGTTCAACGCAGGAGGGCCGGGGTTTTCGGTGCGGCGGTCTGCTCAAAAGTCGGGACGTCTTTACCCGCACCAAGGCCGCCGCCCAATGCCGTCACCAGTTCCGCATGGGCACTCAAGCGCGCCGCCTGCACCTGCTGCTGCACTTGCTGCTGCTTGAACAGCAGGGTCTGCGCATTGAGCACGTTGAGGTAATCGGTGAGCCCGCGCTGGTAGGCGATCATTGCGATGTCGTAAGTCTTCTGCGCCGTAGCCACCGATTCGGCGGCGAACGTCTGCTGCTTGTCCATCGACTCGCGGCGGATCAACTGATCCGAGATGTTCTTCAGCGCATTGACCAGGGTCTGGTTGTAATGCGCCACGGCGATGTCATAACCCGCTGACGCTTCACCGAGTTCGGCACGCAGTCGACCACCGTCAAAGATCGGCAGCGAGATCGCCGGCCCGACGTTGTAGTTGAGCTTCTTGCCGGTCAGAAACTCCAGCGCCCCGCCACCGGTGGCCATGTAGCCGAGGCTGCCGACCAGATCGACGTTGGGGTAGAACCCGGCGTGCGCCACATCGATCCCGCGAGCCTGCGCCGCCACTTGCCAGCGACTGGCGACCACGTCCGGACGCTGGCCGAGCAGTTCGGCAGGCAGTGCCGACGGTAACTTCAGCGCCGCACCGAGGGACAGGGTCGGCCGTTGCAACTGCGCGCCAGCGCCCGGCCCTTTGCCGGCCAGTGCAGCGATCTGGTTGCGGCTCAGGGCGATTTCTTCGTCCAGCGCATCCAGTTGCCGATGGGTTTCCGGCAGCGGGGTTTCGGCCTGGCTGACTTCGAAGTGGGTGCCGATCCCGCCGTCCAGACGTTTCTGTGCCAGCTCGAGAATCTGCTGTTGCTGCTTGAGCGTCGCCGCGACGATGTCGCGCTGGGCGTAGTGCAGTGACAGTTCGATGTAGGCGCGCACGATGTTGTTCTGCAATTCGAGCTGCGCCTGACGCGCCTCGGCAGCGCTCATGTGCGCCAGATCGACGGCCCGCTCGGTGCTGTTGCTTTCACGGCCCCAGAGGTCGAGGGCGTAACTGAAACCCAGCGCGGCGTTGTTGTCCCAGGTGGTGCTGTTGGCCAGCTCACCGGGACCGTAGAACTGGTCGGTCGGCCAGTTGTGGCGCTTGAGGGTCGACTCGCCATTGATCTGCAACGACTCGGCGGCTTCGGCGACACCGGCCATGGATCTCGCCTGACGCACTCGCGCGGCGGCCATCGCCATCGTCGGGCTGCCTTGCACGGCCAGGTCGATCCAGCGGTTGAGTTGCGGGTCGCCATAGGCCTGCCACCATTGGGCGGTGGGCCAGTTTGCGTCACGGGCGGCGTGGGCGATGGCCTCGTCGGTGGCCAGTTCATTGGCCTCCAGAGCCTTGCCCTGCGGAGCAATGCCTCCGGTTCCGATGCAGCCGCTGAGACCTAACGAAATAGCCAGAACACTGAGCGATAAAAGCGCTCTGTTGATGCGACGCGGCACTGCTGCGAATTCCTGAGGTGGGGGATGTTTCGAGGTGTGCGCAATTCTAGGGGGCGCCCTGAACGGCGATAAGCTGGGTTTTCTGCGAATCTTTGTTACGGTTAACGAGATAATCCCTTGGTCGGGGGTCTCAGCCCCTGAAACTTCGTGTCACAATTTGCCATCTCCCTTGAGAGCACCCCATGGACACTTTGCAAAACATGCGCGCCTTCAGTTGTGTGGCCGAAGCGGGCAGCTTCACCGCCGCGGCCGTGCAACTCGACACCACCACCGCCAACGTCTCGCGCGCGGTCTCCAACCTTGAGGCCCACCTGCAAACCCGCCTGCTGAACCGCACGACCCGGCGCATCGCCCTCACCGAAGCCGGCAAGCGCTACCTGCTGCGCTGCGAGCAGATCCTCGCCTACGTCGAAGAGGCCGAAGCCGAAGCCAGCGAGGCCCACGCCCGCCCGGCCGGACAATTGAAAGTGCACACCATGACCGGCATCGGCCAGCACTTCGTGATCGACGCCATCGCCCGCTATCGCAAGACCCACCCGGACGTGACCTTCGACCTGACCATGGCCAACCGCGTGCCGGACCTGCTCGACGAAGGCTACGACGTGTCCATCGTCCTGGCCCGCGAACTGCCGGATTCGGGTTTCGTTTCGCAACGCCTGGGCATCACCTACAGCATCGTCTGCGCCTCCCCGGCCTATGTGAAGGCAAACGGCTGCGCACAAAAACCCAGTGACCTGCTGAACCACGCCTGCCTGCGCCTGGTGAGCCCGGTGATCCCCCTGGAAAAATGGGCTTTCGACGGCCCTGAAGGCCAGGAAATGGTCACCATCAACAGCTCCCCCTTCCTGGTGAACTCCGCCGACGCGATGAAAACCGCGATCACCAGCGGCATGGGGGTGGGTGTGTTGCCGGTGTATGCGGCGATCGAAGGCTTGCGCAACGGCACACTGGTGCGAGTGATGCCGAACTACCGCTCGCAAGAGCTGAACCTGTATGCGATCTACCCCTCGCGGCAATATCTGGATGCGAAGATCAAGACGTGGGTTGAGTACTTGCGTGGTTCGTTGCCGGAGATTCTGGCGGGGCATCAGGCGGAATTGGCGGCTTATGAAATGAGTGGGAGTATCGCGGGGGTGCGGGTGGCCAACTGATTCATGGCCACACGATATGAAATGGTAGCCCGACTATAGCAATTTGTTCTGAAAAACTGTCATTTATGACAGTGGTCAAAAAACTCCTTCGAATTAAAGCTCTGTGACGTCAGTTCACAGTTCATTCGAAGGAGCACTACCATGTTCGCTGATATCAAAACAGTTGCAGACGTTGGCACACTTGACGCCAAGATTCATGGTTTCAAGTTTCCCGATTTCGAAGGTCGCGTCACGTTCTTCTTCGATGGCAGTTCCATTGGGGGAATTTACTTAATTTCCAAGCAGGAAATCAGCGATACCGAATGGAATGAATTCAGCCTCGTGGTATCTCCGGACATCCAAGCTAAACGCTATGAGCTGCCCAACGCTGCCGTTCCTATCGTCCCTAACTTTCGAGAAGTGTGGATTGATGAGCACGGTGAAACGTACAGCAGGAACTACGTGACCGACCAGAAATCAGGACATTTCACTGTCGAAAAAATTGATATCAAAACAGGTGAATTCAAAGCAGAGTTCAACGTCGGTATTCGGGATGAAGGCAAACGCCATCAGGCAGTTGGCAAAATCAATGTCACTGGATGGAGTGAGGTAAAAAATTAATACCGCAATCGCAGCGCCTTGCTGCCGCCCTAAGGGGTAGGCAGCGAGGTACTCGCCTAACCCTCGACAAGAATGTTAGCTTGCTTGGCATCCAGCCGCCCGACGAGCTCTCCTTCAATGAAAAAAACCGTCCTCGCCTTCAGCCGCATCACCCCCCCCATGATCGAACGCCTGCAACAGGACTTCGACGTCATCGTCCCCAACCCGAAAAACGGCGACATCAACGCCCAGTTCAACGAAGCCCTGCCCCACGCCCACGGTCTGATCGGCGTCGGTCGCAAACTCGGCAAGGCCCAACTGGAAAATGCCGCAAAACTTGAAGTCGTCTCCAGCGTCTCCGTCGGCTACGACAACTACGACCTCGCCTACTTCAACGAACGCGGGATCATGCTCACCAACACCCCGGACGTCCTCACCGAAAGCACCGCCGACCTGGCCTTCGCCCTGATCATGAGCAGCGCCCGCCGCGTCGCCGAACTGGACGCCTGGACCAAGGCCGGCCAGTGGCAAGCCAGCGTCGGCGCACCACTGTTCGGCTGCGACGTACACGGCAAGACCCTGGGCATCGTCGGCATGGGCAATATCGGCGCGGCCGTCGCCCGTCGCGGACGCTTCGGCTTCAACATGCCGATTATCTACAGCGGCAACAGCCGCAAGACCGAACAGGAACAGGAACTCGGCGCACAATTTCGCAGCCTTGACCAACTGCTGGCTGAAGCCGACTTCGTCTGCCTGGTCGTGCCACTCAGCGACAAGACCCGCCACCTGATCAGCCATCGCGAACTGGCACTGATGAAGCCGAGCGCCATTCTGGTGAACATTTCCCGTGGCCCGGTGGTCGACGAGCCAGCCTTGATCGAAGCGTTGCAGAACAACCGCATACGCGGCGCCGGTCTCGACGTCTACGAAAAAGAGCCGCTGGCCGAGTCGCCGCTGTTCCAGCTGAAAAATGCAGTGACCTTGCCGCACATCGGCTCGGCGACCAATGAAACCCGCGAAGCCATGGCCAACCGTGCACTGGCCAATCTGCGCAGCGCCCTGCTTGGCGAACGGCCGCAGGATCTGGTCAATCCGCAAGTCTGGCGCGGATAATAAATCGGGCAAGTACTGTGCAGTACTTGCCCGATCACTGATCTGACGCACATAACTTGCAATTGAACTGAATAACTGACCAGTTCCTTCCGCTATAGAATCTCCAAAAATTAAAACTTTCTGGAGACATTAACCTTGAGAAACCTCGGCACCGACCAACTCATCCGCTACAGCAAAGTCATCTTGATGGCTTACATCAGTTTTTTCGGCATTCTAGTGATGTACAGCAACTTCACCGACTATCCATCAAACTATGAATATGTCGGGCACATCCTCAGCATGGACACCACTCAGATCAACGAAAACATACGACATCGGGCAATTACCTCGCCCATGCTGCACCACCGTATTTACTGGTTGATCATTACCCTTGAAGTGATTTACACCATTTGTTGCCTGCTGGGCACTTACCACCTTTATCGAAAAATCAACGAATCGGCAGACGCCTTCCACGAAGCCAAGAAACTCTCGATCATTGGTTTGATGATCGCCATGTTTGTTTATTATGTCGGTCTGCAAACCATTGGCGTTGAATGGTTCGACATGGATACTTCACAAACATGGAATGCCAAGGACTGGGCCCGACACATTGTCGACTTTATATTTCCATTATTGATTTACATCGCCATAAAAATTGAGCGCTGAATATCCGGCGCCCAATAACCTCAGGCCAGTTTGCCTTGAGTCGGCCGTATCGGTGCGCGGGGTTTGCGGAACACCAACACATTGCCCAACATCACCAGCACCAACCCCGCCAACGCCGGCGCCGTCCATTGGTAGCCCTCGGCAAATGCCGAAACATTAAGCGCCACGACCGGGAACAGCACCGTGCAATAGGCTGCGCGCTCCGGCCCCATGCGACCGACCAGGGTCAGGTAAGCGGTGAAGCCGATCACCGAACCGGGGATGACCAGGTACAGCAGCGCACCGATGTAGCGCGACGTCCATTCCATTTCGAACGGAATGCCTTTGATCAGGCACCACACCGACAGCATCGCCGCGCCGTAGGCCATGCCCCAGGCATTGGTGGTCAACGGTTTGAGGCCGGCCTTCTGTTGCAGGCTGGAGAGCATGTTGCCCGCCGAGAAACACAAAGTGCCGCAAAGCGCCAGACCGAGGCCGAGCAAGGTTTGCGGACTGGCGTGATGCCCGGCCAGTTCCGGCCAGAACAACAGGCCCAGTCCGCCCAGCCCCAGCGCCCCGCCCATCAGCACATTGCGCGCGATGCGTTGACCGAAGAACACCCGTGCATTCAGCGCGTTCCACAAGGTCGCGGTGGAAAACACCACCGCCACCAGACCGCTGGGAATCCATTGGCTGGCAGTCAGGAAGCACATGAAGTTGACGCAGAACAGGCACAAGCCCTGCGCCACGCAGATCAGATGCCCGCGCCGGTTCATCGGTTGCAGACGACGGCTGAGCAGCAACAGCGCAAACAGCACCAGCGCGGCAAGGCCGAAGCGATAGACGATTGACACCGGAATCGCCACCACGCCCAGTTGCCACTTCAGGGCAATCCAGGTGGTGCCCCAGATCAGCACGGTCAACAAATACAACGACAGGTTCATGGCAGACACTCCTCGATTGGGTTTCAGTGTCTGCTGAGGACGAGCTTTCACGCTTGCAAAAAATTGCTCTTTTTAACTACCCGCACGGCACGAAGTATTCAAGACTGCGGGGATGTGAGAACAGGCGGTGAGTCTCAACGAGAACATCACCAGAAAGCCCGGTACCAATACAATTTGCGCAACAACGTTGCAGACCGACTGGATCTGCAACGTTCTGGGCCATCCGAAAAACTATACTTTCCACGTATAACCTTCAAAACCATCGACAGTGGGGCCGGAATAATCGAGTGTGTAAAACATAGACAACCAACCAATGCTGTCCCACTGACTATCACGAATTGAGTAATCGAACTGACCGTCACTCACGTTGATTTCATCCACAAATCGACCATCCTGATTGAAAATCTGGACAACTGCGTTGAACGTGGAAATCAATTTGCATCTGATGCGCAGAATTCGCTCCTCCGATTTCAGGGTAACCTTCATTTGTGCGCGCACACCTTCGGACATGGAGTCACCAGAAAACTCAAGCACATTGCCTAGGAATCCAGCGTCAGTTTCCGTCGGTGTAGCACTACGACAGTTCAATGGAACATCTGCAGTTCCCCATGTCGTTTTTAGTTCAATATCAAAATGGGCAAGCTTGAGGGTCTGATGCCGGCCTGGAGTAACGCCTTCAAATCCTTCCTCCCACAATTTTTCTTCCGCCATGACGTTTCACCTTTTAGACTTGGGTCGTGAGCACACATCTAATACTTATTCACCACATCTACCAACTGTCAGTTCTAACAGTCTTAAAGAACTAAACGCACTTAAAAACCAACCGTTGATACTTTTTTCATGACTTGCGAAAACTTGCGGTTTTTAAGAGGCACTGGCTGGCAGCGCGAATTCTGCGGAGTAGGATGCAAGGCGTTGAAGAGAACCGATCATGGCCGCCATCGATACCCTGCAAGTCTTTCAAGCCCTCAACAGCTCGCCCAATGCACGCCTTGTGCACAGCGCCGAGTTGGGTGACGGCTTGTCCGCGGCCTTGTGGACCAATCACCACGACGCCCAGGAATACGAAGCGCCGAGTCATCACACCCTTTCCTGCTACATCGCCGGCGGCACCGGCACCTTCCGTCGTGGCGAGCCCGGCAACAAGGGCGGTCCGGACAAGCTGTGCATCCTGCCCGCCGATCACGAATCAGGTTGGGTCATCAACGGTGATATTCGCCTGGCTCACCTGTACTTCAGCGCCGAACAATTTGCCTTGGGTTGCGTCACGCTGCTGGATCGCGAGCCTCGGGAAATGCAGCTGCGCGAACAGACTTTCCTCGAAGATCCGCAACAGGCCCACCGGTTTCGCCAGTTGCTGACCCTGAACTGGGACGAACCCGGCGAGCGTCTGCTGACCAGCAGCCTGGCCCACGAACTGATCAGCCACACCCTGCTGAGTCAGGTCGGCGTACGTCAGGGTTTGCGCCTCAAGGGTGGACTGGCGCCGCATCAACGTCGGCAACTGGTGGAGTTCATCGACAGCCAGTTGGCAGAGCCGATCAGCCTTGGCCAATTGGCGGGGTTGTGTGCGCTGTCGGAATACCACTTTGCGCGGATGTTCCGGGTGAGCTTCGGCCTGCCGCCGCATCAGTATGTGCTGGCACGGCGCTTGAACCGGGCGCGGGAGTTGTTGCGGGGCACGGCGTTGCCGTTGGGGGAGATTGCCTTGGCATGCGGATTTGCCAGTGCCAGCCACTTCACCAACCGCTTTCGCCAGGTGCTGGGTGGAACGCCCGGCGAGTATCGCCAGGCGTTTTTGCGCTGATCAGAACTCCAGCGTGCTGGACAACGAAATCTGCCGCGAATCGCCCATCGACACGAAGAACCGGCTGGCCGCCGAGGTGTAATAGGTGCGGTCGAACAAGTTCTTCACGTTAAGCTGAAACTTGACCTTCTGCCCTTCCACTTTGGTGTCGTAGGTGGCGAACGCGTCGGCCACGGTGTAGCTCGGCAGTTCGAAATCATTCACCGCGTTACCCGCTCGCTCGCCGACATACCGCGCGCCGGCGCCGACACGCAGTTGATCACCGCCGATCACGCTGCCGAAGTCATAGACCGCCGACAGCGAGCCGGTGTTCTTCGCCACGTTTTGCAGCTTGTTGCCTTTGTAGTCCGGGTCTTCGGTGACCTCGGCGTCGGTGTAGGCGTAGCTGCCGATCATGCTCCAGCGGTCGCTGAGCTGGCCGGTCAGGTCCACTTCCAGACCGCGGGAACGTACTTCACCGGCGGCGCTGTAGATCGTGGTCGGACCTTCGGCATTGGCCACCAGCACGTTGCGTTTCTTGATGTCGAACAGCGCGATGTTGCCGGTGACGCGGCCCGGAATGTCGAGGCGTGCGCCCAGCTCCCAGGACTTGGCTTCTTCCGGAGCGATGCTGCCGTCGAGCACGGTGCTGCTGCCGCTGAGCGGAGCGATGGTCGAGTTCGGTTTGAACGACTCGGTGTAGCTGCCGTAGAACGACAACGCGTCGGTATAGCGATACACCAGACCGGCACGCGGCACCCACTTCTGCCCGTTGCTGTCGGTGTTGGCCTTGAACGGCACGCCTTTGCCGGCGTACTGGTCGTACTCCTGGAACCGCCCGCCGGCCACCAGAATCCACTGGTCGTTGAGGTGGATCGAGTCCTGCAGGAACACCGAATCACTGCGCAGCAGATCGGTCTGCGCGCTGTCCGCCGGGCTGACGGTGGTACCTTCGACTTCGCGGCCATAGACCGGATTGACGTAACTGAAGGTGCTCAGGCTTTTCTGGCGGATCAGGTCGGCACGGTAGATCTTGCGGTACTCGTCGTCGACGCCGAACACCAGGTCATGCTGCATGCCCAGCACCTTGACCTTGCCTTCGAGGCTGGCAGTGGTGAAACGGTCGGTACTGATCGCGCCCTGGGTGCCGTCCATGCTGCGGGTCAGGGTGCCTTTTTTGGTGTCGATGGCGGTTACGCGGACCTGGCTGGCGTCATAGGTTTCGCGGTTCCAGCTGTAGCCGAAATGGGCTTTCCAGTCATCGTTGAGTTCGTGGTCGGCCTCGAAGTGGTAGAGGTCCGAACGCCCTTCCATGTCGTTGAATTTCTCGTCGAGACGTTCGTTGCGCGAAATGTCCAACGGATGGTTGGTGCGTGGATCGATCAGCGTGCCACGGTCGAACGGCGTCAGGAATTCCCGATGCTCATACGCGAACAACAGCTTGGTGCGCTCGCCGTACCAGGCCAGCGACGGCGCGATCAGCGATTCACGGTGCGTACCGAAGTTGCGCCAGTAATCCTCGTCCTCGTGATCCAGCACCATGCGATAGGCCAGGCCGGAATCACCCAGCGCACCGGTGCTGTCGAACGAACCGCCGCTGCCGTTCTTGCCGTCGCCGTAAGTCGAGCCCCGCAGGGTCAGGGCGTTGTACTGCTCAAGTTCGGGTTTCTTGCTGACCATGTTGACCACGCCGCCCGGGTCCTGAATCCCGTACAGCAGCGAGGCCGGGCCCTTGAGCACTTCGACGCGATCCACGGTGGCGTTCATGCCACGGCCCTGCACTACCGGCATGCCGTCGCGCATGATCGAGCCGTTGCGGTTATCGCCGAAGCCACGGGTCATCACCGAATCCTGGGTGCTGCCCAAGGTGTTGCCCTGGGTGATGCCGCTGACGTTGGCCAGGGCGTCATCGAGATTGCGCGGCGCCTGGTCGCGAATGACCTGGGTCGGGATCACGTTGACGGTCTGCGGGATTTCCTGAAGCGAAGCGGAGGAGCGCATCACCGAACTGGTTTCCGGTGGCTGGTAACTCAGCGGCTGATTTTCCATCGAGGTGATAGTGGTCGCACCGAGGTTCAGTGCGCCCTCGATGGGCTGCGGTTCGAGCATCAACGTATGACTGTCGGTGCGACGGAAGGTCAGGCCGGAACCGCTGAGCAGACGTTGCAGCGCCTGTTCGGCACTCATCTGGCCATTGATTGCCGGCGCGTCGAGGCCGTAAGGCGCTTCGACGGTGTAGACCACGCTCTGACCGGTCACGCGACTGAAATCGCTCAAGGCCTGCGGCAGCGGTTTGGCGGTCAGGGAAAAACTGAATTGTTTCTGAGGCTGGCTGCTGTTGCTTTCAGCGGCTTGCGCCACGCTCATCGGCAGTAATGCCAACGCCGCAAAACTCAGCGCCGAGGCGCCGAACCACTGTTTGACCGAACCCGATTTTGCCCTGGACTTCATTGCTCATGACCTGTGTAGAACCGCAACGGATGCGAATGACTCGCAGTTTCAGTCACTACACGGATGGCATCGGGATTTACCTCACCACAAAATTGAAAATATTTTCAGAATGAGATTTTGTCAGTGCCGACGCCTTCGCGAGCAAGCTCGCTCTCACCCTGAAATGCACTTCCCTGTGCGAGCTTGCTCACGAAAGGGCCAGTGAGATCAGCGAAGAATTATCAGATTTCCCGGCAATTGATGCTGCTCGAATCCCAACACCCCTTGCAGCGAGTTCAGCACCGCTTGCGGGTCCTTGCTCGGAAAGCTGCCGCTGACTTTGCGTGCGCCCAGTTCGTCGTTGAGCAACACGATCCGTCCGGGAAAATAGCGCCGCAGATCCTGCACCACATCGGCCAGTGTCGACTTGTAGTAAGTCAGCCAGCCCTGACGCCAGGCCAGTTGCGCTTCGCTATCCACGGCGTGCAGTTTTTGCGCCGAACCTTCGCCATACGCAACCTGTTGGCCAGCAGTGAGAATCTGTTGTTCGGCGTCTCTTGCCGCCGTCACACCGACGCGTCCGGACAACACGGTGACCTGAGCCCCACGAGGTTGCAGGCGTACTTCGAACTGAGTACCGAGCACCCGCGCCTGGCCCCTCTCGGCCTCGACCACGAACGACTCGCCGGTGTGAGTCACGCTGAAAAATCCGGCGCCGCGGCGCAATTGCACATGCCGCTCGCCGTGACTGAAATCCACGGCGATAGCGCTGTCGGCGTCCAGCGTCACCTGCGATTGATCGGCCAGGATCACGGTGCGGATTTCGCCGGGAGCCGAAACATAATCGGCGCCCAGATCATCGACCCAACGCTGCGGCTGCCAACCGGTGCCGAGGCTGATCATCAGCAACAGACAGGCCGCCATGGCCAGTCCACCGGCCCAGCGTCGAAGGGGCGTACGGCGCGGTCGGTTCATCGCATTGAGCAATCCCTGCAACGCCAGAGCGTCTTCATCGGCCAGAGTACGCGCCGGCCCTTCGCTCAACTCCCAGATGACCTGCGCCTGGGCGTATGCCTCGGCATGCGCGGGATCGGCATGCAGCCATTGACTGAAGGTCAGTTGATCACCGGTGCTGGGGCGGTCATGCAACAGGCTCAGCCAGGCAAAAGCCGCCTGCTCCTGAGCGGGCGTCGGGGTGACGCGGTCAGTGTGGTTCACGGTGCTTTCCCTGGCAGGCGTGGCGCGGGTTCGCGCAGGCTGGCCTTGCAGGCCTCGAGGGCGCGCATCATATGTTTTTCCACGGCGCTTTGGGACAGGCCCATGGCCTTGGCGATCTCGGCGTACTTGCGCCCGTGGATGCGATTGAGCAAAAAGATCTGCCGCGTGCGCTCGGGCAAGGCGCGCAACGCTGCTTCGACGTGGCGCAGATCATTACCCGCTTCGAGCGCGGCCTGTGGCTCGCTGGCGCTACTGTCGGGTTCGTCCGGTTGCCAGCCTTCATTGACCCGAACCCGCGTGCCTTCACTGCGCAAGTGGTCGATCGCAATGTTGCCGGCGCAGCGCAGAAGATAAGTGCTGAGCTCTTCCACCTGAACGAGCGGCCGGCGCCAGAAACGCAGGAACAGATCCTGCACCAGATCCGCTGCCGTCGCCCTGCAACCGACGCGCCGGTTCACCAGCGCTTCCATTTGCGAACGTTGGGACAGAAACACCTGCAGAAAGTGCGCGCGGGCGCCGTGGGGCTCGTCGTCGCGGGACTCGGGCGGATGGCTGATCAGCATCTCAGTTCAAGAACCCTGCGACAGTGAGCGGTAGTGGGCCGGTCATTGCCTGCCTTGAATCCTCTTTCATGCGTAACCCAGCCCCCGAGCAGCGCCGGAGATCGTCGCCAGAATCACACTCGGCACCAGCAGCCCGACCCACGCGGCCCACGCGCTGCGGCAGGCGAAACACCAGAGCACGGCCACCAGGTAAACCAGAAACGAAACGGTCATCCCGGTAACGACTGCTTCGGCGCGGTTCAGCGGTAACCACAGGGTCAGCGTGACACTGGCCAGCGCCGCGACCAGATAGCCGCCAAACACCGCCGCGAGCACCCGCGACGTGACAGCCAGACGATAGGACATGGGAAGTGCGGCGAGTTTGGCTTTCATGTTTCGACCCTGAAACGGTTAACGCCCGGCCAACAGCCAGACGACAGGCAAACAATATTAATGATAAATATTCTCATACGCAAAAGAGTCTGATTGCCGGCACTTACGCGCAGCCCTACAATGCGAACCATTCTTGTTCTCTAACGCATCCTGCATGCGCCCGGAGTGATGCCGTTGTCGTCCGCCCATCCTGTCGAATCGCTCTACCAGGCCCATCACAGCTGGCTCACCGGCTGGCTGCGGCGCAAACTCGGCTGCCCGGACAGCGCCGCCGATCTGGCCCAGGACACCTTCATCCGCGTCCTGACCGCCCGCGAGCCGCCGGTGATCATCGAACCCCGTGCGTTCCTCACCACTCTGGCCAAGCGCGTGCTGTTCAACCATTACCGCCGTCAGGACCTGGAGCGCGCCTACCTCGACACCCTCGCGCAGATGCCGGAAATGGTCGCACCTTCGGAAGAGGAGAAAGCGATCATCCTGCAATCCCTGATGGAGCTGGATCAGTTGCTCGACGGTCTTTCGCGCGTCGTCAAACGCGCATTTCTGCTGGCACAAGTGGATGGCCTGACCTATCCACAGATCGCCGCTGAACTGGGTATCTCCGTGGCCACGGTCAAACGTCATCTGAATAAAGCGGCGATGCGCTGCTATTTCGCCCGGTGAACCCGCCGATGGATTTTTCCGCGCAGGTCGCCGAGCAGGCGGTGCACTGGTTGCTGGAAATGCAGCAGGGCCCATTGAATCCGCGCCAGCAACAAGCCTGGCAACAATGGATCAACGCCCACAGCGAACACCGCCGTGCGTGGGAACACATTCAGCGGGTCAATTCGCGGCTGCGCGGATTGTCGTCGCCACTGGCCCACGCCGCGTTGAATGCGCCGAAATCCGCCAGCCGGCGTCAGGCGCTGAAGTTGTTGCTGATTCTCGGCGCCGGCTCGGCGGTCACCTGGGGAATGCGCAAGCACAATCCGTTGCCGTCGCTGCTGGCCGATTACCGCAGCCCGGTCGGTCAGCGACGCAAGATATCGCTCGGCGCGGACGGTCAATTGCAGCTCAACACCGCGAGTGCGGCGGATGTCCGGGGCGATGGTCTGATTCGCTTGCTCGAAGGCGAAATGCTGCTGACCGCCACACAATCCTTCGAAGTACAAACCGCCCAGGGCCTTCTGAAAACCCAGGGCGCGCGAATAAACGTGCGGCAGTTTGCCGACCGCACGCAGGTTGCGCTGTTTGAAGGTCGGGTCGAATTGAATGCGCAAGGTCGCGCGCCGATGCTGCTGCCGGTCGCCCGACAACTGAGTTTCAGCTCCACCGACGTCAGTGCGGCAAAACCGCTGGACGCCAACAGCGGCGCCTGGGCCGACGGCATGCTGGTGGCCGCGCACATGCGCCTTGGCGACTTCCTCGACGAACTGGGTCGCTACCGTCGCGGGCAGCTCAATTGCGATGTGAAAGTGGCTGACCTGCTGATATCAGGGACTTATCCACTGGACGACAGCGAGCGGATTCTCGACCTGCTGGCAATCAGCCTGCCAGTGAACGTGAAGCGTTTTACTCGCTATTGGGTGACGGTCGAAGCCAGAGCCTGATCGCTCCCACGCTCTGCGTGGGAGCTCAACCCCGGGGGCTCCGCGTCCCCTGTAAAAATAAATGAGCCGTTTTTCAGATCTGGTGTGACAGAGAAGGAAAGCCCCCTTGATTCAACCTTCTCAGGACCGTCCTCCATGCACCCCACCCGCCTCACGCCGTTGGCCCGAACCCTGCGCAACCTCGTCCTCGGCGCCAGCCTGAGCTTCAGCGCCCTGCCCCTCGCGCAGGCCGCTGAAACCAAGGCTTATCACATCGCCCCGTCATCGCTGGAAAACGCCCTTAACCAGTTCGGTCGTGAGGCCGGTGTGCTGATCTCGTTCGGCTCGCAAGTCACCCGCGGCGTGCAGAGCCGCGGCCTGGAAGGCAGCTATACCGCGGAACAAGGCCTGAACGCGCTGCTCGAAGGCACCGGCCTGCGGGCCCGGGCCGAAGGCGGCAACGCTTTCAGCCTGCAACCGTCGAGCGATACGGCGCTCGAGCTGGACACTTCGACAGTGGTTGGCGACTGGCTCGGTGAAGCCGAACAGGTCAACGTTTTCGAGCACCCCGGCGCCCGTGACGTGATCCGTCGCGAAGAATTCGAACGCCAGGGCGCGACCCAGGCCCGCGATGTGCTCAACCGCATTCCCGGGGTCAATGCCCCGGAAAACAACGGCACCGGCAGCCACGACATGGCGCTGAACTTCGGCATTCGCGGCCTCAACCCGCGCCTGGCTGCACGCTCGACGGTATTGATGGACGGCATTCCGGTGCCGTTCGCGCCTTACGGCCAGCCGCAGTTGTCCTTCGCACCGATCAGCATGGGCAACATGGATGCGGTGGACGTGGTGCGTGGCGGCGGTGCCGTGCGTTACGGCCCGCAGAACGTCGGCGGCGTGGTCAACTTCGTAACCCGGGCGATCCCTGACGAGCCGACCGTCAAGGGCGGCTTCCAGACTGAAACCAGTCCATCGTCCAGCCATGACGGCTTCAAGACCAGCGCCAACCTGCTGGCCGGCGGCACCAATGCCAATGGTCTGGGCGGCGCGTTGCTGTACTCCGGCACGCGCGGTGGCGACTGGCGTGAACACAGCGACACGGAAATCGACGACCTGATCCTCAAGGGCAAATACCAGCTCGACGAAGCCAACAGCTTCAACGCCATGGCCCAGTATTACGAAGGCAAGGCCGACATGCCCGGCGGCCTGAATGTCGCCGACTACGATGCCGACCCGTACCAGTCTACCCGGCCAAAAGACCAGTTCTGGGGCCGTCGCACGATGTTCAATGTCGGCTATCGCTACCAGGAAGATCGCCGCGAATTCACCGCCAACACCTTCTTTACCAAGACCCTGCGCAGCGGTTATCTGGATCAGGGCACGTTCCTGTCGCTGTCGCCACGTGAATACTGGGTTCGCGGTCTGGAAACCCGATTCGCCCAAGGCTTCGACCTTGGCCCGACCGCCCATGAAGTCGGCGTCGGCTATCGCTATATCAACGAGGCCGGTCACGAGTTGCGCTATCGCACCCCGATCGCCAGCAACGAATACCCGACCACCAACAGCCGCAACGACCGTGACACTCGCGGCGGCACCGAGGCCAATGCGTTCTTCGTCGATGACCGCATCGACATCGGCAAGTGGACGATCACCCCGGGCGTGCGCTACGAAATGATCGAGTCGCAGCAGACCAACAACCTGACCAACGTCAAATACAAGGGCGACTACAACACCGCGCTGCCGGCGTTGAACGTGCTGTATCACCTGACCGACAGCTGGAACCTGTACGCCAACACCGAGGGCTCCTTCGGCAGCGTGCAATACAGCCAGATGCCCAACCGCGTCAGCAGCGGCGAAGTGAAACCGGAGAAGGCCCGCACGTGGGAAGTCGGCACCCGCTACGACAACGGTGCACTGCGAGCGGAGATCGGCGCGTTCCTGATCAACTTCGACAACCAGTACGAAAGCAACCAGACCAACGATTCGGTGATCGCCCGTGGCGAAACCCGGCATCAGGGCATCGAAACCAGCGTCAACTACGCTCTCGACGACTTGAGCCCGGCGCTGGCCGGCTTCGATGTCTACGCCACTTACGCCTATGTCGACGCAACCATCCGTGAAGATGGGCCGAACAAGGGCAATCGTGTGCCGTTCTCGTCGAAACACAAAGGCACGATCGGCGTCGGTTACACCGAAGGGCCGTGGAAACTGAACCTGGACAGCAGCTTCCAGAGCGACCAGTTCGCCGACAACGCCAACACCTCGAAAGAAAGCGCCGACGGCAGCACCGGCAAGATCCCCGGCTACATGCTGTTCAGCAGCCGTGCCGGTTATGACTTCGGCCCGCAGCTGTCGGACCTGAACGTGGCGGTGGGGGTGAAAAACATCTTCAACACGCAATACTTCACCCGCTCGTTCGATGACAACAACAAGGGCAAGTATGTCGGTGAGCCGCGCACGGTGTACGTGCAGACCTCCGTGGCTTTCTGATCCTGCTGAAAACAGAAAGGGCCTGCAATTGCAGGCCCTTTCTCATTGGGTGGCTTGGAAAATCAGCGCATCAACTGTTGATCGCTGCCTGTTCGTTCTCGTCAAACTCTTCCGCCAATAGCTTGTCATTGGCCTTGCTTGTGAATGGCACCACAGCGGCTCGCGGTTTGCCGCGCAGTTTGCCAAACAGGTGCTCCAGCGCGTGCTCCAGTTTTTCGGCTGCACCATCGATCGCCTGTTCCAGCGAATCGGCTTTGTGGGTGACGGAAATCGGTTGATGGCCTTTCGGCCGCGCTTCCAGTTGGCAGCGCAGGTCATGGGGACCCGGCTTGTCACCGTTCTCGTCGCTCAGATGGACTTCGACACGGGTCAGGTCTTCCTCATAACGGTCGAGCGTGCTCTCAATTGTGGTGCGTACCCACTCCTCCAGTCGTTTGCTGCTTTGAATATGGTTGTCGCTGTTGACTTGGATTTGCATAGTTCATCCCTTATTTCAGCTAGCTCGCAAGAGGCCTGGAACAGGATTTCGTGACCTCTTGATTACAACAATCGGCCCGCTTGACGAACATTTCAACCCCTGAAAAAAGATAAATATTCATACGCAAAAAAAGCCGGACAACCGAGTAAAGCGCTGGTAAGGTCGGGAGTTGGGTCGCCCCGGCACCCCGTAAAATCTGCTCACAATTGGCCATCACGCAGCGGGTGAAGGCTGCGAAAAATTCCCGCCTCCTCCACCAGCCAATCATGCACCGCCCGCACACCCGGATGGCTCAACGCCCCCGGCGCATAAAGCAAGACATAGCGCTTGTGATTGGGCACTGAAATCCCGAATGGCACGATCAACGTCCCCCGCTCCAGCTCGTCGTTGAGCAACGTGCGCCGGGCAATCGCCACGCCCATACCGGCAATCGCCGCTTCGATGGTCAAGTGGTTGCGATTGAACGTGTGCCCGCGCCGCACATCGGCGCCCTCGAAACCGATGGCATTCAGATAAAACTCCCACTCCGCGTATTCATAGCTGCCGCGCCAGGCGGTGATGTCGTGCAGCAGCGGGAAATGCACCAGATCCGCCGGCCCGTGCAGCGGCGGCCGCCCACGCAGCAGGCCCGGCGCGCACACCGGAAAAATCTGCTCGTCGAGCAAGGCTGTGGATAACAGGCCCGGATAACTGCCGTCATTCAAGTCGATGGCCAGGTCGAAGTCCCCTTCATGCAACGGCACGCTGCTGTCCTCGGCCACCAGTCGCAACTGGATGTCCGGGTAACGCTGTTGCAGGCGCGGCAAACGCGGGGTCAGCCATTTGCTGAGGAACGACGGAATCGAACGCACCCGCAGAATCCCGCTGATCATTCCCGCATCCAGGCGCCGCAATTCTGCATCGATGCTGCCGTAGGCCTCATTCACCGTGATCGCCAGTCGCTGCCCTTCCGCGCTCAACTCCACGCCCCTGGCGCGGCGGTGAAACAAGCGAAACCCCAGCCGCTCTTCCAGCTGTCGGATTTGCTGACTCACCGCCCCCGGCGTGATGTGCAGTTCCTCGGCACAGCGAGTGAATGACAAGTGCCGTGCGGCACAGGAAAACACCTGCAGCCAGACGTAAGTCTGGGCATGCAATTGACGGCTCATGGTTTAGTCCTGCTAAAGGCTTACTTAGGAAGTTTCGTTAGTCACGTTGAAGCGAGGTAGGCAGTATCGCCGACATTGCGCTTGTCCTACAAAAAATGGCAGCGATTCCTACTCCATCGCTTGTAAGGGTTTAGCATGGCTATCAGTGTTTTCGATCTATTCAAAGTCGGCATCGGCCCGTCCAGTTCCCACACCGTCGGCCCGATGCGCGCCGCCGCGACCTTCGCCCAGGCGCTGATCGACCAGCATTTGCTGAACGATGTGCAGCGGGTGGAAATCCGTTTGTACGGCTCGCTTTCGGCCACCGGCGTCGGCCATGCCACTGACCGCGCGACGGTCATGGGTTTGATGGGCGAATGGCCGGACAGCATCGATCCGTCGACCATCGAGCCTCGCATCCAGCAACTGCGCGAGACCGGCCAACTGTCTCTGGCCGGTAAACGCTCGATTGCCTTCAACTGGCAGCACGATCTCCTGCTGCTGGACGAGAGCCTGCCCTACCACCCGAACGCCATGTCGCTGACAGCCTTTGGCGCATCCGGCCAACTGTTCGAGCAGACGTACTACTCCGTCGGCGGCGGTTTCATCATCGAAGCGGCCGAAGCCGAATCCGGTGTAGCGCCGGCCAGCGACGTCGAGTTGCCCTACGAATTCTCCAGCGCCGTCGAACTGCTGGCGCTGTGCAAGCAGCACAACCTGCGGGTTTCCGAACTGATGATGGCCAACGAACGGGCCTGGCGTAGCGACGCCGAGATCCGTCAGGGCCTGCTGCACATCTGGTCGGTAATGCGCGAATGCGTCGAGCAAGGCCTGCGTCACGAAGGCGTCCTGCCCGGCGGTCTGAATGTTCCGCGTCGTGCAGCAAAATTGCACCGCAGCCTGTTGGAAATCGGCAAGCCGAACGTCATCAGTTCGACCCTGTCGGCGATGGAGTGGGTCAACCTGTTCGCCCTCGCCGTCAACGAAGAAAACGCCGCCGGCGGGCGCATGGTCACTGCACCGACCAACGGCGCCGCCGGGATCATTCCGGCCGTCCTGCACTACTACATGAAATTCAATCCGGATGCGTCGGACGATGACGTGGTTGCGTTCTTTCTGGGCGCTGCCGCCGTCGGCATTCTGTGCAAGAAAAACGCTTCGATCTCCGGCGCCGAAGTCGGCTGTCAGGGCGAAGTCGGTTCCGCTTGTGCGATGGCCGCTGCGGGTCTGGCCGATGTGCTTGGCGCCACACCGGAGCAGCTGGAAAACGCCGCCGAAATCGGTCTGGAACACAACCTCGGCCTGACCTGCGATCCCGTCGGCGGCCTCGTGCAAGTGCCTTGCATCGAGCGCAACGCCATCGCGGCGGTGAAGGCGATCAACGCCACGCAAATGGCCTTGCGCGGCGACGGCAAACATTTCATCTCCCTCGACCGGGTGATCCGCACCATGCGCGATACCGGCGCCGACATGCATGACAAATACAAAGAGACTTCACGGGGCGGCCTGGCCGTGAGCTGGGTGGAGTGCTGAGGAGCGCTCCCCGACCGCCCGTAACACGTGAGCCCGAGCAATAATAAAAACGAGGCAAAAACGATGACCGATGTACGCACACCTGCTGCCGAAAATCCTGCTGTAGACCGCACACGCAATAACGAAACCGCCCACAAGGGCTGGAGCAAATTCGACACCACCTGGATGCTCGGCCTGTACGGCACGGCCATCGGTGCCGGCACCTTGTTCCTGCCGATCAACGCCGGTGTCGGCGGCTTCTGGCCGTTGCTGATCCTGGCGTTGCTGGCGTTCCCGATGACCTTCTTCGCGCACCGGGGCCTGACCCGCTTCGTGCTGTCGGGCCGTTCCGGTGACATCACCGAAGTGGTGGAAGAACACTTCGGCATCGGTGCCGGCAAACTGATCACGTTGCTGTATTTCTTCGCGATCTTCCCGATCCTGCTGGTGTACAGCGTGGCGCTGACCAACACCCTGAGCAGCTTCCTCGAACATCAGCTGCACATCGTCCCGCCGCCGCGCGCGGTGCTGTCTCTGGTGCTGATCCTCGGGCTGATGACCATCGTCCGTTGCGGTCAGAGCGTGATCGTCAAAGCCATGAGCGTGCTGGTGTACCCGTTCGTCGCCGCGTTGCTGTTGCTCGGCATCAGCCTGATTCCGAACTGGAACGGCGCATTCTTCGCCAGCGCCCAGGAAGCCATGCCGATGTCGGTGTTCCTCAAGACCCTGTGGCTGGCCATCCCGGTGATGGTGTTCTCCTTCAACCATTCGCCGATCATCTCCGCCTTCGCCGTCGAGCAAAAACAACGCTACGGCGATCAGGCCGAACGCAAGAGCAGCGGCATCCTCGCCATGGCTCACGGCATGATGGTGGTAACCGTGATGTTCTTCTGCTTCAGTTGCGTGCTGGCGCTGTCGCCGGCGGATCTGGCAGCAGCCAAGGCACAGAACATTTCTATCCTGTCGTACCTGGCCAACCACTTCCAGACCCCGGTCATCGCTTACGCCGCGCCATTGATTGCGCTGGTGGCAATCACCAAATCCTTCCTCGGCCACTACATCGGCGCCAGCGAAGGCTTCCAGGGCATGATCGTCAAAAGCCTGCGCAGCCGTGGCCGGGTGATGTCGGCGAGCTGGCTGAACCGTGCGACCGCACTGTTCATGATCCTCAGCTGCTGGGCCGTGGCGACCTTCAATCCGAGCATTCTCGGCATGATCGAAACCCTCGGCGGGCCGGTGATTGCCTGTCTGCTGTTCCTGATGCCGATGTACGCGATCCGCCGCGTGCCGGCCTTGCGCCAGTATTCGGGCCAGGCGTCCAACGTGTTCGTGGTGCTGATCGGCCTGATTGCACTGTCAGCGATCATCTACTCGGTTCTGCCCTGAAACGGGCCGCAAACCAAGAAGGCGAGCCATGGGCTCGCCTTCTTTTTGGCTGGTTTCATTGTTCGACAATATTCCCGGCATGTCCCTTGCTACATCGCTGAAGGAGACAGGACCACGGAAGGGCCGATGGTCAGTTTTGGCGAACCAACCCGATCAAGGCCGGTCAACAACTGCACGTTCAATCAGGCGGTGACGCATCATGGACAATCCTTTTCAGATCATTACCGATGCCTTCGCGCCGGACTATCAGATCAACCTGAGCATTCAGGGCCTCGACGGCAGCATCATGCTGACCCTCTCCAATGGCGGCCGGATCGTCGCCAAACGGATGATCAGCGCCGAACAACGCAACGACCCCAAGCGCCTCAAGCGCCTGGTGCAAAGCATTCAGTTCGGCATCGCCATCGAACAGGGCCACAGCGCCATGGCGATCCTTGAAGCCATGACCCGCGGCGACGGAATCACCCCGCCACCGCGCCAGATCAAGGCCCGGCACCCGTCATCGATCGGCCTTTAAAGCTCGCCCTTCTCGATCTCGGGGTGTTCACCGGAACCCGCCCCGAGCTTGCGTTGCGGCTTCTCGATTTTCACCGAAGGGAATTGCGACGAGGCGTAACGCACCACCAGAATCGAGAACGCCAGCAACAGAATCCCGCCGCACAGGTAGATGATGCCCATGTCCGGCGGGTTGTGGTGCGAGACGTTGGAGATCAGCAGGCGCGTCAGTGCGGTGATCGCCACGTAGATCAGGAAGCGCACCGGCATGTGGTTGGTCTTGAAGTAAATCCCGACCATCGCCCCCAGTTCCAGATAGATGAACAGCAACAGAATGTCATCGATCTTGATGTGCCCTTCCTCGAGCATCCCGAGAAATTCCATCACCGCCGCCCACGCGGTCACCGCACCGATGGCGAACAGCGCCAGGTAATGGAAGGTCTCGACGAACAGATTGCCCAGGGACTCGGCCAGTTGATGCACGTTTTGCCGCAGTTTCTCGGCCCAGTTGATTTTCACGATGAAGATTCCTTAGCCCGGTTCGAGCGGATGTTGCGTGCTGGACGTGACAGTTATTGCGCACGTACGCAGATGCATGCAGAAAAGAGGCCACGCCATCATGGCGAGCCCCCGCGAAACCCGCGCCGTGGCGTTTGGTCGCACCTGCACGCAGGCACCGGGCTGACAAACTCCGAATCCGGTCTACATTAAAAAGCCACTACCCAAAGCGCAGGGATTCGCTTATCCTTTTCGCTGTATATAGATACAGTAGTCGCAAAGACAACTTAATGTGAAGGCATGTGAGGTGGTGAATGGCCGTCGAAGTGGTATACCGCAGCAGCCGAGATCTGGAGCGCTTGTTCATGGATAAAGCCGAAGCTGACCGTCATGACAAAATGCTCGAACTGGCCGAACTGTTGGCCGAAGTGCTGGAAAAAGCCGTTCCTTCGTTGAGCGAGCAGCAAGTGGAAGAAGTCGGGATCTTCATGGCGAAGAACCGCGATGTATTTGCCCGGGCGTTCAAGAGCCAGCCCGATGCCCTGTCGGAACTGATCAACGCACCGGCTGCACCGGTTGTGGCAACCGAGCCGGCAGACGTGGCTGAACCGGTAGAAGCGCCAGCCAAACCCGCCAAGACGGCGAAGGCTGCGAAGTAATCGGCATCTGAATTGAAGCCTCTGAATTGAATGGCCCCTGAGTTGAAAGACTCAGGGGCTTTTTCATGTCCGGACAAACCTCAGCGGTACAACACCTTCTCCGCCAGTTCATCCGCTACCCTCGCTGGCGAGCGCTTTTCCGCCTGGGCGTGGGCAAACACTTCGGTCAGCCGCGAACTGATCTTCGACAGGTGGGCGGTGATCGTGGTCAGCTCTTCGCCCCGGTGCTTGAGGGAAACGTAGATCAGCCCACCGGCATTGATCACGTAATCCGGCGCATACAGAATGCCGCGCCGCTCCAGTTGATCGGCGACGTCCAGATGCGTCAGCTGATTGTTGGCCGATCCCGCCACCGCCGAACAGCGCAACTGTGTGACAGTGTGGCTGTTGAGCACACCGCCCAGACCGCACGGTGCGAGGATGTCGCACGGCGTACTGAGTAAGGCGTCGTTGGCGATCGGGTGGGCGTTGAGCTGTTCCATCGCCAGTTGCACTTTGCCGTGATCAATGTCGCTGACCAGCAGTTCGGCACCGGCGGCGTGCAGCTGTTCAGCGAGGGCATAACCCACATTGCCCAGCCCCTGAATCGCCACGCGCAAGCCTTCAAGGTTGTCGCTGCCCAGCCGCGCCATGGCGGTGGCGCGTATTCCGGTGAACACCCCCATTGCCGCATGGGGCGCCGGGTCGCCAGCGGATGTGGTGCTGGTGACATGTTGGGTCTGCTGGGCGATGCAATCCATGTCCGCCACCGAGGTGCCGCTGTCGATGGCGGTGATGTAGCGCCCGTCGAGCTGATCGATGCAACGGCCGAAGGCTTCGAACAGGGCGGCGCGGTTTTCCACATGGGGCGGCCGCACGATCACGGCGACACCACCGCCCTGGGCCAGACCGGCCAACGCAGCCTTGTAGCTCATGCCCTGGGCCAGGCGTACGGCGTCCTCGACCGCGGATTCGTCGTTCGGGTAGGCAAGATAACGACACCCGCCCAGGGCTGGCCCCAGGCGACTGTTATGGATGGCAATGACCGCCTTCAATCCGGACACCGGATCAACGCTAAGGTGCAGCGATTCCAGGCGAGTGCTTTGCATGAGAGCGAACATCGGCAGGCTCCCGAATCACTTCTGGTAGTCGCCAGTATAGGCTTGCGCCCAAAAATTGCTGAAGCGCACGGGAATAAGGCCCGACAGCGACCAATGCGTTGCGGCATAACCCGATGGCAGAGCGGCGCGATACTGGACGAATGACAGAGACGGGGCTAAAACGAGGCATTCTCCGGAGATTTTGATGAGTCCGCGCCAACGTTTTTTCGACTGTCTGCACCGTTCACCGCCTGCGCTGCTGGAGGCAGCGTTGTGGATGGCCGCCGAACACGATAAACATGTCGAGCCCCAAGCACTGTTGCAGGACTTCATCGAGCTGCAACAACGGGTCAGCTACGGCTTGCCGCTGTTGCCGGTCAGCGAGCTGGCGCAACCGTTGCTTCGACGCATGGTAGAACTGGGATTCGCGCAGGACGATTTTGTGCCGCTGCGCCCGCAGGCTGCGATGGTCAACAAGGTGTTGCACACTCGACGCGGCCAACCGCTGGCTCTGGCGCTGATTGCTCTTGAGCTGGCCCGAGGCCTGGAGATTCCGCTGGTGGGTGTGAACTTCCCCGGGCATTTCCTGCTGAAGGTTCCCGGCGCCGATCACTTGCTCGATCCGTGCGGTGGACGGCGCCTGTATCCGAACGATTGCCGCGAACTGCTGCATCGCCAATACGGCCACCAGATGCAACTCAATGCCGACCACCTGCTGACCGCCACACCGCTGCAGATGCTGCAGCGCCTGTCGCGCAATCTGCGCCAGCTGCACGTCACCCACGATGACTTCATCGCGGCGCTGATCGATGCCGAGCGCGTGCTCGAACTGGGCAATGCCAATGCCGCCGACTATCTGGCCCGGGCCAGTCTGTATCAGCGCCTCGACTGCCCGAACGCCGAGCGCTTCGATCTGGAGCACGCGCTACTGCTCAGTGACGATCCGATTCAGCGGCTTCGCCTGACGGAACGGCTGGGTCATCTGCCGCCCAATTCGGTGGTGCACTGACTGACGCCGCTGAAGGCGAACGCACCTGAATGATCAACAACGCCGCAATCACCGCCGGGATCGCGCAGAAGAAGAAAATCTGCTGCACCGGAATGTGCATCGCCAGCAACAGACTGCCGAACAATGGTCCGAGAATCGACCCGAAGCGCCCTACTCCCAAGGCCCAACCGGTGCCAGTAGCGCGCACGTGTGCCGGATAGAAGTTGCTGGCGAAGGCATTGAGCGTCAGTTGCCCGCCAATGATGCAAAACCCCGCCGCAAACACACAGGCCACCAGATAACGCGGATTGTCGTGGTTCAGGCCCAGCAGGATCGTGCACACCGCCGCGCCGGCCAGCACAGCGGACAGCAGGCGCACCTTGCTCTTCAGCCGGTCGGCGAACCACGCCATGCAGATCGCGCCCAGCGTGCCGGCGAACAGGAACATCGACGTCACCAGATTCGCTTCATTGAGCTTCAGGCCACTTTCCAGCAGCAGCGACGGCAGCCAGCTGATCATGAAATACAGCAGGATCAGGCTGACGAAAAACGTCGACCAGATCAGCAAGGTCGGGCGTGCGTAACCATTGCGGAACAACTCCACCACAGTCAACTTGCTGCCCTGCTCGCGTTCGTTCTGCTCGACCGATGCTGCAGGGGGTTGCCAGCCCGGCAGCATCCGCGCGGTGACCTTGCGCAGGCGCGCATAGGGCGGCGCATCCCGCAGCAGTCGCGGCAAGGATTCCGGCAGCATCCACCAGAGAAACGGGAACAACAGCAGCGGTGTAACACCGCCGGCGAGGAACACCGCTTGCCAGCCGAATCGGTCGATAAAACCCGCCGCGACAAAACCACCCGCCGCACCGCCGAAAGAGAAGCCGCAGGCCGCCAGCGTCACCATCAGCGTACGCAAGCGCGGCGGTGAATATTCCGACATCAACGCCATGGCGCTGGGCATCGCACCACCCATGCCGATGCCGCAGATGAAGCGCGCGATCATCAGGGTGTTCAGGGAATCGGCGAACACCATCAGCACGGTGAGGCTGGCGTAGATCAGCACGCAGGCGAGCAGAATCCGCCGCACGCCGAAGCGGTCGGCCAGTGGCGTCACGGCGAGCGAACCGAGGGTCAGCCCCAGCAGGTTGGCGCTGAAGACCGGACCGAACGCGGATTTTTCCAGGCCCCAGTCCTGCGCCAGCGCCGGCACCACGTAACCGAGCACCTGGGCGTCATAGCCGTCGGTGACCAGCAGCAAGGCGAGCAGGATCAGGAGCAACCACTGAAAGCGGGACACAGGACGGGCGTCGAGTGCCGCCCGAAAGCTGGCAATCTGGTTGTGCATCGCAAGGTACCTGTTTTGTTTTTATGATTTTTGGTGCCGCAACGAAAGCCTTGTGGGAGCGAGCCTGCTCGCGATGACGGCGGCACATCCACGATCGATGTGACAGAGATACCGCTATCGCGAGCAGGCTCGCTCCCACAGGGGTTACGGGGTGTCCGGCTGATTCGCCGGATGCGCCGCAATGAACGCCGGATGTTCAGCGGCCAACGCGGCCACCCGACGAATCCGTGGATACGACTCCAGCGAAACGTTGAACCGTTCGGCCGCGTACAGCTGTGGAATCAGGTACACGTCCGCCACGCACGGCCACTCACCGAAACAGAAGCCGCTGTCACCGATCAACTGCTCCACCGTCGCCAGCCCCTGACTGATCCAGTGGCCGATCCACTCGTTCACCTGCGCCTCGTCGTGGCCCAAACCGCGCAGGCGATTGAGCACACTGACGTTGTGCAGCGGATGCACGTCGCAGCCGATCACCGCCGCCACACCACGCACCCGGGCGCGGGCAACGAGGTCTTCGGGGAGCAACGGCACCTGTGGATAACGTTCTTCCAGGTACTCGATGATCGCCGGCGACTGAATCAGCAACTTGCCTTCGTCAGTGCGCAGCGCCGGCACCCGGCCCTGGGGATTGATCGCCAGGTACGCCGGTTGCCGATGCTCGCCACCGGGCGGTGCAATCAGGTTGACCGGCAACGCCTGATAGTCGAGGCCCTTGAGTGCCAGCGCGATCCGCACCCGGTACGACGAGGTGGAACGGTAGTAGGTGTAGAGGTCCATGAGCCGCTCCCGTCAGCGTGCCGCCAGCACAGTGCCCCGGCATTCGCCGAAGCCGATTGAGGCAAAACCCTCGCGGGCGCAGCGGGCGCGCAGGATGATTTCGTCGCCGTCTTCAAGGAATTTGCGCACTTCACCGGACGCCAGTTCGATCGGCTTTTTGCCGCCCTCGGTGATTTCCAGCAGGCTGCCGAACTGACCGTTTTCCGGCCCGGACAAGGTGCCCGAACCGAACAGGTCACCGGCTTGCAACTGGCAGCCGTTGACGCTGTGGTGCGCGACCATTTGCGCGACAGTCCAGTACATGTAGCGGGTGTTGCTCAAGGTCAGGCGATGGGCCGGCAGGTTCTGCTCGCGCATTTTCTCGGTGAGCAGCAGCACCTCCAGCTCGATGTCGAAGGCTCCGCCATCCTGATCGCGCTTGTCGAGCAGGTACGGCAACGGCTGCGGATCACCTTGCGGACGCGCCGGTTGCGCGGTACGGAATGGCGCCAGCGCTTCGGCGGTCACCACCCACGGCGAAACACTGGTGATGAAACTCTTGGACAGGAACGGGCCGAGCGGCTGGTATTCCCAGGCCTGGATATCACGGGCCGACCAGTCGTTGAGCAGGCAGAAACCGGCGATGTGTTCAGCGGCGTCACCAATGGCGATCGGCTCGCCCATCTCGTTGCCCTGACCGATCCAGATCCCCAGTTCCAATTCATAGTCCAGTCGAGCGCACGGACCGAAGGTCGGCTCGGTCGCACCGGCCGGCAGGGTCTGGCCTTTCGGACGGCGTACGTCGGTACCCGACGCGCGCACAGTGGAGGCGCGACCGTGGTAACCGATCGGCACGTGTTTGTAGTTCGGCAGCAGCGGGTTGTCCGGGCGGAACAGTTTGCCGACGTTCTGCGCGTGTTCGATGCCGACGTAGAAGTCGGTGTAGTCGCTGATGCGCGCCGGCAGGTGCAGCTGGCAATCGGCGGCCAGCGGCAGCAGTTTCGCGCCCTGGGCCTCGATGTTGCCGCGGTGGGTGCTGCCTTCGCTGAACAGTTCCAGCAGGCGCTCGCGCAGGGCAACGCGGGCGTCGCGGCCGAGCTCGAAGAAGGCGTTCAACTGGCCGCTGCGCATGGCTTCGACGGCACTGCGCGCGACGCCGTCGAACAGCCCGGCCTCCAGCGCCACTTGCAGATCGAAGATGTGCTCACCAATCGCCACGCCCGCGCGCGGCGCCGAGCCGTTGAGGCTGAATACGCCCAGCGGCAGGTTCTGCAGCGGGAAATCGGTGTGGCCGTTGGCCGAAGCGACCCAACTGCGGGTGATGGAATTCTGAGTCATGGATTATCTCCGGGTCGGGTCGAACGTGGCGGGCAGCGTGGCCCAGCAGGCGTCGTAAGTGGATTGCAATTGCGGACATTCGAGGGCGAAGCGGCTTGGGCGCAACACCTGGCTGGTCTCGAACATGAAGGCCATGGTGTTGTCGATCTTCGCTGGTTTCAGCTCCGCGTTAATGGCTCTGGTGCAGGTCTCGCCGTCCGGACCATGGGCGCTCATGCAGCTGTGCAGGGACGCGCCGCCAGGCACGAAACCTTCCGCTTTGGCGTCGTACTCGCCCTGGATCAGGCCCATGAATTCGTTCATCAGGTTGCGATGGAACCACGGCGGACGGAAGGTGTTCTCGGCCACCATCCAGCGCGGCGGGAAGATCACGAAGTCGAGGTTGGCCAGACCGTGGACGCTGGTCGGCGAGGTCAGCACGGTGAAGATCGACGGATCCGGGTGGTCGAAGCTGACGGTGCCGATGGTGTTGAAGCGGCGCAGGTCATATTTGTACGGCACGTTGTTGCCGTGCCAGGCGACCACGTTCAGCGGCGAGTGATTGAGTTCGGTGCCCCACAACTGGCCGAGGAATTTCTGCACCAGGGTGGTCGGTTGTTGCAGGTTTTCATAGGCGGCGACCGGGGTCAGGAAGTCCCGCGGATTGGCCAGGCCGTTGCTGCCGATCGGCCCCAGATCCGGAAGACGCAACGGCGCGCCATGGTTCTCGGCGACGTAACCGCGCGCTTGCGAATCGAGCAGTTCGACGCGGAATTTCAGGCCCCGTGGCAGCACGGCGATTTCCAGCGGCGCCACTTCCAGCACACCCAGTTCGGTGGCGATGCGCAGGCGACCCAGTTGCGGCACCAGCAGCAGCTCGCCGTCGGCGTTGAAAAATACCCGCTCCATCGAACGGTTGGCGCAGTAGTGATAGATGCTGATGCCAGCGGGTTTGTCGGCGCCGGAGTTGGCGGCCATGCTCACCAGACCGTCGATGAAATCGGTCGGTTCGGCCGGAATGTCCAACGGGTTCCAGCGCAGGCGATTGGGGGTCACTTCACCCAACGGGCCGCCCGCCAGTTGCCGCTCCAGCTTGACGAATGCCGGGTGATTGGCCGACGGCTGGATCCGGTACATCCACGTACGCCGCGCTTCGCTGCGGGTCATGGTGAACGCGGTGCCGGAGAACAGTTCGGTGTACAGACCGTAAGGGGCTTTCTGCGGGGAGTTCTGGCCGACAGGCAGTGCGCCGGGCAACGCTTCGGAGCTGAATTCGTTGCCGAAACCGGACTGGTAAGCCAGGGCTGAATCGAGGTTCATGGAGCCTCCTGAACAGGGAGTCGGCATGGCCGGACGCTCTGGATCAGAGGTCTTGGCACGCCGGGGTTATTTTTATCGTAATTCAATTACGCATAACGTAATTTGCTCGCTATCGAGCGTCAAGCTATAAAGACGCCCATTCGTTCCGGGACACGGCAGCACCATGGAAAAAACCAGCGACAGCAACGGCAAACAGAAAGTCCGCTCCGCCGAAGTCGGCACCGACATCCTCAAGGCCCTGGCCGAGTTGTCGCCGTCCACTTCGCTGTCGCGTCTGGCCGAACATGTGCAGATGCCGGCGAGCAAGGTTCACCGTTATCTGCAGGCGTTGATCGCCAGCGGTTTCGCCGAACAGAACACCGCCACCAACCACTACGGCCTCGGCCGTGAAGCGCTGCGCGTGGGCCTGGCCGCACTCAACAGTATGGACGTGCTGAAAGTCGCCGCCCTGCCGCTGGCCGAGTTGCGCGACGAACTCAACGAAACCTGTTTCCTGGCGGTGTGGGGCAATCAGGGCGCGACCGTGGTGCACATCGAACCGGCGGTGCGCGCGGTGACGGTGGTGACGCAACTGGGCTCGGTGTTGCCGCTGCTCAGCTCATCCACCGGACTGGTTTTCGGCGCGTACTTGCCGCATCGGGAAACCGATGAATTGCGCGAACAGGAAATCGCCAGCGGCGGCCATCCGCTGGCGGACGAAAAAGCCTATGCGGCGTTGTGCGAACAGATCCGCGAACGCGGTCTGCATCATGTCCACGGTTTGCTGATGCCCGGCGTCGACGCATTGTCGGCACCGGTGTTCAACGCCCTCGGGCAGGTCGCTGCGGTATTGACCATCGTCGGCCCGACGTCGCTGTTTCACGCCGACGAAAACGGCCCGGCGGCGCAGCGGTTGCTGGCGGCGACACGGGCCGTGAGTTGGCGAATGGGCCATGAGCCCCAAGCCTGAACGCTTGAGGCTCGATCGCTTTATCAGTGCACTGTGGTCTGACTGCTGCGACTCTGATTATCCTTCATCAATTGCTCGATGATTTCGACCAGACGCTTTTCTCCCAGCGTCTGCCCCGTGGCCTTGGACATCCAGCCCACCACAGTCCTGGCATCCTTGCCCAGGTCAAACAAGGTCTTTTGAGCAGGCGTGACCTTGACCGGCTTGCCGGCTGCTGCTGCTTTTCCAAGACTCACCAGTCCGATCAGCGCGGATTTTCCATGATCAAGGGCGGCCGAGTAATTACCCAGATCATACGCTCTGGCACCGTCGTAAAGGCTCTTGAATACCTCCACGGCGGTGACGGCGACGCCGATCGGAGGAATCACCAGACTGATGATGTTGGCGGCAAAAATCACATTGTCATACACCAGACCGGCTATCACCTCATTCAGGCTTGTGGTCCGTGCATCGATGTCGCTCAGAACGCGATAGATCCTGTCGTCATGAAGCGTAGCAAAGCCCAGCATCCGCAGAGGGCCTTCCGGTTGAGGAGGAGCGACGGTGTTGACCGTGGCAACCAGATTGTCGAAGTAATCATTCACAACCTTTTGTTCTTCAATCTTCACCCGCGCGATGTAGTAATCCCGGAACGGCCCGTAGCGGAAACGAATGGAACCGACAAATTCCTCGACCGGACGGAAAGCCACATCGTCAGGCGCGTTCGGCGTGTAAAGATAGTCATAGAATTTTCCATAAATGGAAATCCGGAAAATATAGACACCTTCGACAATTCGACGGCTTTGCAAGCGGAGCTTGTAGATCCCTTCGTTTGTATTCGATGCAAACGGAGAAGCGTCATTGCCTGCAGTCTGGCTCAGGTTGTCGACCAGGCGTTGAATCCCTTTGAAAACTTCCGTGGAAAGTTGCCCGGAGAAATACTGATGACAGGCGTCGTAGTGCATCTCACAGCGGATTTTCGTGGCATGCACCGCCCGCTTGAACTCATAGCCCGGGTGTTTGCGATCCAGGTAATCGTTTCGTAAAAACCGGGTGTAGTGGTCCCCGGGACGCAAGGTTTTCGACCAACTGGAAAGATCCCTGATATCCAGTTTTTCAATCGACGGATGCCCACCCGTCACGTAGAACTTCGGATTGTCATCGATCGACCGGCCCGGCGTCGCCGGCACTTCAAAGTAACGGCCTTCAATCAGCACAGTGGTCAAATCCAGATGGAAATCGTCGGTCTGAATCATGATTTTGTCGGGATCGACCTGAACCTTCTGGCCCCGAGTCAATAACAATTCTTCAATCCGCTGCTTGACCAGATCACGGGAAAACTGCTCGAAAGTCGGATAGCCGTTCTCCCGGGAGTCCACCATCGACAATGCTTTGAGTTCAGTACTGAGGCGGGCGTATCTTTGCCGCGCCTGTGACCCGACAAAGGAGTAGGTAACCGGCGCCAACGCTCGGACACGGGCGACCTCACCCGCGTAAGCCACTTCACTATGACTGAACAACGGCTCACCGGCATTCAACGCCATGAGTCCCGGCACCGAATCCAATTCATACATGTAGTGTAACGGGGTAGCGCCTCCCCCCCTCAATACACCGACAGTGGCCAGTTCGTCAGGCGGGATCAACGATTCGGCATAAGCACGATTATCGGACAGCATGGACTCCATCCAACGATTGAACTGGTAGATGTCGGCGAATTTCACATAGTCGAACTGGCCGTCGGGCATCTTCATCAGCGCATAACGAGTTGCTGCTGTGCGCGGCGTGAACAACAGTACGTTTTGCAATACCGATGGCCGGTATTTCAGTTTCACTCCCCGTATTTCCACGGAGGGATCACCTTCCAGGGTGCGTTTGATCAACGCAACATCTGCTGCATTGAAACGTGCAGAATGTTGAGCAACGAACAGTGCAAACTCCGCCTGACTATGCAGATAGTTGAAATAAGCCTCGCGAAACTCCTGCGGAGTACTGGAAGGCAAGGATCTGCTGAATTCCACACGCAGATCCCGGTTGGCCAGCCAACCCTCCAGTTTGGCAACGGTCAACCCACTGTCCGCCGGGGCACCTTCGATACGCAGGGTCGCGCGATTGTCTGCATCATGCAGGCCGATCACGATGAACTCGGTCAGCGTGCGAATATCTTCCTGCTTGATCGTACGTCCGCCGACTTCTATCTGGTACAGGCTATGGACCTTGATTGCATCCGGGTCAAGCCGCATTCCCAAAGCGCTGTCACACCACAGACCGAAACGCTCCACGACAAAGTCGTGCAGCGAAAACAGCCGATCGGATACCTGGGCATATTCGAACTCATACCCCTCTTTCGAAGCCTCAAGGAATTCGTAAGTATTGCGTATCGACTCACCGGCCGATTTTAACCAGTCTGGCCACTCCAGGCGCTTGACCAATATGCGCAGCGCCCTGATCCGCTGGTACAGGTCAGAGTGCATCGCAAAAACCTGATGAATATTGTCCAGTTCGCGGACAAATCCCTCTTCGCGTGGCTCACCGGATCTGATTCGCGCAGCAAATTGTGCCTCCTGATCCTTGAGCCGGCTGCCCACACAGTGCGAGAACACGCTGACCGACAATGCCGGATACCTGATTGCATCGGGAGCAACAGCCAGTCGGCTGCACATTGCTGCATGCAGGTCGGCACTGCTGGAGAAATATTCAAAACCGTTGGCCGGCGTGTAAAGGAACCAGCCGTAAGCATCGCCGGATAACTTGATTTCGGAAGTTGTGTTGTTCGAATAGGGCATGACAAAAGCGGATACCATATCCCGCTCAATGCCAGACGCCTGACGGAGACTGATTTTGTAGCCCCCGGATAACTTCGCCTTCAGCAACTCGCTGGCGCGCAGAGCCTGGAAGCTTTTAAGCGAACCCGCCACTTCCGTCAAAGCCAACTCGGCCTGCAATGCTTCGGCAAAGGCAACTTCCAACAATGCCTTTTGAGTTGTCGATTCCCCGGATTCGCTGCGGGCCGGGCTGTGCCAGTATTGACGAAGTGCACTCGCCTGATCAGTTGCCACCTCCTGCAACGCCTGAATCAAAACATCCTCGACATCTGAAATTTTGATATTGTCGACTTTCAAGCGCGCATCTGTTGTACCCGGACGCAAATAGACAAAATCAAGACCCTGTACATAAGAGGTATAAGTACCGCGCCCCAGACAATCAAAAAAAACATCAAGTATCGAACCGGACGGCCTGTTCTCGACTTCATGCGGGGCATCACCGACATTGATATAAAGCCCCTCTACATCAATAGACTTTCCCCGTCGCTCGAATCGCTCCGAGAGCTTTTTCCGTAAAACATCCCTCAAGGATGGAGAACGCTCCAGCATCGCTCTCAACTCATCCCCCGCACGCTGCACATTTTCCAGCGCTACCCGACCATCCGCACTTTTCAGAACAGCACCGGCCATTAAAGTTTTAAACATCATACCCATTGGACACATCCTGTAGGTTCGTCAACGCGGAAACGGCTTCATGCCACTTCCTTTACAGGACCAACAATTACTCATTTGATTTAAAAGCGGAAGACACTGGTTATTTCAATATATCTGAACAGTAACACCCAGCCTTAATCACTCAACACAAATTCAGCAACTTTGCCCTGGCCACCGCCTGAGTTCGGCGTTCAACCCCCAACTTCCCATGTATGCGTCGAACATGAGTTTTAACCGTATGCAATGAAATGAACAACTTCTCGGCAATTTGCTGATTGGAATCGCCGGACGCAATCAACTCCAGAACTTTAAGTTCTCGCTGACTGAGGGGATTGAGCGGTGTACTTTGTTCTTCCACATGTACCGCTGTTTCAGCAACACGCCAGTGCGAGGGAATCTCCGTGCATCGGGCGTATAGCTCGGCCAACATTTGCTGCAGGTTGCAACGCTTGATGATCTGGCAGCCCTGTTCGAAGAACTTTCTGGCCTGTGCCGGCTCGCCGAGGACCAGCGCCACTTCGGTCAGCGTCAACAGCAACTCGGCCTCCAGTCTGGTCAGACCGCGAGCCTGAGCCGACGCCAGCAAGGTACCCAGCCGAATCAGAGGCGCTTGCATTTGATCCAATCGGGTCTCGGCCAGAACCAGCAGACATTCGATACGTGGAATCAGCTCCAGCGTCGCCGGCGGTGCCTGCCGAGCACGTGGGCCACGATAATGTCTGAGCACCCGGCTCAACGCCTCGTGAGCCAGTTCGGGTCGCCCTTGTTGCAACCAGAATTGGCTGCTGACCTGCAACAGGACACCGCGATAAACCGTGTCCGGAATCTGTCGCTGTTGCATCAATCGTTCGGCGTCCCGCAGTCGCATGAAGGCTTGAGCGTAATCCCCCTGATTGGCGGCCAGTTGCGCCTGTCCGATAAAGCCGTAAAGCACGCGCTTGTCAAAGCTTCGCAGGCAGTCGTCGAGCCCTTGTTGAAAGAGCTCGGCCGCCCGCCCCTGTTGCCCCATGCTCAGTGCCAGCTGCCCCCGGCGCAGGGCGATACGCCCCAGCAGCGGCGTCGGTCGCTCGACGGACGAAGCGAGCATTTCGCAAAGATTGGCCAGCAATGCTTCGGCGCGAGCCGACGCCCCTCGCTGTTCCAGCAATTGGGCGTGATCAAGTTCCAGCAACGCCTCGAACAGCAATGAGCCCTCTGCCCGGGCCAGACACAGCGCTTCACGATTGATCGAATGCGCCAACTCCAGCTCACCGCACAGCAACGCCTGTTGTGTACGTCCCGAGAGGCACAGCAGACGCGCAGTCCAGGCCTTCGGCGACAGATCGCTCAAGGCTTGTTCAAAGTGATCACGCGCCTCCTCCATCCGCCCTTGAAGATGCAACAGCCAGCCTTGCTGAGCCTGCCAGCGCGCGATCAATTGCCGTTGCTGGCCAGCCGACGGTGGCGGCAAAAAACGCGACAGTTGCCCGATGCAATCCGCCGCCTGCGCAAATCGTCCGGCGAACAACAGCGCTGCCGTGATCAACCCGACCAGCTGTGCCGAACTGAGCAACAGCTCCTCGCCGCGTTGTTCATAGAGACGCAGTAACAGCACGACGGTCTGCTCCTCGAACAGATGCTCGAAACTGAAGTGTTGCAACAGGCTCACCGCGACCTCGTACTCCTCGGCCAGCAACGCCTGCTCAAAGGCGCATTTCCAATGCTGTCCGGCGGCAAACCACTGACAGGCCCGGCGATGCCAGGAGCGTCCGGCCGGCCAGGGTTCATCACGCATCAAGCGCGACAGTGGAGCACATACCTGCAACCAGTCCGGAGATTGATGCCAGGGTTCGATGAAACACCCGAGGGTTTGCAGACTGCGCATCCATTGCGCCCCGTCCCCGGCACCGAACAGGTGATCGCACAGGCTGGCATTGAAGCGCGGCAAATGCGCCAGCACCCGCCAGGCTTCGGCCAGTTCCGGACTCAGGCTGCTGAACAGTTCGTGTTGCAGGTAGTCCAGCAAAGTGTCCATGCGCTGCTGCGGCCAGGTCTTTTGCGACCAGTCGCATTTTTGCATCATCAGCATCCGCACTCCGGCGCACCAGCCTGCGCTGCGCTGATGAATACGAGCAGCCACGCTGTCGGCCTGGGCTGGCGGCAAGTGATGCAACACTTGGGCGATCTCGCTCTGGGTCAACGCCAGCGTTGCGCCTTCACATTCGTACAGTGCGTCATCAAGCAGCAGGCGCGGCCAGTTGCAGGGTGGACGGCGCCGCGTACCGATCCACCACGTCAGGGCAGGACTGCTGACCGCCAGCAGCCGGTCGAGCAATGCGTCCAGCGCCGGCTGCGGATTGCGGCAGTAATCGTCGATAAACACCCAGGTTGCAGAGGACCGCCGTGCCACCTCATGAAGCAGCGACGCTTCATCCGCGACCGCCAGCCCGATCGCGCGCCCGAGCCGCTCGCAGAACTCACCGACGTTCAGAGAGGCACCTGCCATCGGTAACCAGCAGACCGTGCAATTGACCGGCGCCTGCAGCAGGCATTCGGTGAGCAGCGCAGTCTTGCCACTGCCGGGAGGCGCGCAGATCAATCGGACCCGGGCCATTGACTCGAGCAACACCTCGCAAAGGCGCGGACGCGGCAAATGATGGGGAGACAGTCTCGGGAAAAAATCCGGTCGATCCAGACAGGGGGTCATGGCGGTCATCGGCTGCGCCTTTTTATCGTTGTACGCTCACCCTAGCCCTCTCCCCGACGCTTGTTGACGAGTATTCAGTACGTTGATTGCGACCCATAAAAAAGGCGACCGCACGGTCGCCTTTTGTCTTGCCGGTGCATCGAAAACCCTAGCGCACGCCCTCGGCACGCAGGGCTGAAGGCGTGAAATCGGCGACCTTGGCTTCGAAGCCGAATTCGAAGCTGTGCTTCTCCTCGTTTTTCATTCCGAGGGCGATGTAGCGACCGGCGATGATGTCGTAGAGCGCTTCCAGCGTGTAGGCCTGAGTCTGGTGATCGTAGTAGTACTGGGCATGCCCTTCGGCGACCCGCCACAGCTGCCCGCGACCGTCGTAGTGATCGGCCAGCGCCACTTGCCAGCTGTCCTCGTCGAGGTACATGTGGCGCTTGGCGTAGATGTGCCGTTCGCTCGGCTTGACCGTGCCGATCACCTCCCAGACCCGGTGCAATTCATAACGGGTCAGATCCTGATTGATGTGCCCGGCCTTGACGATGTCGTCGTACTTGAGCTTCGGCGAATCGAGCTTGTAGCTGTTGTACGGAATGTACATTTCCTTTTTGCCGATCAGCTTCCAGTCATAACGGTCCGGTGCGCCGGAGAACATGTCGAAGTTATCCGAAGTCCGCAGGCCATCGGCGGCGGTACCAGGTCCGTCATACGCCACTTGAGGCGCACGGCGAACCCGACGCTGGCCGGCGTTGTAAATCCACGCCAGACGCGGTTCCTTCACCTGGTCGAGGGTTTCGTGCACCAGCAGCACGTTGCCGGCCAGACGTGCGGGGGCGGTCACCGACTGTTTGAAGAAGGTCAGTACGTTGGCCGCCTGCTGCGGGTCCAGGTCCTTCATCAACTGCGGCACGGCGATCTCTTCCTCGAAGCGGATCGGCGTGTAGCTGCCATTGGTCTGCGGTGTCACCTGAGTGATGATCCGTCGCAGATTGCCACCGTGATAACGCGTGATGTGGTTCCACAACACCTCGACGCCGTTCTTCGGAATCGGGAAGGCGTAGTAGCGATTGCCGGTGAAATTGGCCAGGCCGTTGCCGTCATTGATCGTGGTGACGTTCAACGCGCTGCGCTTGGCCGATTCGTAGATTTCCGGTGGAACGGCGACGGTGCGGTGTGTGGGGTAGACCGGAATTTTGTAGGTTTGCGGATAGCGTTTGAACATCGCCACCTGTCCCTCGGACAGCTTGTCCTTGTACTGATCGACGTTGGCGGCGGTGATGGTGAACAGCGGCTTTTCATTGGCGAACGGGTCAGCCAGAAAGCCCTTGCTGTCCACCGCCCCGGCATTCTTCGGAATGCCGCCGGTCCAGGCCGGAATCGAGCCATCGGCGTTACCGGCCTTCTCGGCGCCGAGTGGCGTCAGGCTGGTGCCGAGCTTGTCGGCCTCTTGCGGCGACACCGCCGCAATCACGTTGGCAGCCAGCAGGCTCAGGGCCAGGACACCGCATTGCAGAATCATCTTGCGCATGGATTTCATCCTTCTCGGGCAGATCAGAAGTTCACGCCGAAGCTCAGGGCCACGAAGTCACGGTCAGTGAGAACGTTGTAATCGCCGCCAAAAAAATCGGTGTAACTGAGGCTGGCGGTGTAGGTGTTGCGGTAGTCGGCATCGACGCCGACGCTGATGGCCTTGGCGCCTTCGTTGAACAAACCGTTGGGCCCGTAACCGGAGACGTCGTGGGACCAGGACAGGTTGGGCTTGAGGTTGATCCCGCCGATCACGTTGGCGTAGTCGAGGATGGCCCGGGCGCGATAGCCCCACGAAGTCGAAGTAACGAAGCCGCCGGTGTCACCACCGAAACCGTACTGGCCGTACACCGAGTCGCGGCCGTAACGCAGCTTGCTGCGCGACTCCAGTCCGCCGACCCGCACCACCGCAGCCTCGCCGACCACGGTCAGGCGTTCGGCGCCCAGCACCTGATCGAAGAAGTGCGTGAGGGTGCTCTGCAGTTGCGTCACTTCCTTGCGCCGATAGCCTTTGTTGTCGGCGCCTGGCGACGTGGTCAGCGGCGACGCCGCGCCGCCGGCGATCGGATTGAGCAAGGCCAGGGTCAGGTCGTTGGTGTTGACCTGCACCGGAGCATTGGGCCGGTAGCTGAGTTCGCCGGTCCACGCGGTGCCGGTGGGCAGTGTGGTGGCGAAACTCGCGCCATACAGACGGATGTCTTCCGGGTATTCGAGGTAGTACTGACCGCGCCCGAGCATCACGCTTTGCGCCAGCCCGGACCCGCTGCCGGGTGCAAGGCGATTGGCGGTACTGACCATCCCCGGGAGTGCCGCCAGGGTCGACAACCCGGCTGTGGTGGTGCCGACCGTGGGCGTACGGCTGTGGTAATTGATGAAGTACAGGCCATATTCGGTATCGTCGCCGAGCCAGCGCAACGCCGTACCCCATTGCCCGGAATCCCGCGCATCTCGGTCACCGCCACGGGGCACGACCACGCCTTCGCGAGTGACCTGGATGGGTTGCCCGAAGGCAGCGGCCAACGGCGCCAGCGGTGCAATCGCGGGACTGCCGACGGTGTAACCGTTGTTGCAACCGTCCGCCGCCACGTCGACACCGAAGAAGGTGCCGCAGTTGTCGAGAACGGTCTGGTCCCATTCCAGTTGATAGAAGCCCTCGACCGAGAGTTTGTCCGTCAGGCTTTGGGAGCCGAACAGCATGTTCACCGGAATCAGGCCTTCCTTGATCTCCGCGCCGGGCCGGCGAAATGCCGAGACGTCGATCGGGTTGATGCTGTTGATCGAGTTGCCGATGAAGGTGCTTTCGCCCCAGCTCACCACCTGCTTGCCGGCGCGCACGGTGCCCGGCAGATCGGCGATGGAGTAGTTGTGATAGACGAACGCATCGAGAATCTGCCCGCCGGAAGACTTGGCGCCCTCCTTGCGGCCCTTGTCGCTGATGGGTTTGAACTCGCGGTCTTCGTCCTTGAGTTCGAAGTCGTACCAGTATTTGCCGCGCACGAACACACCGGTGTCACCGTACTTGAGTTCAAGGTCGTGAATGCCTTTGAAGATCTTGGAAAAGGTCTCGCCCTTCTTGAAGTTCAAGCGCCCGTCATCACCGGTCGAAGACTGGCCCTTACCGCCATTGACCGTGCCGACCAGCGACTTGTCCGCATCACGCATGCCCCAGCTCGCGCCGACCGAGAGTGATGAGTCGAACGTGCCTTCGATTTCGCCGATGTTGAAATCGACCGCATGGGCCTGGGCGCAACAGCCCAAGGCGACCGCAGCCGCCAGTGCCTGCGGTTTGAAGATGGCGCGCATTGTTGTTTTTGTCATGCGTCTTCCCCGGTGAGTGACAGAAGGCCTCACCCTACTGCCGCCACACGGGGACGATAAGCGCACCAAGGAGGTATTCGCGCTGTCGCTCGAAAGGATGAATCGCCGCCTGCAGCAAGGCTTTGCGCCGCCCATGAGCCGGCTGGATGACCTGCGATCAATGGAACGCATGATGGCGCCACTGCACCCGCACACTGTTACATGCCCGGTAACAGTGCATGTCCGGAATCGCTATTTTTCCTTGGGCCCCGGACGCTTATTCTGAGCGGGCTTTAACGGCACGGCGCCGCGAAGCACGAAGTCCACGACCGAGTCGTCGGCAACCGATTTCTGATGGATTGAAGCGTTTTTCGCTCCATCGCCCAGGTGTTCACTGACGTTGATTTGTAGCTCCTTGATCCAACGTCTTACCTTGGCCGCTGCGTTTGCAGCGGCCTTTTTTATGGGCGGTGTTTTTTGCAGGAACGCCAAGGCGGGGATATTCGGCGGGAACGGCAGGACTCGGACGAGTCCTGCCAGACGACTCAAAGGCGTCAGAGCGAATGTTTCTGCAGATTCGCCATCATTTCTTTCAGCGCTTCGATATTGTCCTTCGGATGCGCCGCCCCTTCGAAATCACAAATCTGCTGCCAGTGCGCCGCGACATCTTCCGGTGAAAACCCCACCCGTGGATCGAACCCGGCGCCCAGACTGCGCTCCCAGCGCACCTTGCCCATCCAGCCGCCGCCGACTTCGAACAGGCCCGAGGTTTCCTGGCATTGCTCGCTGGCCAGATACACCACCAGCGGGCTGACCAGTTCCGGTTTGAGTTGCTCGAACACTTGCGGCGGGATCAGGCCTTCGGTCATGCGCGTGCCGCCGGTGGGAGCGATGGCGTTGACCAGGATGTTGTTCTTGCGACCTTCGATGGCCAGGGTGCGGGTCAGGCCGTAAAGACCGAGTTTGGCCATGCCGTAGTTGGACTGGCCGAAGTTGCCGTAGATGCCCGAGGTCGATGCGGTGAAGATCACTCGCCCGTAGTTTTGCTCACGCAGGTGCGGCCATGCGGCGCGCGTCACCTTGTAGGCGCCTTCGACGTGGACGCGATAGACCAGATCCCAGTCGGCGTCTTCCATTTTGTGGAAGGTCTTGTCGCGCAGGATCCCGGCGTTGTTGACCACCACATCGACGCGGCCGAACACATCGAGAGCGTTCTGCACCAGTTTGTCGCCGTCGGTCACCGAGTCATGGTTGGCTTCGGCAATGCCGCCGGCCTCGCGAATTTCCGCCACCACGCGGTCGGCGGCCGAAGCGTTGGCGCCTTCGCCCTGGGTCGAGCCGCCAAGGTCGTTGACCAGCACCCTGGCGCCCTGCTTGGCGAACAGCAAGGCATGAGCGCGCCCCAGGCCACCACCGGCTCCGGTGACGATCACGACTTTATCTTCGAAACGCACAGACTCATTCATCGGGGCAACTCCAGCAGGCCTGAGGGACAGTGTCCCCGAGTGTCAGGCACGACGCGCTCGGTCACAACGAACACGGCTGGGGCTGAATGGTGCGCGATAAGGCTGGGGGATGATGAAAACGTGCCGAGGCGCCAGGCGCCTGCGGCACTCACTCAAGAGCACGCCACCTTGCGCGGCGGCAACACGAAGTGATCGCGAAATTCGAGGTAGTGCTTGAGCACCTGCACCGGCGCTTCACTTTGCGGGTAATGACCGATGCCGGGCAACAGCACGGTGTCCGCGTCGGGTATCAACTCGCAATAACGCTCGACCATGTGCGCGCCGGAGATCGGATCGACCTCGCCATCGATCACCCGCAACGGCACCTCGCCGCGCTGCATCGCCGCGACCCAACGATCACGCTGCACCCTGCGTTCGGGAATGTAGGTGATCAGCTTGTGCATGATTCGCGGCCCGCGGTTGCACTCGATCAGGCTCCAGAAATCATCCATTTCACTTTCACTGGGCCGGGTGTCCGGACCGAAGATCTGCCGGAAGCTTTTCACCAGCGCATCGCGGGTAAACGCGCGGCCGATCATCCAGCCCAACGGGCTGAGCAACAGTTTTTGCGCCAGCAGTGGCCGATGGGTTTCCGGGAACAGCCCGCCATTGAGGAACACGCAACTGGCGACGTCGATCTTCTCTTCGTAATGCCGGGCCAGCAGCTCCTGGGCAACGCTGTCGCCGTAATCGTGGGCCAGAATGTGCACCGGTTGTTCGACCTGCAGATGCGCCAGCAAGGCCTGTTGCAGATCGGCCTGCTCCAGCAGGCTGTAGGTGTGGTTCAGCGGTTTGGCCGAGTCGCCGAAGCCGAGCATGTCGCAGGCGATTACCCGAAAGCGCTGGGCCAGCGGCTGCCACAGGTAATGCCAGTCCCAACTGGCCGTCGGAAAGCCATGGATCAACAGCAGGGGTTCGCCCTGCCCGGCCGTCCAGTAGCGGATCGGCTGACCATGGAAGACAAACGTCTGGCCGCGTTTGCGCCAGACACTCAGAGGGATCTCGGCGAGAGGCATTAGAGTCTATACCCCGGGTCTTGTTTATCGAGTTTGCGCAGCAGCGCCGGCCAGGCCAGCGCGCCACCCATGCCTTGAGCACTTTTGGTGACGCCGGCGATCATCGCCTTGGCGCCTGCCAGTATCTGCGGTTCGATGGCGATCAGTTCGGCACCGCCGGTCTGCGCCATGACCTGGATGTCGCAGGCGCGCTGAAAGGTGAACATCATCAGGAACGTGTCGGCGATGGTGCCGCCACAGGTCAGCAGACCGTGGTTGTGCAACATCAGAAAATTGCAGTCACCAAGATCGGCCTGCAACCGCGCTTTCTCTTCATGATTCAGGGCCACACCTTCATACGCATGAAAGGCCAGGCTCGAGAGCACGAACAACGATTGCTGACTGATCGGCAACACGCCCTGCTTCTGCGCCGACACCGCGACACCGGAGGCGGTGTGGGTATGCAGCACGCAGGCTACGTCGTGCCGCACTTCGTGCACGGCGCTGTGGATGGTGTAGCCGGCGGGATTGATTTCGTAAGGGCTGTCCATGAGTTTGTTGCCGGCCTGGTCGACCTTCACCAGGCTCGAGGCCGTGATCTCATGGAACATCATTCCGAACGGGTTGATCAGGAAATCTTCGGTGCCGGGCACCTTGGCGGAAATGTGGGTGAAGATCAAATCGTCCCAGCCATGCAGGGCGACCAGTCGATAGCAGGCGGCCAGATCGACCCGGGTCTGCCACTCCGCGGCACTGACCTGGTCTTTGACACTCAAGGAAGAAGAGACGGGGGCTACGCTCACTGTATGCACCTCTGTTTTTGTTTTTTTCGGCAGGTGTCAGCAGTCTAGTCAGCCCCGGGGTTTCGCGTAGTTGCATTGGCAGCCAGCTTGATGACTGTGCGAGTCAGCGGCGCAAACCGCTTGGATCCATGTCAAAGCAACGACGCCAACAATGGGGCGGCGAACAGATTGAGCAGTCCGGTGAGCACCATGACCAGCCCTGCAACCGAGCCTTCTTCGCCACCCACTTCATGGGCGCGACTGACGCCCGCGCCATGGGCGCCGACACCAAACAACGCGCCACGTGCCAGGGCGCTGCGCAGTGGCAGCCATTTGAGCAGCACCCCGCCCAGCATCGCGCCGAACACCCCGGTGACCATCACGAACACCGCTGTCAGCTCGGGTACGCCACCCAGGTCCTGCGCCAGCGGCATGGCAAACGGCGTGGTGATCGAGCGCGGCACCAGCGACAGCGTCACCGAGCTGTCCAGCGCCAAAGCTCTGGCCAGACCGAACGAGGTGGCAATCGATGCAACACTGCCGGCCAGCATGCCCAGCAGCAACGCCGACCAGTGCCGGACCAGCAACCGTCGCTGTTGCCAGATCGGCACTGCAAACGCGACGGTGACCGGGCCGAGTACCAGCATCAGCCAGTGGGTGTTGCTGGAGTACTCGGCATAAGCCGTGTGCATCGGCACTGCGAGCGCCAACAGCAAGGCGGGGACCAGAATCAGCGGCGACAGCACGTAACGCCCGGTACGGCGATACAGCCAGCGACTGAGCAGGTAGGCCAGCAAGGTGAACGCCAGCCAGAACATCGGCATCAGTTCAAGCTTCATGGGACCGCCTCAGGCGCACGGCCAGTTCAACGGTGAACGCCGTCACCAGCATCACCATCAGCGTGCTCGCCGCGATCACCAGCAGAATCCGCCAGCCGTCATCACGCAGCAAGGCGCCGTAATCCAGCAGGCTCATCAGCGCCGGAATGAAGAACAGCAGCATCTCGGCCATCAACAGTCCTGCGCCCATTTGCAGCGCCGCCGGCTTGATCCAGCCGAACGCAAAAGCCAACAGCAGCAACGCCATGCCGATCACGCCGCCGGGGATCGGCCATGCCAGCCATGCGGCCAACTGGCAGCCGAGCAGATAGAGACCCAGTAGCATGGCCAGTTCGGCCAGCAGGCGAGAGAGATATTTGAGGGTCGTGGCTTTCATAGGTGGGCTCCTTGTCAGGTGCCTATTTTACGAACCCGACTGCCATCTCCGAAGCGAATTGTTAGACTCAAAGCCATTCCAATCAGGAATCAGGCCATGGAATTCAAACAGCTCAAAAGCTTCGTCGAAGTCATGCATCAGGGCGGTTTCACCCAAGCCGCGAAAACTTTGCACATCAGTCAGTCCGCCGTGAGCAAGCAGATCGCCCAGCTCGAACAGAGCCTCGGCACGCCGCTGCTCGATCGCCTGGGCTCGCAGATACGCCTGACCGCCGCCGGCAGTGTGGTGCTGCAACGGGCCGAAGGCATGCTGCGCCTGCGTGATGAATTGCTCACGGAACTGGACGATCTCAGCCATCTGGCACGTGGCGAGTTGCGTCTGGGTTTGCCCTTGCTGGGCAGCGATGCGTTGTTTGCCGGGTTGTTCGCCGAGTACCGACGGCGATACCCGAACATCAGCGTGCAGTTGCTTGAAGGCGGCAGCCGTAATATCGAACAGGCGGTGCTCAGTGGGGAGCTGGAGTTGGGTGGCAGCCTGCTGCCGAAAGATCCGCAGTTCGACTTTCAGCCGTTCTGTGATGAACCGCTGGATGCGCTGCTTCCGGTGGATCACCCGCTGGCGGCAAAAGGCGAAATCGGTCTGGAGGAACTGGCCGATACCCCGTTCCTTTTATATCAGCGCAGTTTCGTGCTCAACGATCGTTTGCTTCAGGCGTGCCAGCAGATGGGCTTCACTCCGAAAGAAGGTGGCCGCAGCGGTCAGGCGGATTTTCTCGCGGCACTGGTTGCCGCCGGGCAAGGCGTGGTGCTGCTGCCCCGCGTGGTGGCCCGCGGTCTGGTGCGGCCAGGCGTGGTGCGCCTGACCTTGAACGCGCCGGACTATTTGCGCTGGGACATCGCCTTCATCTGGCGCCGGGGCGCCTATCTGTCGAAGGCTGCGCAGGCCTGGCTCGCACTGTTGCGCGAGCGTGGGATCAGCCCTTGAGGGTGGCGATCAACTGTTCCAGCCAAGGCTCGGCGTCGGTTTCCGGAGTGACGCTTTCACTGGCGTCGATGCGCAGCATGTCCTGCACTTCCCGTACGCCCAGTTCGCCGAACAATTCACGCATCTGCTCACCGCCGCCGCAAAAGGTGTCGCCGTAACTGGCGTCACCCAAGGCGATCACTGCGCCAGGCAGACCACGCCAGGCAGCGGGCAACTGATCACGGAGGGTCGAGTACAGGGGTTGCAGGTTGTCCGGCAACTCGCCCATGCCCGTAGTCGAAGTCACGGCGAGCAAGGCGTCAGGGCCAAAGGCCTGGAGATCGGCGAGGCTGGCGCGCGAGTTGTAGAAGGTTTCAAAACCGGCGGCTTTCAGCAGGCTTTGCGCGTGGCGAGCGACTTCTTCGGCCGTGCCGTACACCGAGCCGGAGAGGATGGCGACTTTCATCAATCTGATCCTGAAACTGAAAAAAAGAGCGGCGATAGTAACAGCCGCCGCTGCAATGTTGCGATTGGCTCTCGATACGCATTGATGGCCTGTAGACAGCGCCGATTGATCTTCTAGAATGCCAGACACCGACAACCTTGACGGGATTCAAAGATGATCAATGCCAGCCTCCTGCAAATGGTGATCAATGCGTCGAACGACGGAATTGTGGTGGCCGAGCGAGAAGGCAAGGAAGACAACATCCTGATTTACGTGAACCCGGCTTTCGAGCGCCTGACGGGCTACACCAGCGAGGAAATCCTCTATCAGGATTGCCGTTTTCTGCAGGCCGGAGACCGGGACCAGGAAAATCTGTCGCTGATTCGCGAAGCTTTGCACAGCAACGGTTCGTGTCGGGAAATCATTCGTAACTATCGCAAGGACGGCACACCGTTCTGGAACGAACTGTCGCTGTCGACGGTAAAAAACGCTGATGACGGACAGACATACTTTGTTGGCGTGCAGAAGGATGTCACCGTTCAGGTAAAGGCGCAGCAGCGGGTTGCACAGCTGGAGGCCCAGGTCACGGCACTCGAAGCCGAGCTTGCCGCCCTGAAAGCGACGAACGGCGCAAACAAAACTGCGAACTAAGTGTCAGTAACTACAATCACCAATGACTTTGTAATTATTTATTTCGAGCTAGCCATGCAACGCGACGCCCTCCTGACCCAGGATGAGCTGGATTTCATCCAGACCATGCAACACAACCCGCAACTCAATGTGCGGGATGCGACGTCGAGCCTGTTGGTCAATGGTGGTTCGCAGATCCGTGACCTGCTCACGCGACTGGCGGCCCACGAACAGATCACCATCCAGGCCAGTTTCGAAAACCAGCAGATGACTTTTCCGTTGCATCTGGTGGAAGACGAATTCCACGCGCTGCATCTGCGTCTGGGCGTACCAAGCATCTATGAAGACGGGCCGATGGTGCGCCCGTGGCGTCTGACCCTGGAAGAACCGGTAGCCCTGGAGAATGCCAAAGGGCAACCGGGCATGTTGTGGGTTCACGAGGTTTCGCACAAAGGCGTATTGCTGGAAATGCGCAACAAGACCAAACCGCCCCGGCATTTTGCCCTGTGGTTCAGCCCTTCAGGCTATGAGCGGATTTCCCTGCGCGGCACTTTCGAACGGGAAACCGAAAGCGGTTTCTTCGCCTACGATTTGAGCCAGAGTGATGCCGACGAAACCGAACGTCTGCGCCAGTTCATCCTGCAACAGCATCGTCTTACCCACCCTGCCCTGCACGCCTGAGTCTCAGGTATCCAGCGTGCCTGCGAGGAACTGATTCATGCGCTGACGCATGGTCGATCCTTCATTGCCCAGACAGCCCACCGATGATCCGGCCAGGCTGTCCTGCGCCAGATCGGCGGCATCGCCCGCCAGCATCAACTGACAATCAAGACTCAAGGCCAGACGATTCAGACGTCGTGGCAGCTCTGCGGTCGGCGCGTGATTGGAAAACAGCACCAGCGCCTCGGGCCTGGTCTTTTCGCACACCAGCGTCAGCTCATCGAACGGCTGGCCGGTGGTGAGCACTCGAACACCTGCGTCATTGCCGCTGAGAAACAGCGCCGCCACCAGCAATTCAAGCTCACGACACTGACCGGCCAGCGCGCTGACGATCACTTTGCGCGGTTGCGAGCCGCGCAACACAACGATGCGCTGCAGCACCTTCGCTCTCAGAAAACCATCGAAGAACAGCCACTCACTGGTCTGCCCGAATGCGTCCTGACGCTGAAGCATTTGCAGCCACAGCGGCATCAGGATGTCCTGAAATACCACGGGCAAGGCATAGGAGGAGAAAATCTGGCCGTAGACCTGGTCGAGCAACTGATCGTCGAATGAGCTGATTGCCTGCCGAACCTGCTCCTGCCACTGAACGTAGTCCGCCTGTACCAGGTCATCGGGGATGAGATGGGACAGCACTTTCATCGGTTCGGTCTTGGCCAGGATCTTGCCGACCTTGCTCACCGCCACACCACGATCAATCCAGTCGACGATACTGCGAACACGCTCGATATCGGTCATCGAATACAACCGATGCCCACTTTCGGTGCGTGTTGGCTGGATCAAACCATAGCGCCGTTCCCATGCGCGCAACGTGACAGGGTTGACCCCGGTCAGACGCGCCACTTCACGTATCGGGAAAAGTTCTTCGCGCTCCAGCGCAACAGATAACGGCGAAGCAGGACGAACTTCTGTAATGACAGGCATTGGGGCGGACACTTCCTTGGTGGCGAAGTTGGATCCCATTCTACCCCGGATGCACCTCCCCGGTTCAACCGACGAAATGGGACGAAAGTCTCTGGTTTTGTCACGATAATCAGGAATAATCCTTGCTTGTCGAAAAGCGCAGCCCTCTACCCCGGCGCTGCGTGAGGCGAAGTTCCTACCCGGAGCGACGCAAATGCAATACGGAGATACACAATGTCTACTTCCCCCGTCACGCTGATGGTTGCACGTCGCGTCGCCGATGGCCGCTATCAGGACCTGATCGCCTGGCTGCGCGAAGGCGAACAACTGGCCACCGATTTTCCCGGCTATCTCGGGTCCGGCGTCCTGGCTCCGCCTCCCGGCGATAATGAATTCCAGATCATTTTCCGCTTTGTCGACGAACAGACTCTGCATGCCTGGGAGCATTCTGCATCGCGCACCGCGTGGCTGTCCCGTGGCAGTGATCTGTTCGCCCATCCGAAGGAACATCGGGTCAGCGGCATCGAGGGCTGGTTCGGCGCAGCAGGTATCCGCCCACCGCGCTGGAAACAGGCCGTGGCGATCTGGCTGGCGTTCTTTCCGGTGTCGCTGCTGTTCAACTTCGTACTGGGCCCGCTGCTCGGTGAAATGAGCCTGCTGCCTCGCGTGTTCGCCAGCACGCTGTGCCTGACCCCCCTGATGGTCTACTTCTTCATCCCGCTGTCGACGCGTCTGCTGGCCGGCTGGCTCAACAGCGCCCCGGCCCGTCCACTGCCTGGCGCGGCATCCACGCAAAATCGCTGAAACCATCGCTCGCGTCGCTGTTATAGTTTTTGCTCAGACTTCGACGCGAGCCGTTCATGACCACTTCCGCCGCTCCCATTCTTATCACTGGCGCCGGCCAGCGCGTCGGGCTGCATTGTGCGCAGCGTTTGCTGGAGGACGGCCACCGCGTCATCTTCACTTACCGCAACGAACGTCCGGGCGTGAAGATGCTGAGGGATCTGGGCGCCATCGCCTTGTTCGCGGACTTTTCCAGTGAAGCCTCCATCCTGGCGTTTATCGCCGAACTGAAAACCCACACCGACAGCCTGCGGGCCATCGTCCACAACGCCTCCGAATGGCTGGCGGAAAACGAGGACGGTGAAGCCGCAGCCTTCACCCGCATGTTCAACATCCACATGCTGGCGCCGTACCTGATCAATCTGCATTGCGCCAATCTGCTGCAACGTTCGAGCCCCGCCGACATCATCCACATCAGCGACGACGTCACGCGCAAGGGCAGCAGCAGACACATCGGTTACTGCGCCAGCAAGGCCGGGCTCGACAGCCTCACGCTATCCTTCGCTGCGCGCTACGCCCCATCAATCAAGGTCAACGGCATTGCCCCGGCCCTGCTATTGTTCAATCCCGATGATGACGCAGCGTACCGCGCCAAGGCGCTGGCCAAGTCCGCGCTGGGCATCGAGCCCGGCAGCGAAGTGATCTATCAGAGCCTGCGCTACCTGCTCGACAACCCCTACGTGACCGGCACCACCCTGACCGTCAACGGCGGGCGACACGTCAAGTAATACGCCCCCGCGAGGATGCTCCATGAGCCGTTCACTGCCCGAAAACTACCGCGAGATCCTGATCGGCCTCGGTGAAGATCCCGACCGCGAAGGCTTGCTCGACACACCGGTGCGCGCGGCCAAGGCCATGCAGTATCTGTGTCACGGCTATGGGCAAAGTGTCGACGAGATCGTCAATGGTGCACTGTTCGCTTCCGACAGCGACGAGATGATCATCGTCGCCGACATCGAGTTGTACTCGTTGTGCGAACATCACCTGCTGCCCTTCATCGGTAAGGCCCATGTGGCTTATATTCCGACAGGCAAGGTACTGGGACTGTCGAAGATCGCGCGTCTGGTGGACATGTTCGCCCGCCGCCTGCAGATCCAGGAAAACCTCACCCGGCAGATCGCCGAGGCGGTCCAGCAAGTCACCGATGCCGCCGGTGTCGCGGTGGTGATCGAAGCCCGGCACATGTGCATGATGATGCGCGGTGTCGAGAAACAGAATTCGACCATGAACACCTCGGTCATGCTCGGCGCCTTCCGCGAGTCGAGCAACACCCGCCAGGAGTTCCTGCAATTGATTGGACGGAGCAAGTAAATGCCACAACTTCAACCGGGAATGGCGCGCATCCGGGTCAAGGATCTGCGCCTGCGCACCTTTATCGGGATCAACGAGGACGAAATCCTCAACAAGCAGGATGTGCTGATCAATCTGACCATCCTGTACGCCGCGCAGGAAGCGGTGCGTGACAACGACATCGACCACGCGCTGAACTACCGCACCATCACCAAGGCGATCATCGCCCATGTGGAGGGCAATCGCTTCGCGCTGCTCGAACGCCTGACCCAGGAACTGCTGGATCTGGTAATGGCCAATGAATCGGTGCTCTACGCCGAGGTCGAGGTTGACAAGCCTCACGCGTTGCGTTTTGCCGAGTCGGTGTCGATCACCCTCGCCGCCAGCCGCTGAGTGCGTCTGGCGCTCCGGGCGTCAGACTTTTATCATCCGCGCCACGATTTGACTGCACAGAGCCCATCATGACCGAGCAACAACGCCTCGAACTCGAAGCCGCCGCCTTCCGCCGGCTGGTCGCCCACCTGGACAGCCGCAAGGACGTGCAGAACATCGACCTGATGAACCTTTCCGGGTTCTGTCGCAACTGCCTGTCCAAGTGGTACAAGGCTGCCGCCGACGAGCGCCAGATCGAGGTCAGCCTCGACGAAGCTCGCGAAGTGGTTTACGGCATGCCGTACGCCGAGTGGAAAGCCCAATATCAGCAAGAAGCCAGCGCCGAACAACAAGCGGCGTTCGCCAAAGGAAAACCCAATGAGTGATCTGAACACCCTGCGCACCAGCCTCAAGAGCGGCGAACACGTTTTTGCCGACACCCTGTCCTTCATCGCCGCCGGTTACGACTACCAGCCTCAGGCGTTCAACAACGGCGGTGTGGAAAACGCGGCCGGGCAGAACGAAGGCTCGTGCAAGACCCTGGGTCTGGCGCTGTTGGAAGGCCTGAGCGATGAGGAAGCGCTGCTGGCGTTCGGCGAACACTACCGCTCGGTCGTGGCAACGCCTGAAGGCAGCGATCACGGCAATATCCGCGCCTTGATCGCCCACGGTCTGGCAGGCGTGAAATTCACCGCGCAGCCGCTGACCCGCCGCTGATTTAGAGCGAATCGCAGGCATGAAAAAACCGGCCAATTGGCCGGTTTTTTCATGCCTGCGTTCTTAGAACGAAGCGTTCTGCAAACCGTCCAGGTAACGCTCGGTGTCCAGTGCCGCCATGCAGCCGGCGCCGGCCGAGGTGATGGCCTGACGGTAAACGTGGTCGGCCACGTCACCGGCAGCGAAGATGCCTTCGACGCTGGTCGCGGTGGCGTTGCCTTCACGGCCGCCCTGAACGACGAGGTAGCCGTCCTTCAGCTCCAACTGACCTTCGAACAGCGAGGTGTTCGGGGTATGGCCGATGGCGATGAACACGCCGTCGACCTTGATTTCGTCGAAGCTGCCGTCGTTGTTCTTCAGACGCGCACCGGTCACGCCCATGTTGTCGCCCAGCACTTCGTCCAGGGTCGCGTTCAGTTTCAGCTCGATCTTGCCTTCGGCCACACGGGCGTTGAGCTTGTCGATCAGGATCTTCTCGGCGCGGAAGGTTTCGCGACGGTGGATCAGGGTGACCTTGCTGGCGATGTTGGCCAGGTACAGGGCTTCTTCGACAGCGGTGTTACCGCCACCGACTACAGCTACCGGCTTGTTGCGATAGAAGAAACCGTCGCAGGTCGCGCAGGCCGAAACGCCTTTGCCCATGAACGCTTCTTCCGACGGCAGGCCCAGGTAACGAGCGCTGGCGCCAGTGGCGATGATCAGCGCGTCGCAGGTGTAGGTGCCGCTGTCGCCGGTCAGGCTGTATGGCTTGGAAGCGAAGTCCACGGCGTTGATGTGATCGAAGACGATCTCGGTTTCAAAACGCTCGGCGTGCTCGCGCATGCGCTCCATCAGCACCGGACCGGTCAGACCGTGGACGTCGCCCGGCCAGTTGTCGACTTCGGTGGTGGTGGTCAGTTGACCGCCGGCCTGCATGCCGGTGATCAGCAGCGGCTTGAGGTTGGCACGGGCAGCGTAGACAGCAGCGCTGTAACCGGCAGGGCCGGAACCGAGGATGATCACTCGCGAATGACGGACTTCAGACATGAACCTGCTCCTGTTGACCGGCCAAGACACCTGGCCGGACGCCGGACTGCCGGCGGGAATAAAAAAGGACTGTGGATAACCTTGGGGAAGGCGTGAGCTCGACAGTCCTGTAAAAAGTTGGGTGCAGCGTATCGAGGGGGGCAAGATTAAGGAAATACGGTTTAACAATCCAGCTCATAGGTGGTCTCTATGCCGACACACTGACGAGATGGACGTCTTTGTTACAGTGAATGTCGATCCCGCTGCTGCGCTTTCACAGGTTGTGCAAAGTCGGTAAGGTCGGCGCGTTTTCCCTTGCTCGGAGCACCTTATGCCCGCCCCTGTTCTGTCCGGCCCGCAATACCTGCGCGAAGGCCTCAAACTGGTCTTGAGCCCGGGCCTGCGCCTGTTCGTGCTGCTGCCGCTGGCCATCAACCTGGTGCTGTTCGTCGGATTGATCTATTTCGCCGGACACCAGTTCAGCCTGTGGGTCGACTCCCTGATGCCATCGCTCCCCGACTGGCTGAGCTTTCTGAGCTACATCCTGTGGCCGCTGTTCGTGGTGCTGGTGGCGTTGATGGTGTTCTTCACCTTCACCCTGCTGGCCAACGTCATCGCGGCGCCGTTCAACGGCTTCCTCGCGGAAAAGGTTGAAGTGGTGGTGCGCGGCACCGACGACTTCCCGGCCTTCAGCTGGGGCGAACTGATCGCCATGATCCCGCGCACCCTGGCCCGGGAAATGCGCAAGCTCGGTTACTTCCTGCCCCGGGCGATCGGCCTGTTCATCCTGTCGTTCATCCCGATGGTGAACATTATCGCCGCGCCGCTGTGGCTGCTGTTCGGCGTATGGATGATGGCGATCCAGTACATCGACTACCCGGCCGACAACCACAAACTGGGCTGGAATGAGATGCTCGCCTGGCTGCGCCAGAAGCGCTGGCAGAGCATGAGCTTCGGCGGGATCGTCTACCTGGCGCTGCTGATTCCGGTGGTCAACATCCTGATGATGCCTGCCGCCGTGGCCGGAGCGACGTTGTTCTGGGTGCGCGAACGCGGGGCCGAAAATCTTGTGACGCAACGCTGAGTCCGCGTCACAAATCCATCATCCGAACGTCACAAGCGCGACATGGCCTCAGCCGACACTGAGGCCATGACGACAGCTCTACATATCACCCTGATCAGCGAAACCTTCCCACCGGAAATCAACGGGGTGGCCAATACCCTTGGCCGCTTGTGCGACGGTTTGCGCGCACGCGGGCATCGGGTGGAACTGGTGCGGCCGCGTCAAGGTGACGATCCGCAGCGCAGTGAAGACGATGCGCTGCTGTTGTGCCGGGGCTGGCCGTTGCCGGGCTATCCGGGATTGCAGTGGGGTCAGTCGTCGATGCACAAGTTGCTGCGACGCTGGACTCGCCAACGCCCGGACGTGCTCTACATCGCCACCGAAGGCCCCCTCGGGTTGTCTGCACTGCGAGCCGCACGCCGCCTGGGTATTGCCGTGGTCAGCGGCTTCCACACCAATTTTCAGCAGTACACCAACCAGTACGGCCTCGGCTTGCTGACGCGTTTGCTGACCCACTATCTGCGCTGGTTTCACAATCGTTCGGCCCTGACCCTGGTGCCGAGCGTCAGCCAGCGCCTGGAGCTGGAGCGGCGGCATTTCGATCGTCTGGCACTGCTGTCCCGAGGGGTCGACAGCCAGTTGTTTCACCCGACCAAACGGCTGAACGCTTTGCGCGAGCAATGGGGACTGAACGAGCAGGACATTGCGGTGATTCATGTCGGACGCCTTGCCCCCGAAAAAAATCTTGCCCTGCTCAAACGTTGCTTCGACAAACTCGCCGGCGCGTACCCGCAACGTAATCTGAAACTGATCATCGTCGGTGACGGACCGCAGCGCGCAGCCCTGGAAAAGGAATTGCCCAACGCGATTTTCTGCGGCTCGCAACGCGGCGAAGCATTGGCGGCGCACTATGCGTCCGGTGATCTGTTCCTGTTTCCGAGCATGACCGAAACCTTCGGCAACGTCGTGCTGGAGGCACTGGCTTCAGGCCTTGGCGTGGTGGCCTACGATCAGGCAGCGGCGGCACAACATATCCGCCATGGCTACAACGGCGTGCTGGCGATGCCGGGGGATGAAGAAGCGTTTTGCGATGCAGCGCAGTGGCTGCTTGAAGAGGATGAAACCTTGCGTTGCGTCAGGTTGAACGCCCGCCAGCATGCCAGTCGCCAAGGCTGGGCGGCGATCATCGAGCAGTTTGAAAACCATCTGCAGGGAGCTTGCCGCGACCTGCGCGACAAGCCCCCCACTGCGATCAAACCAGCGTCATCAACGCCTCACGGCTGAATGGCAGAATGTCCTGCTCGCGGCCTTCGCGCACTTTCTGCGCCCAGTCCGGATCCACCAGCAGCGCACGCCCCACTGCCACCAGATCGAACTCATCGTTGTTCAGACGCTCCAGCAGTTTTTCCAGACTGGCCGGTTGTGCCACCTTGTCGGTGTTGACCATGAACTGCAGGAACTCGCCATCGAGGCCGACGCTGCCAACGGTGATGGTCGGTTTACCGGTCAGTTTGCGGGTCCAGCCGGCCAGGTTCAGTTCGGAACCATCGAATTCCGGCTCCCAGAAACGGCGCGTCGAGCAGTGGAAAATATCCACACCGGCGTCGGACAATGGCTGGAGAAACTCGCCCAACGCCTCCGGGGTCTGCACCAGACGTGCGGTGTAGTCCTGCTGCTTCCACTGGGAGAAGCGGAAGATGATCGGGAAACCTTCGCCAACAGCTGCGCGTACAGCCTGAATCAGCTCGATGGCAAAACGCGAACGGTTGGCCAGGCTGCCGCCGTATTCGTCGGTGCGCTGGTTGCTGCCTTCCCAGAAGAACTGGTCGATCAGGTAACCGTGGGCGCCGTGGATTTCCACGCCGTCCATGCCGATGCTCTTGGCATCTTTGGCAGCCTGGGCGAAGGCTGCGATCACGTCCTGAATATCCTGCTTCGTCATGCCGTGCACCACGACCTGACCGTCCTTGAGTTTTTTCGACGGGCCGTAACCCGGCACGCTCGCGTCCGGCTCGGTGCCCAGACGGCGCACATTGCCGACGTGCCACAGCTGCGGAACGATCTTGCCGCCTTCGGCATGCACCGCGTCGACGACTTTCTTCCAGCCGGCCAGTGCCGCTTCACCGAAAAACTGCGGCACATTCGGGTAACCATTGGAGGCTTGATGGCCAACGGTGGTGCCCTCGGTGATGATCAGGCCGACGCCCGCTGCCGCGCGACGACGGTAGTACTCGATCACTTTGGAATTGGGTACGCCGCCCGGAGAGAACGAACGGGTCATCGGCGCCATGACCACGCGGGTCGGCAGTTCGAGGGCACCGAGCTGGAACGGTTTGAACAGGGCTTGCACGGGCATGGGAGGCTCCACGAAAAATTGATCGACGGGCATGCGATTCATATGACGACGATAATATGCGGAGTTTCAACCCATCGATAGCACTATTGATCTGAATGATTAAGGGTCAAAAGGCAGGCGAAAAAAATCGCAGCTCGAGGGCTGCGATTTTTGTGTTTCAGCTCAGGGCTTTTTCGATCGCCGTGATCACCGAAGGATCATCCGGCGCCGTGCGCGGCGAGAAGCGCGCCAGCACGCGACCGTCCTTGCCGAGCAGGAATTTCTCGAAATTCCAGGTGATGTCACCGGGAAATTCGGCCCCCTCGCCCGCCAGCAGCCGGTACAGCTGATGGCGATCGTGACCGTTGACTTCGAGCTTTTTCGACAACGGAAAACTCACGCCATAGTTGAGGCTGCAGAATTCCTGAATCTCCTGCTCGCTGCCCGGTTCCTGACCGGCAAACTGGTTGCACGGCAGGCCCAGCACACTGAAACCTTTGCCCTTGTATTGCTGATAGAGGTTTTCCAGCGCCGCGTACTGTGGGGTCAAGCCGCATTTGGAGGCGACGTTGACCACCAGCACGACTTGGCCCTTGAAGGGTGCCAGCGGTAGCTCCTGACCATCCAGGGCTGTCAACTTAAGGTCGTGAAAAGCACTCATGACGAACTCCAGATTCCCGTGTTCTACTCGAAACAGCCACTTGGCGAGACCACCAAGGACAGCCGCGGACTAAAAAGGCGCCCTCGGGCGCCTCTCCAGTTCTCTGAGCTTAGCGCAGAAAATCAGTGGTGATGGCCACCTTCGCCATGGACGTGACCATGAGCGACTTCTTCCTGGCTGGCGTCACGGATGGCAACGACCTTCACTTTGAAGTTCAGGCGCTGACCGGCCAAAGGGTGGTTGCCGTCGACGGTGACGTCGTCGCCGTCCAGATCACGGATGGTGACGATCTGCATCTGACCGTCCGGCGCCGACGCGTGGAACTGCATGCCGACTTCCAGTTCGTCGACACCTTCGAACATGCTGCGGCTCAGGGTGCTGACCAGTTCGGCCGAGTACTCGCCGTAGGCATCTTCCGGCTCGACGGAAACTTCCAGATCGTTGCCGACTTCCTTGCCTTCCAGGGCTTTTTCAAGGCCCGGGATGATGTTGCCTGCGCCATGCAGGTAAACCAGCGGAGCGCCGCCGGCGGAGCTGTCGATGACCTCACCAGCGTCGTTGGTCAGGGTATAGTCGATGGAGACAGCCTTATTGGCGGCGATCAGCATGGGGCGAGACCTTTTGCATAAGAATATAGAAAGGCCAAGTTTAGCGAAGCAATCGCTCGAAAGCGACCACAACCCTGACAAACGGGACTCGACGATTACAGGCTTCCATCAGGACGAGGACGGTCACTGGGTGGCCGAGCTCTCCTGCGGCCACACCCAGCATCTGCGCCACCAACCACCCTGGCAGTCGCGGGCATGGGTGCTGGACGCAACGCAACGTATTGAAAAAATAGGCCAACCCTTTGCTTGCGGTTGGTGCGCTCAAGGCTCGGTTAGCGCTAACCTTGACGCCTGAAAAACCGGTGGAAGGCCAGCCATAGGCCCACGCCCTTGCCATGCACCCTTAGAGAATCCGCATGCAAACTTTTTTTATCGCGCCCACCGATTTTGGTGTGGGTCTGACCTCCATCAGCCTCGGGCTGGTGCGTACGCTGGAACGGGCCGGGCTGAAAGTCGGCTTCTTCAAACCGATTGCCCAGCCCCATCCAGGCGACACCGGCCCCGAGCGCTCCACCGAACTGGTGGCCCGCACCCATGGCCTGAAACCGCCGCAGCCACTGGGCCTGGCCCATGTCGAGCGGATGCTTGGCGACGGACAACTCGACGAGTTGCTCGAAGAAATCATCGCTCTCTACCAACAGGCTGCCGTCGGCAAGGACGTACTGGTCGTCGAAGGTATGGTGCCGACCCGCAGCGCCAGCTATGCCGCGCGGGTCAACCTGCACCTGGCCAAGAGCCTGGACGCCGAAGTGATTCTGGTCTCGGCGCCGGAAAACGAAGTGCTCACCGAACTGTCCGGCCGCGTCGAGTTGCAGGCGCAACTGTTCGGTGGGCCGAAAGACCCGAAAGTCCTCGGCGTGATCCTCAACAAGGTCAAGACCGACGAGAGCATGGACGCCTTCGCCGCGCGTCTGAAAGAGCATTCGCCGTTGCTGCGCACGGGGGATTTCCGTCTGCTCGGCTGCATCCCGTTCCAGCCGGAACTTAACGCTCCGCGCACCCGCGACGTCGCCGACCTGATGGGCGCCCAGGTGCTCAACGCCGGCGACTACGAAACCCGGCGCATGACCAAGACCATCATTTGCGCACGCACCATGCGCAACACCGTGGACCTGCTCAAGCCCGGCGTGCTGGTGGTGACCCCCGGCGATCGCGACGACATCATCCTCGCGGTCAGCCTCGCGGCCATCAACGGCGTGCCGCTGGCCGGCCTGCTGCTGACCAGCGATACCCTGCCGGATCCGCGCATCATGGACTTGTGCCGTGGCGCGTTGCAGGCCGGTCTGCCGGTGCTGTCGGTGAGCACCGGCTCCTACGACACCGCCAACCTGCTCAACGGCCTGAACAAGGAAATCCCCGTCGATGACCGCGAGCGGGCGGAAATCATCACCGATTTCGTCGCCAGTCATCTGGATGCCAACTGGCTGCATCAGCGCTGCGGTACGCCGCGAGAAATGCGCCTGTCGCCAGCCGTGTTCCGCTATCAATTGATTCAACGCGCGCAGGCCGCCAACAAACGCATCGTCCTGCCCGAAGGCAGCGAGCCGTTCACCGTGCAAGCGGCGGCGATCTGTCAGGAACGCGGGATTGCCCGTTGCGTGCTGTTGGCCAAACCGGCAGACGTCGAAGCCGTCGCCCGGGCCCAGGGCATCGTGCTGCCGCCGGGGCTGGAAATTCTCGATCCGGATCTGATCCGCGAGCGCTACGTCGAGCCGATGGTCGCCTTGCGCAAGAGCAAAAGCCTCAATGCGCCGATGGCCGAGCAGCAACTGGAAGACACCGTGGTGATCGGCACCATGATGCTGGCGCTGGATGAGGTCGACGGACTGGTCTCCGGCATCATCAACACCACCGCCAATACCATCCGCCCGGCGCTTCAACTGATCAAGACCGCGCCGGGCTGCACGCTGGTGTCGTCGGTGTTCTTCATGCTCTTCCCGGAGGAAGTGCTGGTCTACGGCGACTGCGTGATGAACCCGCACCCGAGCGCCGCCGAACTGGCCGAGATCGCCCTGCAAAGCGCCGACTCGGCCGCCGCGTTCGGCATCACCCCGCGTGTGGCAATGATCAGCTATTCCAGCGGCGAATCGGCCACCGGCGAGGAAGTCGAGAAAGTCCGCGAAGCCACCCTGCTCGCCCACGAACAACAGCACTCGCTGCTGATCGACGGGCCGTTGCAGTACGACGCCGCCGCCAACGAAACCGTGGCCCGGCAACTGGCACCGAACAGCCAGGTGGCCGGTCGCGCCACGGTGTTCGTATTCCCCGACCTGAACACCGGCAACACCACCCACAAAGCCGTGCAACGCAGCGCCGATTGCGTCAGCCTCGGCCCGATGCTGCAAGGCCTGCGCAAACCGGTGAACGATCTGCCGCGCGGCGCGCAGGTCGACGACATCGTCTACACCATTGCCCTGACCGCGATTCAGGCTGCCAACCGACCTCTGGATATCTGACCCGATGCTGGCTTTTCTCCCTGCCCCCCTGCGCGGCGTGATCGCCGCGCTGCTGTTGGCGCTGAACACGATCCTGCTGTGCTCGTTCCTGTTCCTCGTGGCACTGATCAAAGTGCTGCCGTTCGACCTCGCACGCCGCGCTTCGCGCTGGCTGATGAGCCACACCCACGAAGCCTGGATCAGCAACAACAAAGGCTGGATGAACCTGGTGCGCCGCACCCGCTGGCACCTCAGCGGCCTGCAAGGCCTGGACTACCAGCACTCGTACCTGATCACCAGTAACCATCAAAGCTGGGTCGACATTCTGGTGTTGCAATACGTGCTCAACCGGCGCATCCAGCCGCTGAAGTTCTTTCTCAAGCAGGAACTGATCTGGGTGCCGGTGATCGGTCTGGCGTGGTGGACGCTGGGCTTTCCGTTCATGAAGCGCTATTCAAAAGCCTATCTGGCAAAACACCCGGAAAAGAAAGGCAAAGACCTGGAAACCACCCGCAAGACCTGTGCGAAATTCCGCGACAACCCGGTAGGCATCTTCAACTTTGTCGAAGGCACACGCTTCACCGAAGGCAAGCACGCGCAGCAGCAATCACCGTTCAAATACCTGCTCAAACCCAAGGCAGGCGGCATTGCGTTCGTGCTCGATGCCATGGGTGAACAACTGGAGTCGATCGTCAACGTGACCATCCACTATCCGGGTGGACGTCCAGGTTTCTGGGATCTTCTGTGCGGCAACGTGCGGGACGTGGTTGTGCATTTTGAAGAATTGAATATCCCGCCACAGTTCATCGGCAAGAACTACGACCAGGACGGCGAATACCGCCTGCAATTCCAGGGCTGGATCAATCAGCTGTGGCAGGACAAGGATGCGTTGCTTGCACAGATGCACCGCGAATATCCCAACCGACGCTGATCCCCCTGTGGGAACACCTGAAAGAAATTGATCGCCTGTCAGGCCGCCATCGCCAGCAGGCTGGCTCCCACAGGAAAACAGTTCGCTTTTAGCTTTTAGCTTCCCACCACTCACCACAATGAGCGTTAGCTCGAGTACCGCTTTTGACGTGCCGGCCCCTTCGGCCGGCTGAGTGGAGGGATTCATCCGGGGGAGGGAGCGCAGCGACCGTGCGGCGCAGCCGCATGCATCGAGAGGAGGTGCAGCGAAGCAAACCGTAGGCGATGCCCCCGGATGAATCCCGGAACGAAGGAACACCGAGCCAAAGCGAGGTGCCGAACGCAGGGGCCAAGCCTTTTGCTTACTTTTCGGCGTTTGGAAAAGTGAGCCGCTGTAAGAGCGGAACCGCCAGCGGCAACACCCGCAGAAACGGATATTCACCCAAAACTCCAAGAGCCTGATCGGCCCAAAGGCCGTCATCGCTAGCAGGCTAGCTCCCACAATCGACCGAATTGGCCCGAAATAAAAAGCCCGCCGATAATCACTCACCGGCGGGCTTTTTCATTCTCAGCGAACGCTTAAATCGCGGCACGCTTGCGCAGCAGATCCAGCACTTGCTTGACGCTTTCATCCAGCGACAACGATTGGGTGTCGATCACCAGATCAGCATCCAGCGGCACGTCATACGGGAAGGATTCGCCCGGGATGTTGTCGCCACCGGCAGCATACAGCCCCTGCGGATCACGTTCGGCACACACGGCCGGCGAAGCCTGGACGTAGACCGTCAGCAGACGTTCCTTGCCGATCAGATCCCTGGCCTTCTCGCGACCTTCCGCACTCGGCGCCACGAATGCTGCCAGCGTCAGCAGACCGGCTTCGTTGAACTGACGGGCAACGTGCGCCGCACGGCTCCAGTTTTCGGTGCGACCTGCGCGATCCTGTGGCAAGCCTTTGTTCAGGTCATGACGCAGATTTTGACCATCCAGCACGAACACCGCACGGCCCATGTCGAACAGTTTGCGCTCGACCGCATAGGCCAACGTGCTCTTGCCCGCGCCCGACAGACCGCTGAACAGCACGGTGGCCGGCTGCTGGCCGAAACGCTGGGCGCGTTCTTCGGTGGCTACATGGGCCAGTTTGCCGTGGTGCGTGGCAGCGCCATGGGTCACCGGCTGGGCGACGATCATGCCGGCGCCGACGGTGCCGTTGGTCAAACGGTCGATGACGATGAACGCGCCAGTGGTGCGGTTGCTGTCGTAACCGTCGAGGGCGATCGGTGCGTCGAGCGCGATCTTGACCTTGCCGATTTCGTTGAGCTGCAACGCACTCGCCGGGCCTTCTTCGAGGGTGTTGACGTCGACCTTGTTGACGATGCTGGCGATGGAGCCCGGCACGTAACTGGTGGCACGTTTGATGTCGTACTTCTTGCCCGGCAGCATCGGCTCTTCAGCCATCCACACCAGCATCGCTTCGAAGCTGTCGGTGACCGGTGGCACGTTGTCGGCATGCACCAGCAGGTCGCCACGGGAGATGTCGATTTCGTCTTCCATGGTCAGTGTCACGGCCTGACCCGGGCCTGCATGCTCCAGCTCACCTTCGAAGGTAACGATGGATTTCACGCGGCTGCTCTTGCCCGACGGCAAGACCACGACTTCGTCACCCTTGTGCACGATGCCGCTGGCCAGGGTGCCGGCGAAACCACGGAAGTTCAGGTTCGGGCGGTTGACGTACTGCACCGGGAAACGCAGATCGGTGAAGTTGCGGTCGCCCGCCACTTCCACGGTCTCGAGGATTTCCATCAGCGACTGGCCGGTGTACCACGGCGAGCGCTCGGACTTGTTCACCACGTTGTCGCCCTTGAGAGCGGACATCGGCACGAAGTGCATGCTGGTCGGCTTCATCTTCAAGCCTTCGGCGAACTTCAGGTAGTCGGCCTTGATCGACTCGAAAACGCCCTGGTCGAAGCCTTTGAGGTCCATCTTGTTGATGGCGACAACGATGTGCTTGATGCCCAGCAACGAGGCGATGAAGCTGTGGCGACGGGTCTGGGTCTGCACGCCGTAGCGGGCGTCGACCAGAATGATCGCCAGGTCACAGGTGGACGCACCGGTGGCCATGTTGCGGGTGTACTGCTCATGGCCTGGGGTGTCGGCGATGATGAATTTGCGCTTGGCGGTGGAGAAATAGCGGTAGGCGACATCAATGGTGATGCCCTGCTCACGCTCGGCCTGCAGGCCGTCGACCAGCAACGCCAGGTCGATGTCGTCGCCGGTGGTGCCGACTTTCTTCGAGTCACGGGTAATCGCTTCGAGGTGATCTTCGTAGATCATCTTCGAGTCGTGCAGCAGGCGCCCGATCAGGGTGCTCTTGCCGTCGTCGACGTTACCGCAGGTCAAAAAGCGCAGCAGCTCTTTACGTTCGTGCTGGCCCAGGTAGGCGAGGATGTCCTCGCTGATCAAATCAGATGCGTGCGACATGACAGCCCCTTAGAAATAGCCTTGACGTTTCTTGTCTTCCATCGAGCCTGCGCCATCGTGGTCGATGACACGGCCCTGGCGCTCGGAAGTTCGCGTCAGGAGCATTTCCTGAATGATGTCCGTCAGGCTTTCGGCCTCGGACTCCACCGCGCCCGTCAACGGGTAGCAGCCAAGGGTACGGAAACGCACTTTCTTTTTGACGATGCGCGCCTTGTCCTCGTCGGACAGGTGCTCGAGGATGCGCTCGTCGTCGATCATGATCAGCGTGCCGTTCTTCTCGATCACTTCGCGTTCGGCGGCGAAGTACAGCGGTACGATCGGGATGCCTTCGAGGTAGATGTACTGCCAGATGTCCAGCTCGGTCCAGTTCGACAGCGGGAACACGCGGATGGATTCGCCCTTGTTGACCTTGCCGTTGTAGACGTTCCACAGCTCCGGACGCTGGTTCTTCGGATCCCAGCGGTGCTTGCTGTCGCGGAACGAGTAGACGCGCTCCTTGGCGCGGGACTTCTCTTCATCGCGACGGGCACCGCCGAACGCGGCGTCGAAACCATACTTGTCGAGTGCCTGCTTCAGGCCCTCGGTCTTCATGATGTCGGTGTGTTTGGCGCTGCCGTGGGTGAACGGGTTGATGCCCTGCGCAACGCCATCCGGGTTGACATGGGTGATCAGGTCCAGGCCCAGCTCTTCGACCATCTTGTCGCGGAACTTGTACATCTCCTGGAATTTCCAGCGGGTGTCGACGTGCATCACCGGAAACGGCAGTTTGCCCGGGAAGAACGCCTTGCGTGCCAGATGCAGCATCACGGCGGAGTCTTTACCGATGGAGTACAGCATCACCGGGTTGTCAAACTCGGCGGCCACCTCGCGGATGATGTGGATGCTTTCCGCCTCCAGCTGTTTCAGATGCGTCAGTTTGTCGACCATGGCTACTCACGAAAGCTTTCTTATGAACGGCCAGCGGGCCGTGTTCGAGCGGGGAATCCTAGCACAGCGTCCCTCTTCTAATCAGGGCGCGAACTAGAACGAAAGAGCATATGAATATGCTCGTGCGTTTGGCCGCTCCCCCAAGGAACCCGGGCCGACTCAGATCGGGTTGGGGCAGTCGATGAAGATATGTTCGAGCGCGAATCGCTTCGCCAGATAATCGCCCAGCGCCTGCACGCCGTAACGCTCCGTGGCATGGTGGCCGGCGGCAATGAAGCTGATGCCGTTTTCCCGGGCGCTGTGGAAAGTCTGCTCGGAAGCTTCACCACTGAGAAACAGATCGACGCCGGCCGCGATGGCATTGTCGATGTAGCCCTGCCCGCCGCCGGTACACCAGCCGACCCGACGTATCATCGCGCTGCCTTCGACCAGAAGGGGTTCACGGCCCATGCGCTCCTGTACCCGGCGGGCGAAATCCCGGGCGGTCACCGGCTCGTCCAGCGAACCGACCAGGCCGACGATCTTCAGATTGTCCGGATCCAGCGGCCCCTCGACGGTGATGTCGAGCTGGCGGGCAAGTTGCACGTTGTTGCCGACGTCCGGGTGCAGATCCAGCGGCAGGTGATAGGCCAGCAGACTGATGTCGTGTTTGAGCAGGGTCTTCAGGCGCCGCTGCTTCATGCCGGTGATGCACGGGTTCTCGCCCTTCCAGAAATAGCCGTGATGCACCAGCACCAGATCCGCCTCGGCTTCGACGGCGGCATCGAGCAATGCCTGGCTGGCGGTGACGCCGCTGACGATGCGCATCACCTGCGGACGGCCCTCGACCTGCAGGCCGTTGGGGCAATAATCGGCAATTTTTGCACTGCCGAGGTAGCGGTCGGCTTCTTCGACCAGGGTGCTGAGGGCAACGGCCATGAAAGACTCCTGAAAATCCCGTTCAGAGGCGCGCGCGGCCTCGTATAATGCGCGACATTATGGGCGGTCTGACCCCGCCTGCAACTTTTCCAGGACGTGCTTAATGCTCAAGGCGCTGCGTTTTTTCGGCTGGCCGCTGTTGGCCGGTGTGCTTATCGCTCTGTTGATAATTCAGCGTTACCCGCAGTGGGTCGGGCTTCCGAGCCTCGACGTCAACCTGCAACAGGCCCCGCAGACCACCAGCACACAGCAGGGGCCAGTGTCCTATGCCGACGCGGTGGTCATCGCCGCGCCATCGGTGGTCAATCTCTACACCACCAAAGTCATCAACAAACCGAGCCATCCGCTGTTCGAGGACCCGCAGTTCCGCCGCTTCTTCGGGGACAACTCGCCGAAGCAGAAACGCATGGAGTCGAGCCTCGGTTCCGGCGTGATCATGAGCCCCGAAGGCTACATCCTGACCAACAACCACGTCACCACCGGTGCCGACCAGATCGTTGTGGCACTCAAGGATGGCCGTGAAACCCTGGCCCGCGTGATCGGCAGCGACCCGGAAACCGACCTGGCGGTGCTGAAGATCGACCTGAAAAACCTACCGGCGATCACCGTCGGGCGCTCTGACAACATCCGCATCGGCGACGTCGCACTGGCCATCGGCAACCCGTTCGGCGTCGGCCAGACCGTGACCATGGGCATCATCAGCGCTACCGGCCGCAACCAGCTGGGCCTGAACAACTATGAAGACTTCATCCAGACCGACGCGGCGATCAACCCGGGCAACTCCGGCGGCGCGCTGGTCGACGCCAACGGCAATCTCACCGGCATCAACACCGCGATCTTCTCCAAGTCCGGCGGCTCGCAAGGCATCGGCTTCGCGATCCCGGTGAAGCTGGCGATGGAAGTGATGAAGTCGATCATCGAGCACGGTCAGGTCATTCGCGGCTGGCTGGGCATCGAAGTACAACCGCTGACTCAGGAGCTGGCGGAGTCGTTTGGTCTGTCCGGGCGTCCGGGGATCGTGGTGGCGGGGATTTTCCGCGACGGCCCGGCACAGAAGGCCGGCCTGCAACTGGGTGACGTGATCCTCAGCATCGACGGCGAACCGGCCGGTGATGGCCGCAAATCCATGAACCAGGTGGCGCGGATCAAGCCGACTGACAAGGTCACGATTCAGGTGATGCGCAACGGCAAGGAGTTGAAGCTGACCGCCGAGATCGGTCTGCGTCCGCCGCCGGCGCCGGTTCAGGAAAAAGAAGAGTAAGCGTCGCCACAACTGACTGTAAGAGCGGAGGCGGTCGCCCCGCTCCCTCCCCCAGACATGCAACATGTCTGAATGCCCATTTACTTGTGTTCGCGATAACTCTCCAAACCAATGAATCTACCTCACCTGTCAGATATGACAGGTGAGTTCAGTCTGTCTGTAGATTAATGTTGATCTCCCTCAGCCACGACATCAGAAACCGAGTTGTCGATCAAACCTGGTTTCTGCAAGGAAAAACCATGACGACTCAGAAAATTTATAACTTCGAGCCTCAACCAGACTTCGATGATGGTGATGTAACAATCAAATGGAGAGGGGTCACTCTCACATCAACAATCGTATTTTTTACATCAGGCTTGATTACTGCAAGTTACTTGAAGCCGGTTAGCACCTCGAAGTCTAAGGGCGGAACACAGCACGACACCTTTGTTGTATCGCTGCTAGAAGGCCCATATCACAACTTTCAACAGTCCTACGAACGAGGCGTTACTGAACACCATTTTCAGTGGGCATTAAACTATGACAGTGTCATGCACTATCCAGACACAGGCACAGTTACTGGGAAATTCACAACAGGGTACGCAGGCATTGAGGCGACAATCCACATGATTTTCGCCGACAGGTCGGTGGCCGAAATAACATTCAAGGCCAGAAAAAGAACTTAGTTACTCCAATCCGGCACAGGGTTGATGAGCAACATCGAACAACAGTTCCCGGTGATAAACCGGGAACTGTGCTCATTCAACAATCACAAATCGCCAAGTCCCTCAATCAACGCCTGATTCTGCTCCGGCGTACCGATCGAGATCCGCAGGAACTGGGCAATCCGTTCCTGTTTGAAGTGGCGCACGATCACGCCCTGCTCACGCAGTTTCGCCGCCAGCCCTGCCGCATCATGCTGCGGATGCCGGGCGAAGATGAAATTCGCCGCTGACGGCAGCACTTCAAAGCCCTTGGCCTGCAACTGCGCAACCACCCACTCACGACTCTCGATGACCAATGCGCAGGTCTTGTCGAAGTATTCGCGATCCTCGAATGCTGCCGCCGCACCGACATTCGCCATGCGATCGATCGGGTAGGAGTTGAAACTGTTCTTGATCCGCTCCAGTGCCTCGATCAGGTCCGGATGGCCGACCGCCAGCCCCACCCGCAGGCCCGCCAGCGAACGGGATTTGGACAGGGTCTGGGTCACCAGCAGGTTCGGATAACGGTCCACCAGGCTGATCGCGGTTTCACCGCCGAAGTCGATGTAGGCCTCATCGACCACCACCACCGAATCCGGGCTGGCCTTGAGAATCTGCTCGACCGCTTCCAGCGCCAACAGGCAACCGGTCGGTGCGTTCGGGTTGGGGAAGATGATCCCGCCGTTCGGCTTGGCGTAGTCCGCCGGATTGATCCGGAACTGCGCGTCCAGCGGCACCGCGTCGAATTTGATGCCGTAGAGACCGCAGTAAACCGGATAGAAGCTGTAGCTGATGTCCGGGAACAGCACCGGCCGATCGTGTTGCAGCAGGCCGTGGAAGATGTGCGCCAGCACTTCGTCCGAACCGTTGCCGAGGAACACCTGATTGCTCTGCACGCCGTAGTAGTTGGCGACGGCGTTTTTCAGCAGGTCGCTGTTCGGATCCGGGTACAGACGCAGGTTGTCGTTGAGTTCGGCCTGCATCGCCGCCAGGGCTTTTGGCGACGGGCCGTACGGGTTTTCGTTGGTGTTGAGTTTGACCAGACGGGTCAGCTTCGGCTGCTCGCCCGGTACATAAGGCACCAGATCCTTGACGAACGGGCTCCAGAATTTACTCATGTTCAGTTCCCCTTCACTTCGTCTTTGATGCGGTACTCGGCGCTGCGAGCGTGGGCGCTCAGCGATTCGCCACGGGCCAGGATCGATGCGGTCTTGCCAAGTTCCGAAGCACCGGCCTCGGAGCAGAAGATGATCGACGAGCGTTTCTGGAAGTCATACACACCCAGCGGCGAAGAGAAACGCGCGGTGCCGGAGGTCGGCAATACGTGGTTCGGTCCGGCGCAGTAGTCACCCAGCGCTTCGGAGGTGTGACGGCCCATGAAGATCGCGCCGGCGTGGCGGATCTGCGGCAGCCAGGCCTGCGGGTCGGCGACCGACAGCTCCAGGTGTTCCGGGGCAATGCGGTTGGCGACTTCGATGGCCTGGGCCATGTCACGCACGTGGATCAAGGCACCGCGACCATTGATCGAGGTTTCAATGATGGTGGCGCGATCCATGGTCGGCAGCAGCTTGTCGATGCTCGCGGCGACCTTGTCGAGGAACCCGGCGTCCGGGCTGACCAGGATCGCCTGGGCGTCTTCGTCGTGCTCGGCCTGGGAGAACAGGTCCATGGCGATCCAGTCCGGATCGGTCTGGCCGTCGCACACCACGAGGATTTCCGACGGGCCGGCGATCATATCGATGCCGACCTGACCGAACACGTGACGCTTGGCCGTGGCGACATAGATGTTGCCCGGGCCGACGACCTTGTCCACCTGCGGCACGCTTTCAGTGCCATAAGCCAACGCGGCAACGGCCTGGGCGCCACCGATGGTGAACACCCGGTCGACGCCGGCGATGCACGCCGCCGCCAGCACCAGTTCGTTGACCTCGCCACGCGGCGTCGGCACCACCATCACCACTTCGGTCACGCCGGCAACCTTGGCCGGAATCGCGTTCATCAGTACCGACGACGGGTACGACGCCTTGCCGCCCGGCACGTACAGGCCGGCGCGATCCAGCGGCGTGACTTTCTGGCCCAGCACCGTGCCGTCGGCTTCGGTGTAGCTCCAGGAATCCTGCTTCTGTTTTTCGTGGTAGCTGCGCACCCGGGCGGCGGCTTTTTCCAGCGCTTCGCGTTGCGGCACGGTGATGCGGGTCAGGGCCAGTTCCAGACGCTCGCGCGGCAGGATCAGGTCTGCCATGGAGGCGACTTCGAGGCCGTCGAATTTCTGGGTGAACTCGACCAGCGCCGCGTCACCGCGCTCGCGCACAGCCTTGATGATGTCCAGCACCCGCTGATTGACCGAGTCGTCAGACACACTTTCCCAGCTCAGCAGATGATCCAGATGATGCGCGAAATCCGGGTCAGCAGCGTTGAGTCGGCGAATTGCAGTCGGTGCGGTCATAGCGAGAGCCTCATAGGAATGGCAAAAACTCAGGCGCCCTAACTTAGCAGTCGTTTCCGCTTGGGCACCTGAGATTCTGGCTATGAGGCGGATAGACGGGCGCGACTCAAGGTCGCGCAGGTACATCAGCCGCGGTGTCGAGACTCCACTGCCTTGCGCAGGGTGTCGATCAACGCCTGGATTCGGGCGTGTTGCATTTTCATCGAAGCTTTATTGACCACCAGACGCGAGCTGATCGTGGCGATCAGTTCCTGAGGTTCCAGGCCATTGGCACGCAGGGTGTTGCCGGTGTCGACCACGTCGATGATCTTGTCGGCCAGACCGATCAGCGGCGCCAGTTCCATCGAGCCATAGAGCTTGATGATGTCGACCTGACGACCCTGCTCGGCGTAGTAACGCTTGGCAACGTTGACGAACTTGGTGGCCACGCGCAGGCGACCCTTGGGCTCGACCGCGCCGACCTTGCCGGCGGTCATTAGCTTGCACTGGGCGATCTGCAGATCCAGCGGCTCGTACAGGCCCTGACCGCTGTATTCCATCAACACATCTTTACCGGCAACGCCGAGGTCGGCCGCGCCATGCTCGACATAAGTCGGCACGTCGGTGGCACGCACGATCAACAGGCGTACGTCTTCCTGGGTCGTGGGGATGATCAGCTTGCGGCTCTTGTCCGGATTCTCGGTCGGCACGATGCCCGCTTCGGCGAGAAGCGGCAGGGTGTCGTCAAGGATGCGGCCCTTGGACAGTGCGATGGTCAACATGGGAAACGTCAGTCCTTATCAAGGTACTCATGCCCGGTCGCAATCGGCGCCGAACATACTTCGAGGGCGTCACCACCCCCGATCAAAACGAATTCAACGGACACTTCCCTGTGTCCCGATGCAGCGACTAGCCCGGAACGCGACGGATCTTGGCGCCCAGCATCTGCAGTTTTTCCTCGATGCACTCGTAACCACGGTCGATGTGGTAGATGCGGTCGATCAGGGTATCGCCTTCGGCCATCAGGGCCGAGATTACCAGGCTGGCAGAAGCCCGCAGGTCGGTTGCCATCACTGGCGCGCCCTTGAGGATTTCAGTGCCGGTCACGATGGCCGTGTTGCCTTCGACCTGGATCTTGGCGCCCATGCGGTGCAGTTCGTACACGTGCATGAAACGGTTTTCGAAGATCGTCTCGATCACGGCACCGGTGCCTTCGGCAATGGCGTTGAGCGAGATGAACTGCGCCTGCATGTCGGTGGGGAACGCCGGGTACGGGGCGGTGCGCACATTGACCGCTTTCGGGCGCTTGCCGTGCATGTTCAGCTCGATCCAGTCTTCACCGGTAGTGATTTCTGCACCGGCTTCACGGAGCTTTTCCAGAACGGCTTCGAGGATGGTCGGATCGGTGTCCTTGACCTTCACACGACCGCCGGTGACCGCGGCGGCCACCAGGTAGGTGCCGGTTTCGATACGGTCAGGCATGACCTTGTAGAAGGCCGAACCCAGACGCTCGACGCCATCGATGGTGATGGTGTCGGTGCCGGCGCCGGATACCTTGGCACCCATGGCGTTCAGGAAGTTCGCCAGGTCGACCACTTCAGGTTCGCGGGCGGCGTTTTGCAGCACGCTGCGACCCTTGGCCAGAGCAGCGGCCATCATGATGTTTTCGGTACCGGTCACGCTGACGGTATCGAAGAAGAAGTGCGCACCGCGCAGGCCACCTTCAGGCGCCTTGGCCTTGATGTAGCCGCCTTCGACGTCGATGATCGCACCCATGGCCTCCAGGCCGCGGATGTGCAGGTCGACCGGACGCGAGCCGATGGCGCAACCGCCAGGCAGGGCGACTTCGGCTTCACCGAAGCGCGCGACCATCGGGCCCAGCACCAGGATCGAGGCACGCATGGTTTTCACCAGCTCGTACGGGGCGATCAGGGTCTTGATGGTGCGTGGGTCGATTTCGACGCTGAGCTTTTCGTCGATCACAGGCTCGATGCCCATGCGACCGAACAGCTCGATCATGGTGGTGATGTCGTGCAGGTGCGGCAGGTTGCCAACAGTCACCGGGCCATCGCACAGCAGAGTGGCGGCCAGGATCGGCAGGGCGGAGTTCTTCGCCCCGGAGATGCGGATCTCGCCATCAAGACGAGCGCCACCGGTAATAATCAATTTATCCATAAGAATCTCGACGCCCTAGGGCTCAGGTGCGCTCGGCCCAGGCCGCGCTGCTGAAAAATTTCATAGTGACCGCGTGGATGCTGCCATCGGCGATCCATGGGTTCAAATGGGCATAGATGCTTTGCTGACGCTTGACCGGGCTCAACACCGCCAGTTCATCACTAATCACGTTCAGCTGAAAGTTGCAGCCTTCGCCTTCAACTTCCACCAGCGTTCCTGGCAGCTTTCCTTCAAGGAAGCTCTTCACTTCTACGGCCTGCATGCTCAACCTCAATCGGCGCCCTGTGCGCACGGGTCGGACATCATACAAAAAAGCCCCGCGCCTGCGAACCCCGCTGCGCAGGACTCTGACGGGGGGCTTCCCTGTAGATGCGGGTTCAGGGTTGCGCCAACAGCTCGGTCAGCTCGCTGACCTGAGCGATTTCGCGCATGTCTTCCGGCATCTCGCGGATACTGACGGCCTTGCCGGCAGCTTTCGCGTCGCGAATGAAGCACAGCAGCAACGACAGACCGACACTGCTGGACTTCTCCACCGCCGAGCAGTCGATGACCAATGCCGGAGCATTGCACGACTTGATCAGCGCCCGCCCCTGCTCCCGAAGACCGGGCCCGGTGCGGTAATCCAGCACGCCAGTGAGCTGCAGCACACTGGCTTCGTCCAGACGAACGGCCGACTCGGTCATTGGGCTGGCTTCTCTTGTTTCTCGGCGGTCTGCTTGGCCTTGGCCACTTCGCCGGCCCAGCCGTTGATGGTCTTGTCCAGGTCGTTGCCGTTGCGCTGCATCGCGTCGGCGAACTGGTCACGGAACAGCTTGCCGATGTTGATGCCGTTGATGATCACGTTACGCAGCTTCCACTCGCCGTTGATCTTCTCCAGCGTGTACTGAACCGGATAGATCGCGCCGTTGTTGCCCTTGACGGTCATGCCGACGCTGGTGCGATCGCCCGACTCATCCTTCGGCGCATCGACGGTGATGCCCTGGTTGTTGTATTCCAGCAAGGCGTTGCCATAGAACTGGAACAGGCCACGCTTGAAGTTTTCCTGGAAGGTCTGCATCTGCGCCGGCGTGGCCTTGCGCGAATACTTGACCGTCATGATGCTTTTGGAAATGCCTTCGGCATCCACCACCGGACCCACGATGTTGTTCAGCGCGGTGTAGAAATCCTGCGGATCCTGCTTGTACTTCTCTTTATTGGCCGACAGATCGGCGAGCATCCGGTTGGTAGTGTCCTGAACCAGATCGTGCGCCGACTGCCCGGGCGCAGCGTTCGCCAGCAATGGCAGTGTCGCGAGCAACACCAACAGGCCACGTCGCAAGGTAGAGATCATTCAAAAGCTCCTCATTTGGCGTCTTTGCTAACGGTATTGAGCAGGAATTTACCGATCAGGTCTTCCAGTACCAGTGACGACTGGGTGTCGTGAATGGTTCCACCATCCTTGAGCCGGGTGTCTTCCCCGCCCACGCTGATACCGATGTACTTCTCGCCCAACAGGCCAGCGGTCAGGATAGACGCTGTGGAGTCGGTCGGCAGGTTGTCGACCTTCTTGTCCACCAACAGGGTAACGCGGCCGGTGAAGCTGTCGCGGTCCAGATCGATCGCCGTGACCTTGCCGATGGTCACACCGGCCATGGTCACTTTGGCTCTGACCGTCAAACCGGCGATATTGTCGAAGTAGGCATATAGCTTGTAGGTATCGGTGGTCGAAGTCGGAGACAGGCCACTGACCCGCAGGGCAAGCAGCAACAAGGCCAGGATCCCTGCCAGCAGGAACAGGCCGACACCGATTTCCAGGGTGCGGTTTTGCATCAGAAATCTCCAAACATCAAAGCGGTCAGAATAAAGTCCAGGCCCAGCACTGCCAGCGAGGCAAACACTACGGTCTTGGTGGTGGCACGACTGATTCCCTCGGAAGTGGGTTCACAGTCGTAGCCTTGGAATACGGCGATCCAGGTCACGACAAAGGCGAATACGATACTTTTGATCACGCCATTGAGCACATCGCTGGAGAAGTTCACGCTGTTCTGCATGTTCGCCCAGTAGGAGCCTTCATAGACGCCCAGCCAGTCGACCGCGACCCAGGAACCGCCCCAGATGCCGACCACGCTGAAGATCATCGCCAGCACCGGCAGGGAAATGAAACCGGCCCACAGGCGCGGAGCAATGATGTACTTGAGTGGATCGACACCGATCATTTCCAGGCTGGACAACTGCTCGGTGGACTTCATGTTGCCGATTTCCGCCGTCAGTGCCGAACCGGCACGACCGGCGAACAGCAGCGCCGTCACCACCGGTCCCAGCTCACGCAGCAGGGTCAAGGCAACCATCTGCCCCACCGCCTGCTCCGAGCCATAGCTCGACAGGATGTTGAACCCCTGCAGCGCCAGCACCATGCCGATAAAAATCCCGGAGACCACAATGATCACCAGCGACATCACACCGACCGAATGCAGTTGCTTGACCAGCAGGCCAAAGCTGCCACCGATGCTGCCTCGACCGAGCAAGGCATGAAACAGGAACAGGGTCGAACGCCCGAATACCGCGACGGTGTCGATCCCCGCCTGGCCAAACCGACGCACACGCTCCATTAATGTAATTCTGCGCATCAGCGGCGCTTCCCCAGAAGATCTGCGCGGTAATCCGTCGCTGGAAAATGATATGGCACCGGCCCGTCGGGATCACCGGTCATGAATTGACGGATTCGCGGCTCGTCCGAGTTCATCAGCTCATCCGGCGTGCCCTGCCCCAGCACCTGACCATCGCCCACGACATAAATGTAATCGGCAATGCTCGCGGTTTCGGCGAGATCGTGGGAAACCACGATACTGGTGATCCCCAATGCATCGTTGAGCAGGCGAATCAGGCGCACCAGAACGCCCATGGCGATCGGGTCCTGGCCGACGAACGGTTCGTCGTACATGAGAATCTGCGGATCAAGTGCAATCGCCCGGGCCAGAGCCACGCGACGCTTCATGCCGCCGGACAGCTCATCGGGCATCAGCTCGATGGCCCCCCGCAGACCCACGGCCTGCAATTTCAGCAGGACGATGTCGCGGATCATTTCTTCCGGCAACTCGGTATGAACGCGCAGGGGAAAGGCGACGTTCTCGAACACGTCGAGATCAGTGAACAGGGCGCCGCTCTGAAACAGCACGCCCATGTGCTTGCGCGCGTCGAACAGATCGCTGCGCGACAGCGCAGGCAGGTTCTGGCCATTGACCCAGACCTCGCCCTTCGATGGACGCAACTGGGCCCCCATCAGGCGCAGCAGCGTAGTCTTGCCACACCCGGAAGGCCCCATGATTCCGGTGACCTTGCCGCGCGGGATGCGGATATCGACGTTATTGAAAATGCTCCGCGCACCGCGCTTGAAGGAGACTCCCTTCAGCTCGACCGCGTAGGCGTTATCGGCACTCATCTAAACTCCTTGCGATGCAGCCTCTCACTCGGACGCCTGGCTTTCTGGAGAAAGCCCTTACATCCCGGGCAGGCCGAACTGGCGGCGAACTATATCACTGCAAAGGGCAAGCGCCCAAGGCCTCTCCCCGGCCACGTTCAGCGATATGACAGGCCGCAAGCGTTTAACTGAAGGCTTTTGTTAACAAGGAATGACAAAGCACGACGAACTTGCGTGAGGCTTTTCAACATAACCGCTATAATCGCCGCCTTTTCATCGGGCTATACGATTTCTGACATGAGCCAAACCAGCGACCTGATTCAATCGGCACAACGCACCATCCGCCTCGAAGTGGAAGCCGTACAAGGCTTGTTGCCCCATATCGACGCCGATTTCGTACGCGCTTGCGAGATGATTCTGGCCAGCAAGGGCCGTGTAGTCGTGGTCGGCATGGGCAAATCCGGGCACATCGGCAACAAGATTGCCGCGACCCTGGCCAGCACCGGCACCCCGGCATTTTTCGTGCACCCGGCCGAAGCCAGTCACGGCGACATGGGCATGATCACCCGTGATGACGTGATCCTGGCCCTGTCGAACTCCGGCTCCACCAACGAGATTGTTACCCTGCTGCCGCTGATCAAGCGCCTGGGCATCCAGCTGATCAGCGTGACCGGCAACCCGCAATCGCCACTGGCCAAAGCCGCAGAGGTCAATCTCAACGTTCACGTCGAGCACGAAGCCTGCCCGCTGAACCTGGCGCCGACCTCCTCGACCACTGCCGCCCTGGTCATGGGCGATGCCCTGGCCGTCGCGTTGCTGGAAGCCCGCGGCTTCACCGCCGAAGATTTCGCCTTTTCCCACCCGGGTGGCGCACTCGGCCGTCGCCTGCTGCTGAAAGTGGAAAACGTCATGCACGCAGGTCAAGAGCTGCCGCAGGTACAGCGCGGCACCCTGCTCAAGGACGCCCTGATGGAAATGACCCGCAAGGGTCTGGGCATGACCGTCATTCTCGAAGCCGACGGCAGGCTTGCCGGGATCTTCACCGACGGCGACCTGCGCCGCACGCTGGATCGCAGCATTGATGTACACAGCGCGACCATCGACCAGGTGATGACCGTACATGGCAAGACCGCCCGCGCCGAAATGCTCGCTGCCGAAGCCCTTAAAATCATGGAAGACCATCGAATCAACGCACTTGTCGTCGTGGACGAGGACGATCGCCCGATCGGCGCCTTCAACCTCTCCGACCTGCTGCGCGCAGGAGTGATGTAAATGAGCAACGATCTGCTGCAACGCGGCAAAGCCATCAAACTGGCGGTTTTCGACGTCGACGGTGTTCTCACCGACGGGCGCCTGTACTTCCTTGAAGACGGTAGCGAATTCAAGACGTTCAATACCCTCGATGGCCAGGGCATCAAGATGTTGATGAACGCCGGCGTACAGACCGCCATTATCAGCGGTCGCAAGACTCCGGTGGTCGAGCGTCGGGCAAAGAACCTGGGTATCCCGCACTTGTTTCAGGGTCGTGAAGACAAACTGGTGGTTCTCGACGGTCTTCTGGAGCAACTGGGCCTAAGCTATGAACAAGTGGCTTACCTCGGCGACGACTTGCCCGACCTGCCGGTGATCCGTCGAGTGGGACTCGGCATGGCTGTAGCCAACGCCGCGGCCTTTGTGCGCGAGCACGCTCACGGCGTCACTCAGGCCCGCGGTGGCGAAGGTGCCGCCCGCGAATTCTGCGAACTGATCCTGCGCGCCCAGGGCAGCCTCGATGCCGCCAACAACGCGTACCTGTGAGTCAAACCATGTTTAGCAAAAAAATTCGCAACATACTGCTGTTCGGTTGCATCGCTGCGATTTTCGGCGCAGTCGGCTACTGGAACATCAGCCCGGAACGCTTCCTCGACAAGCCTCCTGTCTCCGCAGCAGAAAGCCCGATCGACTGGTACGCGACCAACACCCACACCTTGCAGTATCTGGAAGATGGCAAGGTGCAGTACGAAATGACGTCCGAGAAGGCCGAGCACGTCAAGGCGACCGACATTACACTGGTCACCCGGCCCGACCTGAACATGTACCGCGGCACCGACTTCCCGTGGCACGTGACCAGCGAGCGCGGCGAAGTGAACTCCGGAGGCACCGAAGTCGAACTGATCGACTCGGTCCGGATCAAGCGTACCGACGAAAAGAACCGCGACACCCTGATCACCAGCACCCGAATGACGGTGTTCCCTCAGCAGCAATATGCGCAGACCCAGCAACCCGTTAGAATCGACGGCGCTGGCGGTGTATCGACCGGCGTGGGAATGAAAGCGTATTTGAAGGAAAGCAGGATACACCTGCTATCGAACGTAAGAGGACAGTATGAGGCTCGTTAAAACCCTCCCTATTTTGCTCAGTCTGGGCGCAGCACTGGGAAGCGTGAGCGCCTGGGCTCTGCCGAACGATAGTCAGCAACCGATCCGCATCCAGGCTGACGACGCTCAGCTCGATGACAAGAATGGCATCGCGACCTATAAGGGCGATGTGATCATCACCCAGGGTTCGATGATCGTCAAAGGCAACACCGTGACCATGACCCGCGCGCCTAACGGTGACATCGACGTCGTGACTTCGGTGGGCAACCTCGCCTACTTCGAGCAGCTGCAGACTGCCGGTGATGCCAAACCCGTCCAGGGCTGGGGCGTGACGATTCAGTACCACGCTGCGCAGAACCGCGTCGTGCTGATCGACAAGGCAAAAGTCGTCGACAAGGACAACAACACCACTCAGGGCGAGAAAATCGTCTATGACACGGTGAAAAAACTGGCCAGCGCCGGTCGAGCCACTGGCAGCAAGGTCACCGAAGCGCGTCCGCGCATCGACATGGTGATCCAGCCGAAGAAGAAAACCGACGAGAAAACCCAGTAATGGCAACTCTGAAAGCTCAGCACCTGGCCAAGGCCTATAAAAGCCGCCAGGTCGTGCGCGACGTCAGCCTGTCGATTGACAGCGGTCAGATCGTCGGTCTGCTCGGCCCGAACGGCGCCGGCAAGACCACGTGCTTCTACATGATCGTCGGCCTGGTTCAGGCCGATCAGGGTCGCGTACTGATCGACGACCTGGACGTCAGTCACCAGCCCATGCACGGTCGCGCGAAAGCCGGTATCGGTTATCTGCCGCAGGAAGCGTCGATCTTTCGCAAACTGTCGGTCGCCGACAACATCATGGCCATCCTCGAAACCCGTCAGGAGCTCGACAAGGCCGGTCGTCGCAAGGAGCTGGAAAGCCTGCTGCAGGAATTCCACATCAGCCACATTCGCGACAACCTCGGCATGAGCCTGTCCGGTGGTGAGCGCCGCCGCGTGGAGATCGCTCGCGCACTGGCTACGGCGCCGAAGTTCATTCTGCTCGACGAACCATTCGCCGGTGTCGACCCGATCTCCGTGGGCGACATCAAGCAGATCATCCACCACCTCAAGGCCAAGGGCATCGGTGTGCTGATCACCGACCACAACGTCCGCGAGACGCTGGATATTTGCGAAACAGCCTACATCGTCAACGACGGCCAACTGATTGCCGAAGGCGACTCCGCGACCATCCTCGCCAACGATCTGGTGAAGGAAGTGTACCTGGGTCACGAGTTCCGCCTGTAAGCGCGACGGTATTCGAGCGGCCGTCCGGGTGCTGTAACGTTGAAGCGCATTTTTATAGGCTTTTATTGTTACAGCGCTCTAGGCAAACACGACAGTTTCAGGCATATAATTTGCTTAAGTTTGGCGCTCCGGCGCCCTGTAGTGGATGGCGCATAGCGCCGGCGAATAAGGTGTTAAGCCCCTGCCATGAAACCATCGCTAGTCTTGAGAATGGGCCAGCAGCTGACGATGACACCGCAGCTGCAACAGGCCATCCGCCTGCTCCAATTGTCGACCCTGGATCTGCAACAGGAAATCCAGGAGGCGCTGGAATCCAACCCGATGCTCGAACGCCAGGAAGACGGCGACGACTTCGACAATTCCGACCCGCTGGCCGACAACGCCGAACAGAAACCCAACACCGAGATCCAGGAACCTTCCTATCAGGAAACCGCGCCGACGGTCGACAATCTCGAGGACGGCGAATGGAACGAGCGCATCCCCAACGAACTCCCTGTGGACACCGCCTGGGAAGATGTCTACCAGACCAGCGCCAGCAGCCTGCCCAGCAGCGATGACGACGAGTGGGATTTCACCACCCGCACCTCTGCCGGTGAAAGCCTGCAAAGCCACTTGCTGTGGCAACTGAACCTGGCGCCGATGTCCGACACCGACCGCCTGATCGCTGTCACCCTGATCGACTGCATCAACAATCAGGGCTACCTCGATGAAACCCTCGAAGAAATTCTCGACGCATTCGATCCGGAACTCGACATCGAGCTGGACGAGATCGAAGCCGTCCTGCACCGCATCCAGCAGTTTGAACCCGCCGGCATCGGCGCCCGCAACCTGAGTGAATGCCTGCTGCTGCAATTGCGCCAGCTATCGACCAAGACCCCCTGGCTGGCGGAAGCCAAGCGTCTGGTCACCGATTACATCGACCTGCTCGGCAGCCGCGACTACAGCCAGTTGATGCGGCGCATGAAGCTCAAGGAAGATGAACTGCGCCAGGTCATCGAACTGGTCCAGAGCCTCAACCCGCGCCCCGGCTCGCAAATCGAGTCCACCGAAGCCGAATACGTGGTACCCGACGTGATCGTGCGCAAGGACAACGAGCGCTGGCTCGTCGAGCTGAACCAGGAATCCGTGCCACGCCTGCGGGTCAACGCCCAATACGCCGGTTTCGTGCGCCGCGCCGACACCAGCGCCGACAATACCTTCATGCGCAATCAGTTGCAGGAAGCCCGCTGGTTCATCAAGAGTCTGCAGAGTCGCAACGAAACCCTGATGAAGGTAGCCACTCAGATCGTCGAACATCAGCGCGGATTCCTGGAGTACGGCGACGAAGCCATGAAGCCACTGGTGCTGCACGACATCGCTGAAGCGGTGGGTATGCACGAGTCGACGATTTCCCGGGTGACCACGCAAAAATTCATGCATACCCCGCGGGGCATATATGAACTGAAATACTTTTTCTCCAGCCATGTCAGCACCTCCGAAGGCGGCGAATGCTCGTCCACGGCGATCCGCGCGATCATCAAGAAACTGGTCGCCGCGGAAAATCAGAAAAAGCCGTTGAGTGACAGCAAGATCGCTGGTTTACTGGAGGCACAAGGCATTCAGGTGGCTCGCCGCACCGTCGCCAAGTACCGCGAATCCCTGGGAATCGCGCCTTCGAGCGAACGCAAGCGGTTGATGTAAGCCACGTTACAGCGTTCCAGTGGCAGGCTCTTCGGCCTGCCGCTTTATGCACTGGCAACGAAGGAGAAGCTGTATGCAAGTCAACATCAGTGGACACCAACTGGAAGTTACCCAACCTCTCCGTGAGTACGTTGAGCAAAAGCTCAAGAGGCTTGAGGGACATTTCGACAAGATCACCAACGTGCAAGTCACGATGTGCGTCGAAAAGCTGAAGCAGAAAATCGAAGCCACGCTGCATATTCCCGGCAACGAGGTCGTCGCAAACGCGGAACATACCGATATGTACGCAGCGATCGACGCGCTGACCGACAAGCTTGATAAACAACTCAAAAAGCATAAGGAAAAGACCCAGAGCCTGCTCCAGGGCGCTACCGGTCGATAACCCCCACCCCCATGATCCGACTTGAAAGCATCCTGACCCCCGGCCGTTCCCTGGTGAACGTGCCGGGCGGCAGTAAAAAGAAAGCCCTCGAACAAATTGCCAACCTGATCGCCCGGGAAGTCCCGGATCTGGAGATGCAAGATGTCTTCGAGGCGCTGATTGCCCGTGAAAAACTCGGCTCGACGGGTTTTGGCAACGGCATCGCCATTCCCCACTGTCGCCTCAAGGGCTGTGAATCGCCCATCAGTGCCCTGATGCACCTGGAAGCCCCAATAGATTTCGATGCCATCGATGGCGCACCGGTCGACCTGCTGTTCGTGTTGCTGGTCCCGGAAGCTGCCACCGATGCGCACCTGGAGCTGCTGCGCCAGATAGCCAGCATGCTCGACCGCAAGGAAGTGCGCGAGAAACTGCGTCGCGCCACGACTAACGAAGCCTTGTATCAGGTTGTCCTGGACGAGCAAAACGGGCACTAAACATGCGCTTGATCATCGTCAGTGGCCGTTCCGGCTCGGGCAAAAGCACCGCACTGGATGTCCTTGAGGACAACGGTTACTACTGCATCGACAATCTGCCGGCCGGCCTGTTGCCGGAGCTGGCGGAGCGCGCGCTGATTCATACTGAACTGTCTCAACCACTGGTCGCGGTGTCGATCGATGCACGCAACCTGCCAAGCCACCTCTCGCGCTTCCCGGAATTGCTTGAAGAAGTTCGCAGTCGACACATCCAGTGCGACGTTCTGTACCTGGACGCCGACGAAGAAACCCTGCTCAAGCGTTTCTCGGAAACCCGTCGCCGTCACCCGCTGAGCAGCGCCAACCGTTCGCTGGCCGAGGCAATCGACGATGAAACCGCCCTGCTGGGCCCCATCGCCGATCTGGCCGACCTGAAGGTCAATACCACCAATCTGAACCTGTATCAGTTGCGCGACACCATCAAGCTGCGGCTGCTGAACCAGCCTGAGCCGGGCACGGCATTTCTGGTGGAGTCGTTCGGTTTCAAACGCGGCATGCCGGTGGATGCGGATCTGGTGTTCGATGTACGCTGCCTGCCCAACCCGTACTGGAAACCGGAGCTGCGCGCACAGTCCGGGCTCGATGAGCCGGTGGCCGAGTATCTGGCGGCGCAGCCGGAAGTCGAAGAGATGTTTCAGGACATCTACGCCTATCTGTTCAAATGGCTGCCGCGCTTCGCTGCGAGCAATCGTGCCTACGTGACCATTGCCATTGGCTGCACCGGCGGGCATCACCGCTCCGTCTACCTGACCGAACGTCTGGGTCAGGCCCTGCAGAAAACCCTGAAAAACGTCCAGGTCCGCCACCGCGACCTCAGCTAAAGGATTCACACCGCGATGCCTGCTCTGGAAATCGAAATCATCAACAAACTGGGACTGCATGCCCGGGCGTCGGCAAAGTTCGTGGGCGTGGCGGGTCAGTATCCCGACTGCACGATCAGAGTAGGTCGCACCCCCGAAACCACGGTTGATGGCAAAAGCATCATGGCGATGATGATGCTCGCGGCCGGCAAGGGCACCAAAATCTACCTGAGTACCGAGGGTCATCAGGAACAGGAAGCCATGGATGCACTCGTCGCCCTGATCAACAACTACTTCGACGAAGGCGGCTGAAAGTCCATTGTGGCGAGAGCGGTCTCTCTCGCCATACTTATCCCAACGCCGTATCCATCACCATCATCAGACAGAAACCCATCAGCAATCCCAGACTCGCCAGCTTGTCGTGACCATTGCGTCGCGACTCCGGGATCACTTCGTGGGTCACCACCAGCAACATTGCCCCGGCCGCCAGCGCCAATCCCAGGGGCAACAACAATTCCGCCAGGCTGACCAGCCACGCACACAGCAGGGCGAACACCGGTTCGACCAGACCTGAGGCCGCCCCGATCAGAAACGCATTGACCCGCGACATCCCTGCCCCGGCCAGCACCAGCGCAATCACCAGCCCTTCCGGCACGTCCTGCAAGGCGATACCCATCGCCAGGCTGTCAGCGTCCTGCATGCCGCCGCCAGCGCTGACGCCGACGGCCATGCCTTCCGGAATGTTATGGGCAATGATGGCAAACACGAACAGCCAGATCCGCGGGGGAATCACCGGATGCTCGACACTGCCGATCAGCATCTCCGGTGACGCGCCGGACAACTTGCGGTCCACCAGATACAGGCCGAAAGCACCGAGCATGATGCCGAAACAGATCAGACCACTGGCGCCCCAAGGGCTCAGCCCCAGGCCTTCTGCGGCGGCAATCCCCGGCACGATCAGCGAAAACGCGGTCGCCGCCAGCATCACGCCAGCGCCAAACCCCAACAGCGTATCGCCTAACACCTGAGGCATGTTGCGGATCACCAGCACCGGAACCGCCCCGAGTGCCGTACCAAGAGCGCAGATCGCACCGCCCTGCAATGCCCGGGACAGTTTCGGCTCCAGGTTCAGCCATTCGAGTCCGTGAGCCACCAGCAAGGTCATGCCCGCCAACAGCAGCAGCGACCCGAATGCGTAACGGAACATACGCCCACTTCCGATCGCCAGTGTTTCAGTGCCCATAGTCAGCCCTGGAGTGTTTTATAGACGACCTAAACCAGCGCAGCCTGATAACGCGCAGCGACTTCAGGCCAATTGATCACGTTGTAGAACGCGCTGATGTATTCCGGGCGGCGATTCTGATAACGCAGGTAGTAGGCGTGTTCCCACACGTCGAGTCCGAGAATCGGCGTGTGGCCGCTCATCAGCGGGCTGTCCTGGTTACCGCTGCTTTCCACCACCAGCTTCTTGTCCGCAGTGACACTGAGCCACGCCCAGCCGCTGCCGAAGCGGGTCAGCGCAGCTTTGGTGAAGGCTTCCTTGAAGCTGTCGAGACCACCCAGTTGCTCATCGATCGCCCTGGCCAGCGCTCCGTTCGGCTTGCCCCCACCGTTGGGCACCATCACTTCCCAGAACAGCGAATGGTTGGCATGCCCCCCGCCCTGGTTGATGACCGCCGCACGCAACGTTTCCGGCAGTTGCTGAACGCTGGCCACCAGCTTTTCCACCGGCCACTCGGCGTATTCAGTGCCCTCGACTGCGGCGTTCAGGTTGTTGATGTAGGTCTGGTGATGCTTGGTGTAATGAATCTCCATGGTCTGCGCATCGATGTGCGGTTCCAGTGCGTCGTAGGCATAAGGCAGTGCTGGCAGGGTAAAGGCCATATCAGTGGACTCCATGGTGATATTGAGCAGGCACGCGGCGTGCATTGCCGGTATCCGGGTGCAGCAGACGCTGGGTGCGCGGGTATTCGCCGTGCTCGCTGATGAAGTTGAGCAGCTCGACATAGGTCTTGCTGCTCTGGCGCAGCGCCGCTTCACGCAGCGCCGGGCGCAGACGCTCATCCTGCATGGTCTGCAACAGGCGCTGGTGGATCGCGCACAGGTATTCGGCGCTCTCCTCCGGCTGGTTCAGGCGCAGATGCAGGTCGGCCAGGTTGTGATGGGAAATAACGCAGGCCGCTACCGCTTCGTCGGCATCGCCCCAGCGCTCGAACAGCACCTGGGCCAGGGCCAGCGCTTGCAGATAGGCCTCGCGGGCGTCGATCAGTTCGCCCAGCATGAAGCAGCGATTGGCCCGTTCGATCGTGCGTTTCCAGTGCTCCATGGTGAACCTCCAAAGCGATTGCGGTGCTTACACGCCGCCGGCGGTGAGTTTCTCGGGATTGAGCAACTCTTCCAGCTGGCTGCGCGACAGGTCGGTGTGTTCCAGCGCAACGTCAATCACCGGACGGCCCTGTTTGTAGGCCTGCTTCGCGATTTCCGCGGCTTTCTGGTAACCGATGATCGGGTTGAGCGCTGTGACCAGAATCGGGTTGCGCGACAGCGCTTCCTTGAGGCGCGACTCGTTGACCTTGAAACTGGCGATGGCCTTGTCGGCCAACAGACGGCTGGCGTTGGCCAGCAATTCGATGCTGCTCAACAGGTTCTGAGCGATGATCGGCAGCATCACGTTCAGTTCAAAGTTGCCTGACTGACCGGCGATGGTGATCACCGAATCGTTGCCGATGACTTGCGCCGCCACCATCGCAGTGGCTTCCGGAATCACCGGATTGACCTTGCCCGGCATGATCGACGAGCCCGGCTGCAAGCCTTCCAGTTCGATTTCGCCAAGGCCGGCGAGCGGGCCGGAGTTCATCCAGCGCAGGTCGTTGGCGATTTTCATCAGCGAGACGGCGGTGGCCTTGAGCTGACCCGACACGGCCACGGCTGTGTCCTGCGAGCCGATCAGCGCGAACAGGTCCTTGCCCGGGGTGAATTGCACGTTGGTCAGTTGGCTCAATTGGCGGCTGAAACGCGCAGCGAATTCCGGATGCGCGTTGATTCCGGTGCCGACCGCCGTGCCGCCCTGAGCCAGGGATTGCAGGCTTGGCAGCAAATCCTGCAGGTGACTGATATTGGCCTTGAGCTGCTGCGCCCAACCGTTGAGTACCTGGCTCATGCGCACCGGCATGGCGTCCATCAAGTGAGTACGGCCGGTCTTGACGTGGTGATGCACCTGTTCGGCCTTGCGCTCGATGACTTGTACCAGATGCAGCAGGGCCGGCAGCAACTGCTCGTGCAGCGCCAGTGCGGCGCTGACGTGGATGGTGGTCGGGATGATGTCGTTGCTGCTCTGCCCGCAGTTGACGTGATCGTTAGGATTGATTGGCTCGTCGAGCAGGCGACTGGACAGGGTGGCGATCACTTCGTTGGCGTTCATGTTGGAGCTGGTGCCGGAACCGGTCTGGAAGATATCCACCGGGAAATGCTGCATGAAGTCGCCTTCGAGCAGACCCTGGGCGGCATCGCTGATGGCTTTGCCTTGAGCGGCGCTGAGCTGGCTGAGTTCGACGTTGGCCCGTGCGGCAGCGGCTTTTGCCAGAATCAGCGCACGGATGAACGAGGTCGGCATCGGTTTGCCGCTGATCGGGAAGTTATCCACTGCACGCTGGGTCTGCGCGCCGTAGAGAGCGTCCACCGGCACCTGCAGTTCGCCCATGCTGTCGCGCTCAATACGTGTCTTGGTCATCTGAAAATCCTTGCACCAGTTCAATAAGGGGAATCGAGGGTTGCAACTCGCAAGTGGCGAGTTGCCAGGCGTAGCTTTGCCAGCGTTTGAGCCGGCATTTGCACAGCGTCAGGCGCTCCATTTCACGCAATGGGCGCCAGGCCTGATCGAGACAGAGACTGCGCCAGTGCCACGGCAGAGCGATGTCGGTGGCCGTGTCGAGCAGCAGGCGGAAAGAGGTTTCAGCGACAGTCCAGGGCGAGGTCGCCGTGCAGCAGGCCAGATACCGGCCTTCGGCCAGGTAGTGCTCGATCAGGCGCGGTTCGTCCGGGTCCATCGCGCAACGGATCTGGCGACTCATCCAGCGCCAGCTTTCGAGGTACGGCTGCTCGTGCAAGGCAGAACTCATGATCCTGGGCTCATCCGATAATGAGATTTATTATTAGATGATAATGAGAACCAAAACAAGCGTAGCTTTTCAGCGGCCTTGTCCATCCGAAAAAATTTGCAGACACAAAAAAGGCGCGCCACCGGATTGGGTGGCGCGCCTTTTGTTTGCCTGTCGGAAACTTAGCTGCCCGCGACAGTCATCTTCTCGATCAACACCGAACCGGTGCGAATGTTGCTGCGCAGCTCCAGATCATTACCGACTGCGACGATCTGCTTGAACATGTCGCGCATGTTGCCGGCGATGGTCACTTCCTGCACCGCGAACTGGATCTCACCGTTCTCGACCCAGAAACCCGCCGCACCGCGCGAGTAATCACCGGTCACCATGTTCAAACCATGGCCCATCAACTCGGTGACCAGCAGTCCACGCCCCATACGCCGCAGCAAGGCAGCCTGGTCTTCATCACCATGAGTGACGAACAGGTTGTGTACGCCGCCCGCGTTGGCGGTGCTCGGCATACCGAGTTTACGACCGGAATAGGTGCCAAGGATGTACGACACCAGCTCGCCTTTCTCGACGAACGGTTTGGCATAGGTCGCCAGACCGTCACCATCGTAGGAAGCACTGCCCATGGCACGCATCAGGTGCGGGCGTTCGTCGATGGTCAGCCATTCCGGGAACAGCTTCTGGCCCAGGGTGCCTTCGAGGAACGACGATTTGCGGTACAGACTGCCGCCGGAAATGGCCGACAGGAAGCTGCCGAACAACCCACCCGCCAATTCCGCCGAAAACAGTACAGGCACTTCGCAGGTCGGTACCGGACGCGCGCCCAGACGGCTCGCCGCTCGCTGTGCCGCACGCTGACCAATGCTCACCGGATCCGCCAGCAAACTGCCCTGGCGGTTCACGTCATACCAATAATCGCGCTGCATCTGGCCATCGGCCTCGGCGATCATCACGCAGCTCAGGCTGTGTCGGGTCGAAGCATAACCGCCGATGAAACCGTGGCTGTTGCCATACACACGGCAGCCCTGATGAGTGCTCAACGTGGTGCCATCGGCATTCTTGATGCGGGCATCGGCGTCGAACGCCGCCGCTTCACAGAGCAACGCCTTTTCGATGGCCTGCTCCGGAGTGATGTCCCATTGGTGGAACAGGTCGAAATCCTGAATATCCCGGGCCATCAGGGCGGCATCCGCCAGCCCCGAGGCTTCATCTTCCGAGGTGTGCCTGGCAATCGCCAGCGCCGCGGCGACAGTCTCGCGAATCGCATCCGGCCCGGTGGCAGACGTGCTGGCAGACCCCTTGCGCTGGCCGACGTACAACGTGATGCCAAAGCCCTGATCGCGGTTGAACTCGACCGTTTCTACCTCACGTTGACGCACGGAGGTTGACAGCCCCTGCTCCAGCGACACCGCCACTTCGCAGGCACTGGCGCCCTGACGCCTGGCTTCGGCGATGATCTGCTCGACCTGTTCCTGCAGTGCCGGCAATGCCTGTGGGCCGACGCTTTCAACTGCACTCATGCTCATCTCCACTCAAATTCTGCTTTCGGCTGGGGCCTTCGAGCGACCGGGCCGGACAAGCGGCCCCCGACTGGTTATCATGGCGGCGTTTCTTTGCGGACTGCCACCATGGTTGATTCTTACGACGACTCCCTCGATACGGGAGAAAAAAGCAAATCCCAGGTCAAACGCGAGCTGCATGCTCTGGTTGACCTTGGCGAGCGCCTTACAACGCTCAAGCCCGACTTGCAGGCGAAACTGCCATTGACCGACGCTTTGCGCCGGGCCCTGGCCGATGCGCCCAAGCACACCGCGAACATCGCGCGTAAACGGCACTTGCAGTTCATCGGCAAACTGATGCGCGATCAGGACACTGACGCCATTCTCACCTTGCTCGATCAACTCGATGCCTCGACCCGTCAGTACAACGAGCGTTTCCACAACCTCGAACGCTGGCGTGACCGCCTGATCGCCGGTGACGATGCCGTGCTGGAGAAATTCGTCGTCGATTACCCGGACGCCGACCGCCAGCAACTGCGTTCCCTGATCCGTCAGGCCCAGCACGAGGTTGCGCAAAACAAACCTCCTGCCTCGAGCCGCAAGATCTTCAAGTACATCCGTGAGCTGGACGAGACTCAACGCGGTCTGCGCTGATATTCGCCACCGGGTGGCCGCACTGCGCGCCACCCGAAGCTCCATCCCTTCTTATGCGCCCGTGCCACCCACGGTGATCGCATCGATTTTCAGGGTCGGCTGACCGACACCCACCGGCACCGACTGCCCGTCCTTGCCGCATGTGCCCACACCGCTGTCCAGCGCCAGATCGTTACCGACCATCGACACCCGGCTCATCGCTTCCGGACCATTGCCGATCAACGTCGCGCCTTTGACCGGCGCGGTGATCTTGCCGTCCTCGATCAGGTAAGCCTCGCTGGTGGAAAACACGAACTTGCCGCTGGTGATGTCGACCTGACCGCCACCGAGGTTGGCGCAGTAGATGCCTTTCTTCACCGACGCGATGATTTCCGCCGGATCGCTCTGGCCGCCGAGCATGTAGGTATTGGTCATCCGCGGCATCGGCAGGTGCGCGTAGGATTCGCGGCGACCGTTGCCCGTGCGGGCTACGCCCATCAGGCGCGCATTGAGCTTGTCCTGCATGTAGCCCTTGAGCACGCCGTTTTCGATCAGCGTAGTGCACTCGGTCGGGGTACCTTCGTCGTCGACGCTCAGGGAACCACGACGACCGGCCAACGTGCCGTCATCGACGATGGTGCAAAGTTTGGATGCAACCATTTCGCCCATGCGACCGCTGTAGGCCGAACTGCCCTTGCGATTGAAATCGCCTTCCAGACCATGGCCGACCGCTTCGTGCAGCAGCACACCGGACCAGCCCGACCCCAGAACCACCGGCAAGGTGCCGGCCGGTGCCGGAATCGCTTCCAGATTCACCAGCGCCTGGCGCAACGCTTCACGGGCATAGCCCATGGCGCGGTCTTCGGCGAGGAAATAACGGTAGTCGGTACGCCCGCCACCGCCGTGTCCGCCGCGCTCGCGACGGCCATTCTGCTCGACGATCACACTGACGTTGAAACGCACCAGCGGCCGCACGTCGGCAGCCAGACCGCCATCGGTTGAAGCCACCAGAATCCGCTCCCAGACCCCGGCCATGCTCACGCTGACCTGTTGGATACGCGGGTCGAGGGCGCGAGTCGCCACGTCGATGCGCTTGAGCAGTTCAACTTTTTCAGCGCGGCTCAGCACTTCCAACGGGTTGTCCGGCGCATACAACTGGGCGACGTCCTGGGTGCTGAACGCCTGCACCGTTCCGTTCTGCCCGGCGCGAGAAATCGAACGAGCCGCACGGGCCGCCGCGCCGAGCGCTTCGAGGGTGATCGCGTTGCTGTAGGCAAAACCGGTTTTCTCCCCGGACTGGGCCCGCACGCCGACACCCTGGTCGAGGTTGAAACTGCCTTCCTTGACGATGCCGTCTTCCAGCGACCAGGACTCGGAAATCTGCCCCTGGAAATACAGGTCGGCCGCATCGATGCCTGGACCCGCCAGATCACCGAGCACGCCTTGCAGGCTCTCGATCGTCACGCCGCCGGGCGCCAACAGGTGATCACTGACTGAGGACAACAACTCGCTCATAGGTTTTACGCCTTAAATTCGTGTTCTGAAGCAGGTCGCTGGGCGCCCTGCGAAAAAAACCGCCGATGATTCGTCACCGGCATGCGCGCCCGGATGGACGCCTGTTCGTCACTGTCACGCTCGGCCAGCAACACGGCTTCGCCTTGTTCCTGCTGCGCCAGCACGCGCCCCCACGGATCGACAATCGCCCCGTGGCCAAAGGTTTCCCGCGGCCCTGGATGTGTCCCGCCTTGAGCGGCCGCCAGCACATAGCACTGGGTTTCAATAGCCCGTGCGCGAATCAACACATCCCAGTGCGCCGCCCCTGTCACAGCGGTGAAAGCCGACGGCGCGGTAATCAGCTCAGCCCCGGCAGCCCGCAGCTCACTGTACAACTCCGGGAAACGCAGGTCGTAACACACCGTCAGGCCGAGCCGGCCGACCGGGGTATCCGCCAAGACCACACCACTGCCGTAAGCATAGTCATCGGATTCGCGGTAACGGCCGCGATTGTCCGCCACGTCCACATCGAACAGGTGCAACTTGTCATAGCGGGCAACAAATTCGCCCTGATCGTCTACCAACAACGAGCAGGCATGAGACTTGGCTTCGGGCTGCCCCACGGGCGGCAACGGCAAGGTGCCGGCCACTATCCATAACTTGAGGTCGCGGGCGGTCTGTTTCAACCACGGCAGGATCGGGCCTTCACCGAGGGCTTCGGCGCGGCCGATATCGGCGATGTCGCGACGGCCCATGGCGGCGAAGTTTTCCGGCAGTACCGCCAGCTTCGCGCCAGCGTTGGCCGCTTGTTCGAGCAAACGTCGGGCATCGCGCAGATTGGCCAGCACATCGCTCTGGCTGACCATTTGAATCACCGCTAAAGACATGGCGCACTCCGCAAGAGGTATGCGGCCATGCTACTCCATCGGTTCAGGGGCTGGCTGTTCAAAAAGGCTTGTCGAAGGTGATTTTCGGCTCTTTCCACGGGCCTTTGACGGTGTATTTGACGCTGGCGAACCGCGCCACGCGGTCACCGATCAGCTTGTCGATCAGGAACAGCGCCCCACCGACCGCCGGAGCACCGACGATCAGCGCGGCGATCGGCAGGTTGTTGGTCACCGGCAAGGTCACCAACAATTTGGCGTCGACCTGATCGCCGACCAGATCCAGCGTGCCATTGAGTTCCAGATTGCTCGACGGCCCGGTGAGCTTGATCGGCTCCTGCGTCACGTAAACGCCATTGTTCGCTACCAGCAATCCCTTGACCCGGTCATAGCTCAAGCCTTTGCCGAACAGGTCGGAAAAGTCCAGACGCAACCGGCGACCGATGGAGTTGAAATTGAGCAGACCGAACACTCGCAACGCCTGGGCACCGCCCTCGACTTCGACGAACTGGCCCTTGTTCAGCGACGCATCGAGCGAGCCGGAGAAACGCTTGGTGGCCAGCCATGCCGGCGAACCCGGCCAACGTCCGTCGACGTCCATGTGGAATTCTTCGCTGGTCACGCTTGGCGCAAAGCCCCAGCCCTTGAGCACATCGGCGAGGTTCTTGCCGCCGATCCGGCCCTTGTACCAACTGGTCGTGGCACCGGGCGTCCCTTCCCAGCCGCCGTTGCCCTGCAACAGGATGCCTTTGAGGCCCAGATCGAGATTGTTCAAGGCAATGCCTTTGGCGGTCGGTCGCACTTTCAGTGACCAGCCACCGACCAGATCCGGCCCCAGAAACAGCTGATTGACGGTGATGTCCAGCGCCGGGATTTTGGTTGGATCGACCGAGACTAACGGGTCCGGTGAATTTTCGTCGGCCTGGACCGATGGATCCGGCGCCGGCAGTCGCACGTATTGCAGATTGACGGCAATCGGCGCGCCCTTGGCATCGGGCAAGCTCGCCGTGCCTTTGGCTTGCTGACTGTCGAGCGCCAGGGCCCAGGCATCGGGCTTGCGGTTCAATTGCACCGCCGCCTGATCCAGTGTTGTGCCGAACGCCGTGAGCTTGCCGACCTTGAAGTCCGCACTGCTGAGCAATTGCTTGGCACTGCCGCCGGGATCCTGTCCGGCGTATTTTTCCACCAGATCCTGCCAGGGTTTGACGTCCAGCTCGGATAACACGCCGCGCACCCGCAAGCCTTTGTTGCCAGGCAGTACCGCCTCGCCGACACCGAGAAACAACTCGCCTCGACCATCGGCGAAACTGTTCGGTGGCGCCGCAAAGGTGAAGTTGGCCAATTGATCGTAGTTGACCCAGTAGCGCCGCTCCTGCCCTTGCAGCGTCATGCGGAACACCGTGTCACGCCCGGTGCTGGCGTTCAGGCCGAACGGAGCGGGCAGGTCCACCGCCACCCCTTTCAGATTGGAACTGACCATCAATTGACTGTCGGCACCGTCAAGATTCACTTGCAGCTGATAAGGAATCGTCCCGGATACCGGCAACGGCTGAGTCACACTCAGCCAGTCCGTGAGTTTCTTGACCTCGACCTGCCCTGACGCCGCCACGCGAGTCTTGAGCTTGCCGGGGCCGCCATCGGCGAAAATCTGTGCGGTGACCGGTTTGTCGAAGGCCCGGGCACTGATGTTCTGGCCGCTCAGGCCCTTGGTGCTGTCAAAACGGAAATCGCCCTTGAGCTGGCTAAGCTCCAGCTTCGGCTCGGCCAGTTTCAATCGCGCATTGGCCGTTTTGAAGTCCACAAGAATTTTCGGCTGATCGCCCTTGGCCAACGGTACATCCAGTTTGAGCTTGCCTTGCAGATCGCCATCGCCTTCCCAGCCAGCGAAAGTGTCGGCAGTGCCGATCGGCGCTTCCTGAAGAATCTTCAGGCCGTCGCCCAGGCCTCCGGCGAACCCGCCATCGAGGAACAGGTGGCTGTGCTCGCCGCTCGGCACATGGGGGATGTTGACGAAGACATCGTTGACCCGGGTGTCGAGCAACTGGCCTTCGCTGGCGACGATCCGTACCCCGCTGTCTTCGATGAACACGTCGCCGCTGACCTTGCTCACGTGCGGCCAGCCTGGCTGGAACGCCAGCTCGGCGTCGTGCACCTTGAAAAACAGGCTGATGCTGCGGTCCGCGTCTCCGGCCCCCTTGTTCAGTGAGCCCTGGTACTGGAAGAACCCCTGTTCCACCGAGCCTTTGAGAATCGCCGAGCGCAGCCACTCGTCGAGGGCCGGGCTCAAGACTTCGGGCAGGTACTTGGCGGTGTAACGACCATCACCGTCCACCAGACCGACCCGCAGGTCCATGTAGTCTTCCTGGGTATGATCGAAATGCAGACGGATCAGGAAATCGCCGGCAATCTTGCCCTCTTCGCCGAGCACCTTCAGGTACGGCGCGATCAGGGTGAAACCTTCTTTGTCGAGCTTCCAGGTCAACCGGGCGTTGGCCTGAATGTATTGCCACGGCTTGGCGAAAATCGGATCGAGGTGCAGGACGAAATCCTTGCTGTCCATGCGCAGCTCGCCGCCGCCGAGATTGCCGGTAAGGCTGCCGCTGACATTCCGTGCCGCCGGCGCGCCGTGGTAGGCGTCGAAGCCGACTTGATCGAGGTTGGCGGCGAAGCTGAATTTGCTGTCGTCGGTGGCATTCGGACGGAAATCCAGCAGCACGTTACGCAGACCGCCGGTCACTTTCAGGCGCTCGACCACGGTGGCGAAGCCTTGGGGCAAAGGTCCGAGGGCATTGAGCAAAGGTGTGATCGGGGTCAGGTCGAGGCGGTCAGCCTGCAGATGCCAGAGTTCTTCGGTTTTGTCGGTGGCGGCGGTCTGTTTGATCTGGACATGGGATTCCCAGCGGGTTTCACCGACATTCATCGCCAGCGAATCAAGCGTGACAGTGGCCCCCTCGGGACCGCGCTGGAAGTAGCCGTTGAGCGCCAGATTGTGGATCTGGATCGGCTTGCGCTCAGCGTAGGCACCGGTCAATTGCGGCGCATTGAGACGGATCGCAGCGCTCTGCAACGCCCCCTCGCGCCAGTCGACCCACAGCTCGCCACCGGCCTTGATCTCGGAGAAATTCCATTGCTGGGTTATGCGCTCGGGCAGCCATTTCGACCAGTCGCTCTGCGGCAGGCTGACATAACCTTCCACTTCGCTGTTCTGCCACTGACTCGGACGAATCCGCGTGCGCAGGCTCAGCGCCACGGGGTGTCCGTCGGGCAATGTCAGCCGAGCGTCGAGGCGTTGCCGATTGGCACCTGTCTTGAGATTGAGTCCGACATAAGTGAGCGTCAGCGGCGCCTGGTCCAGCGGCAGCAAGGTCACCTGACTGTCGAGCACCGACAGTTGCTGGACCATTTGCATGCGATTGAACAGTTGCTCGGGATCCATCGGCTGATCCTGCTGCACCGGCAGGCCTTCCAGCGCCCAATGACCATCCTCGCCTTCCTTGAGGCTGATCTTCAGGCCGTTGAGTTCAAGATGAGCGATGCGCACTTCACGGGCCAGCAGACTGGCCCACAGATCCGGCACCGCGCGCACCCGGTCCAGGCGCAAGGCATTGGCGCCGTCGCCGACCATGACATCGTGAGCCAACAGGATCGGTGCAAATCCGCTCCAGTTGCCTTCAAGCTCTCCGATCTGCAACGGCATACCCAGAGCGGCGCTGGCCTTGTCTTCGATGTCGGCGCGATATTCGGCCACGAGCGGTGCGAGTTCCCGGCCGAGGCTGACGTACAACGCCATCAACACCAGAATCAACGCGCACAGGCCCAGACCCCAGCGGGTCAGTGCGGCCAGAATGCGTGTCAGACGTTCCATGTCAGTTGGCTCCCATGGCAAAAATGCTGCAAAAAGCTGAGGCCAGCCGTTTCAGGAAAAAGGTGACGCAGGGGATCAGAGCAGCACCACGTCATATTGTTCCTGGGAATACATGGTTTCCACCTGGAAGCGTATGGTGCGGCCAATAAACCCTTCAAGCTCGGCAACGTTGCCGGATTCTTCATCGAGCAAACGGTCGACGACTTTCTGGTTCGCCAGCACGCGGTAACCCTCGGCCTGATAGGCCCGGGCTTCGCGCAGGATCTCGCGGAAGATCTCGTAACAGATGGTTTCCGGGGTTTTCAGCTTGCCCCGGCCCTGGCAACTGCTGCAAGGCTCACACAGTACCTGTTCGAGGCTTTCACGGGTGCGCTTGCGGGTCATCTGCACCAGACCGAGCTCGGTGATGCCGATGATGTTGGTCTTGGCGTGATCGCGCTCCAGCTGTTTTTCCAGGGTTCGCAGAACCTGACGCTGGTGTTCTTCATCTTCCATGTCGATGAAGTCGATGATGATGATCCCGCCCAGATTGCGCAGGCGCATCTGCCGGGCAATCGCGGTGGCGGCTTCGAGGTTGGTCTTGAAGATTGTTTCTTCGAGGTTGCGATGTCCGACGAACGCCCCGGTGTTCACGTCGATGGTGGTCATGGCTTCTGCCGGATCCACCACCAGATAACCGCCGGACTTCAGCGGCACCTTGCGCTCAAGGGCCTTCTGGATTTCGTCTTCGACGCCATACAGGTCGAAGATCGGCCGCTCGCCCGGGTAGTGTTCCAGACGATCGGCGATTTCCGGCATCAGTTCGGCGACGAACTGCGTGGTTTTCTGAAAGGTTTCCCGGGAGTCGATGCGGATCTTCTCGATCTTGGGGCTGACCAGATCCCGCAGGGTGCGCAGGGCCAGGCCGAGGTCTTCGTAGATCACACTCGGTGCGCCGACGGTCTTGATCTGCTCGTTGATCTGATCCCACAGGCGTCGCAGGTAGCGGATGTCCATCAGGATCTCATCGGCCCCGGCACCTTCGGCGGCGGTACGCAGGATGAAGCCGCCCGCCTCCTTGATCCCTTCCTTGGCCACACAATCGCTGACCACCTGCTTCAAGCGCTCTCGTTCGGCTTCGTCTTCGATCTTCAGGGAAATGCCAACGTGGGCCGTGCGCGGCATGTAGACCAGATAGCGCGAAGGAATCGACAGCTGAGTGGTCAGACGCGCCCCTTTGGAGCCGATCGGGTCCTTGGTCACCTGCACCACCAGGCTTTGGCCCTCATGCACCAGCGCGCTGATGCTTTCCACTGCCGGGCCTTCACGCAGGGAGATTTCCGAGGCGTGAATGAATGCCGCACGATCCAGGCCGATGTCGACAAATGCCGCCTGCATGCCCGGCAGTACCCGCACGACCTTGCCTTTATAGATGTTGCCGACGATCCCGCGTTTTTGCGTGCGCTCGACATGCACTTCTTGCAGCACACCGTTTTCGACCACCGCCACGCGCGATTCCATCGGCGTGATGTTGATCAGAATCTCTTCACTCATGGCAGGGTCTCGTTCAGGCATGTTCACAATGATGGCCGCATCTTGATCTGTTCGACGGTTACTGCGCACTCGGTTTTTGCCAACAGGGTATGCCGAAATGACCGAGCAGTTCTGCGCTTTCGCACACCGGCAAACCGACCACGGCCGAATAACTGCCGTTGAGACCGGCAACGAACACCGCGCCGAGCCCCTGAATGCCGTAACCGCCGGCCTTGTCCCGAGGTTCGCCACTGGCCCAGTAGGCCGCGGCTTCTTCACGGCTGATCGCCCGGAACCGTACCAGGCTGCGCACCACTTGAGACTCGCAACGGTCCCCGTCGAGCACGGAGATGGCGGTGAGCACTTCGTGTTCCTTGCCGGACAACATCATCAGCATGGCGCATGCGTCGGCTTCGTCCACCGGTTTGCCAAGAATTTTGCCGTCCAGCACCACTGCAGTGTCGGCGCCCAACACACAAAATGGCGTGTCGCAGACGACAGAGCGCCGCCCGGCCTCGGCCTTGCCACGCGCGAGGCGCTCGACATAGGCCGACGGGGATTCATTGGCAAGAGGAGTCTCATCGATATCCGCGCTGATGGCGGTAAACGGGACGCCGATCTGCGTGAGCAACTCACGCCGACGCGGCGATCCTGAGGCGAGATAAAGCGGCTTCATCCAAACATCTCCCTGTTGAGTGCCCTGCCTCATGGCACCGGTACGGGCCCATGCCTGACCGAATCAGTTGATTTTGTAGCGTCGGCGCAATCCGCGCAAAGCGAAGCTGACCCAGGGCCAGAGCAAGGCACTGACCAGCGCCGGCAGGACCAGCGCCAGGGTCGGCTGACGATTGCCAGTCAAGGCGCTGAGCCAGAGCTGTACAAGTTGAGCGAGGCCGAAGATCACCAGGATCACCAGGCTCTGCTGCCACATCGGGAACATCCGCAGGCGCTGTTGCAACGAGAGCACCAGGAATGTGATCAAGGTCAGGATCAAGGCGTTCTGCCCCAGCAACGTGCCATAAAGCACGTCCTCGGCCAGCCCCAGGCAGAAAGCCGTCACCATGCCGATCATCTGCGGCATGTACAGCGCCCAGAATGCGAGGAGCAACGCCAGCCACAGCGGGCGGAGGATTTCCATGAACTGCGGCAACGGCGACACACTGAGCAGCATGCCGATCAGAAAGGTCAGCCAGACGATCCAGCCGTTTCGGGAGGCTTTGACACCGACCATTATTCTCGTCCCCCGGTGGTGGCCGGTGCAGTGACCGGCGGTTTGGCGGCCGGCCGAGCGCTGGCAGGCTGAGCGGCCGGTGGCTTGCTGGCCGCTGCGGGCGGTTTGGCCGGCGTCGCTGGCGGCTTGCCTGCAGCAGGTTTGGCTGGCGTGGCGCTGGCGGGTGCTGCGGCAGGTGTGGCCGTCGTTGCTGCAGGCGTCGCAGTCTGGGTATTCACCGTTTTCGGCACGGTCGCCGGAACAACCGGCCCACCACCAAATGCATCAAGATTTTCCTGAGCCTGCGCCGCATCGTTGGCACGCTCTTCAGCCGTACGGTTGTCACTGAACACCAGCAGCAAGTAGCGGCTGCGGTTCAAGGCGGCAGTCGGTACGGCGCGGACAATGGCAAATGGCTGGCCGGAATCGTGGATCACTTCCTTGACCGTCGCCACCGGGTAGCCGGCCGGGAAGCGCTGACCCAGGCCGGAGCTGACCAGCAGATCGCCTTCCTTGACATCGGCGGTATCGGCCACATGGCGCAGTTCCAGACGTTCAGGGTTACCGGTGCCGCTGGCAATCGCCCGCAGACCGTTACGGTTCACCTGCACAGGAATACTGTGGGTCGAGTCGGTCAGCAGCAATACACGGGAGGTGTACGGCATCAGTTCGACCACCTGCCCCATCAGGCCACGTGCATCGAGCACCGGCTGACCGAGCACCACGCCGTCGCGCTCACCTTTATTGATGATGATGCGATGGGTGAAGGGGTTCGGGTCCATGCCGATCAGCTCGGCCACTTCGACCTTCTCGTTGACCAGCGCGGAGGAATTGAGCAACTCGCGCAGACGAACGTTCTGCTCGGTGAGGGCGGCAAGCTTTTGCATGCGCCCCTGCAACAGCAGGTTCTCGGTCTTGAGTTTTTCGTTTTCGGCGACAAGCTCGGTGCGGCTGCCGAACTGACTGGCGACACCTTCCCACAGCCTGCCGGGCAGATCTGTGATCCAGTAAGCGTCCATCAGCACCAGCGACATCTGGCTGCGGGCAGGCTTGAGCAGGCTGAAACGGGCATCGACCACCATCAGTGCGACCGACAGCACGGCCAGCACCAACAGGCGCACGCCCAGTGAGGGGCCCTTGGCGAAAAGCGGTTTAATAAGCCGCTCCTCCCAGGCAAATGTTCTGTTTATTCATACGGCATCAAACCGGCCTGGATGAAGACTGACAGAAGATAAACGCCAACAGGCAGCACTGCAAAGTGCTGCCTGTGCGCTCACCCACGTATTGCACCCGGCGACTTATTCGCTGGAGAGCAGGTCCATGGTGTGCTTGTCCATCATTTCCAGTGCACGGCCACCGCCGCGGGCAACACAGGTCAGCGGATCTTCGGCAACGATCACCGGCAGACCGGTTTCCTGGGCCAGCAGCTTGTCGAGGTCACGCAGCAGTGCGCCACCACCGGTCAGCACCAGGCCACGCTCGGCGATATCGGAAGCCAGTTCCGGCGGCGATTGTTCCAGGGCGCTTTTCACGGCCTGAACGATGGTGGCCAGGGACTCTTGCAGAGCTTCCAGCACTTCGTTGGAGTTCAGGGTGAATGCGCGTGGAACGCCTTCGGCCAGGTTGCGACCGCGAACGTCGACTTCGCGCACTTCGCCGCCCGGGTAGGCCGTGCCGATTTCCTGCTTGATGCGCTCGGCGGTGGATTCGCCGATCAGGCTGCCGTAGTTGCGGCGCACGTAGGTGATGATCGCTTCGTCGAAGCGGTCGCCGCCAACGCGGACGGATTCGGCATAGACCACACCGTTCAGGGAGATCAGTGCGATTTCGGTGGTACCGCCACCGATATCCACGACCATCGAACCGCGCGCTTCTTCAACCGGCAGGCCGGCACCGATCGCAGCAGCCATCGGCTCTTCGATCAGGAATACTTCACGGGCACCGGCGCCAAGGGCCGATTCACGGATGGCGCGACGCTCAACCTGGGTGGACTTGCATGGAACGCAGATCAGCACACGAGGGCTGGGCTGCAGAAAGCTGTTTTCGTGAACCTTGTTGATAAAGTATTGCAGCATCTTTTCGCAGACGCTGAAGTCGGCGATCACACCGTCCTTCATCGGACGAATGGCAGCAATGTTGCCCGGCGTACGGCCGAGCATGCGCTTGGCCTCGGTGCCGACAGCAACGACACTTTTCTGGTTACCGTGTGTCCGAATGGCCACAACCGATGGCTCATTCAGGACGATACCGCGCTCGCGCACGTAAATAAGGGTGTTGGCAGTGCCCAGGTCAATGGAAAGATCGCTGGAAAACATGCCACGCAGTTTCTTGAACATGGGAAAGGGACCCTAGGCAACGCGTGGGTAAAAAAGTGCGGCAAACTCTAACAACGACAGGGATTTTGGGCAAGGCGCCAATATGTTAAATTGGCCGCTTTTCTGTGCACCAAGCCCCACAATCGCGGCCTTATGACCGTAGAAGTGCGGTAGTGTTCCGACAATCTAACACACGGACGCCGTCCGTCCTGTTTTCCACTGGAGAAACCCGATGGCGCTAGAACGCTCCGACGTGGAAAAAATCGCTCATCTGGCCAGCCTTGGCCTCAATGACGCCGATCTTCCACAAATCACTTCGGCCCTCAACAGCATTCTTGGGCTGGTCGACGAAATGCAGGCGGTCAATACCGACGGTATCGAGCCGCTGGCCCACCCGCTGGAAGCCAGTCAGCGCCTGCGCGCCGACGTCGTGACCGAAAGCAATCACCGCGAGGCTTATCAGTCCATCGCACCAGCGGTCGAAAACGGCCTGTACCTGGTTCCGAAAGTCATCGACTAAAGGGAAAGAGCCTGCAATGCATCAAATGACTCTGGCCGAGATCGCCCGCGGTCTCGCCGATAAAAAGTTTTCTTCCGAAGAACTGACCAAGGTCCTGCTGGCGCGCATTACCCAGCTCGACCCGCAGATCAACAGTTTCATCAGCCTCACCGAAGAGCTGGCCCTCGAGCAGGCGAAAGCCGCCGACGTGCGCCGGGCCAACGGTGAGAGCGGCGCCCTGCTCGGCGCGCCGATCGCCCACAAGGACCTGTTCTGCACCCAGGGCATTCGCACCAGCTGCGGCTCGAAGATGCTCGACAACTTCAAGGCTCCGTACGACGCCACCGTGGTGTCGAAGCTGGCCGCCGCGGGCACCGTGACCCTGGGCAAGACCAACATGGACGAATTCGCCATGGGCTCGGCCAACGAGTCGAGCTGGTACGGTGCGGTGAAAAACCCGTGGAACCTGGAACACGTGCCGGGCGGTTCGTCCGGTGGTTCGGCGGCGGCAGTTGCCGCTCGTCTGTTGCCAGCCGCCACGGCCACCGACACCGGCGGCTCGATCCGTCAACCGGCCGCGTTCACCAACCTCACCGGCCTGAAACCGACCTACGGTCGTGTTTCGCGCTGGGGCATGATCGCTTACGCCTCCAGCCTCGATCAGGGCGGCCCACTGGCTCGCACCGCCGAAGACTGCGCGATTTTGTTGCAAGGTATGGCCGGCTTCGATCCGAACGACTCCACCAGCATCGATGAGCCAGTGCCGGACTACGCCGCCGGTCTGAATGGCTCGCTTCAAGGCCTGCGCATCGGCGTGCCGAAGGAATACTTCGGTGCCGGTCTCGACCCGCGCATCGCCGACCTGATCCAGAACAGCATCAAAGAGCTGCAGAAACTCGGTGCCGTGATCAAGGACATCAGCCTGCCGAACATGCAGCACGCGATTCCTGCGTACTACGTGATCGCCCCGGCGGAAGCTTCTTCCAACCTGTCGCGTTTCGACGGCGTGCGCTTCGGCCACCGCTGCGCAGACCCGAAGAACCTGGAAGATCTGTACAAGCGCTCCCGTGGCGAAGGCTTCGGGCCTGAAGTACAGCGCCGGATCATGGTCGGTGCCTACGCGCTGTCCGCCGGTTACTACGACGCCTACTACCTGAAAGCGCAGAAGATCCGTCGCCTGGTGAAAAACGACTTCATGACGGCATTTAATGAAGTCGACATAATCCTCGGCCCGACCACGCCGAACCCGGCCTGGAAACTCGGCGCCAAGAACAGCGACCCGGTCGCTGCCTACCTGGAAGACGTCTACACCATCACCGCCAACCTCGCGGGCCTGCCGGGCCTGTCGATGCCGGCCGGTTTCGTCGACGGCCTGCCGGTCGGCGTGCAACTGCTCGCTCCGTATTTCCAGGAAGGCCGTTTGCTCAACGTTGCGCACCAGTATCAGTTGAACACTGACTGGCACACCCGCACCCCAACCGGCTTCTGAGGAGACACACATGCAATGGGAAGTCGTGATCGGGCTGGAGATTCACACCCAGCTCACCACCCGGTCGAAAATCTTTTCCGGTAGTTCCACCCAGTTCGGTTCCGAGCCGAACACCCAGGCCAGCCTGATCGACCTGGGCATGCCCGGTGTGCTGCCGGTGCTGAACCAGGAAGCGGTGCGCATGGCAGTGATGTTCGGTCTGGCGATTGACGCCGAGATCGGTCAGCACAACGTGTTCGCCCGCAAGAACTACTTCTACCCGGACCTGCCGAAGGGCTACCAGATCAGCCAGATGGAATTGCCGATTGTCGGCAAGGGCCACCTGGACATCGCTCTCGAAGACGGCACGGTCAAACGCGTCGGCATCACCCGTGCGCACCTGGAAGAAGACGCCGGCAAGAGCCTGCACGAAGAATTCAGCGGTGCCACCGGCATCGACCTGAACCGTGCCGGCACGCCGCTGCTGGAAATCGTGTCCGAGCCTGACATGCGCAGCGCCAAGGAAGCCGTGGCCTACGTCAAGGCGATCCACGCGCTGGTGCGTTACCTGGGCATCTGCGACGGCAACATGGCCGAAGGCTCGCTGCGTTGCGACTGCAACGTGTCGGTGCGTCCGAAAGGTCAGGTCGAGTTCGGCACTCGCTGCGAGATCAAGAACGTCAACTCGTTCCGTTTCATCGAGAAGGCGATCAACTCCGAGATCCAGCGTCAGATCGACCTGATCGAAGACGGCGGCAAAGTGATCCAGCAGACCCGTCTGTACGATCCGAACAAGGACGAGACCCGTCCGATGCGCAGCAAGGAAGAAGCCAACGACTACCGTTACTTCCCCGATCCGGACCTGCTGCCGGTGGTCATCGAGGACTCGTTCCTCAATGACGTGCGCGCCACCCTGCCGGAGCTGCCACCGCAGAAACGCGAGCGCTTCCAGAGTGCCTTCGGTCTGTCGGCCTACGACGCCAACGTGCTGGCCACCAGCCGTGAACAGGCAGACTACTTCGAAAAAGTCGCAAGCATCGGCGGCGACGCCAAACTGGCGGCGAACTGGGTAATGGTCGAGTTGGGCAGCCTGCTCAACAAGCAGAACCTGGATATCGAGAATTCGCCGGTTTCGGCCGAGCAGTTGGGCGGCATGCTGTTGCGCATCAAGGACAACACCATCTCCGGCAAGATTGCCAAAGTGGTGTTCGAAGCGATGGCCAACGGCGAAGGCAGTGCGGACGAGATCATCGAGAAACGCGGCCTGAAGCAGGTGACCGACACCGGCGCGATCTCGGCGGTGCTGGACGAAATGCTCGCGGCCAACGCCGAGCAGGTCGAGCAATACCGTGCGGCAGACGAAGCCAAGCGCGGCAAGATGTTCGGCTTCTTCGTCGGTCAGGCCATGAAAGCCTCCAAGGGCAAGGCCAACCCGCAGCAAGTGAACGAACTGCTCAAAAGCAAGCTCGAAGGCTGATGCAAACGGAGCCAGATCCAAAGCCTGGCTCCATTCCCTGTGGGAGCGGGCTTGCTCGCGAAAGCGGCGTAACAGTCAGCAGATATGTTGAATGTGAGCCCCCCTTCGCGAGCAAGTCGGAGCGCCGAACCGCCGCTCCCACATTTGTTTTCGGGACCTCTTGAATGAAGCGTCTGTTCAGCCTTTGCGCCCTGCTCTCCTTGCTGGCCGGTTGCGCCAGCACCGATGTCATCGACCCGCACGGTTACGACCAGACCGGCGTCGCCTCCTATTACGGTGCCAAACACCACGGTAAACGCACCGCCAGCGGCGAAGCGTTCAACCAGAATTCCCTGACCGCCGCCCATCGCCAGTTGCCGTTCGGCACGCGGGTGAAGGTCACCAACCTGAAAAACGACAAATCCTGCGTGGTGCGTATCAACGACCGCGGGCCGCACACCCGTGGGCGCATCATCGATGTTTCACGGGAAGCCGCCGAACGCCTCGGCATGATTGGCAGCGGCACGGCGCGGGTTCGCGTGCAGGCCCTCGACGACTGACGGAGCGTCCACCATTTTTGGACTGACCGATTTACCGCTGATCAAAGTGATTGAGCTGCTCTGCGGATTGTTCCTGCTGATCGCCGGTGCCGAACTGATGGTACGCGCCGCCGTGCGCCTGGCCGCGCGGCTGCATGTACGGCCGCTGATCATCGGTCTGACCATCGTCGCCCTCGGCAGCAGCGCCCCGCAAATGGCGGTCAGTCTGCAGGCAACCCTGACGCACAATCCCGACATCGCGGTCGGCAGCGTGATCGGCAGCAGCATTTTCAACATCCTCGTAACCCTCGGCCTGTCGGCGCTGATCATTCCATTGCGCGTCTCACGGCAACTGGTACGCCTCGACATCCCGTTGATGATCGGCGCCAGCCTGCTGGTGTTCGTGCTGGCCTGGAACGAAGAGATCGGCCGATTCGACGGCATCCTGCTGCTGGCGGCCCTGGGGTTGTACCTCGGTTTGCTGTTGCGCCAGTCGCGCCACTCGGCCCGGCCACATTCCGGTCATCCTCAAACTCAGCCAGCGCCTTGGTTCACCAGCCTGCTGATGATCGTCGCCGGGTTGGCCATGCTGATATTCGCCGGACATCTGCTGCTGGGCGCCGCTGTCGCAGTGGCCACGGATCTGGGCTTTTCCGAGCGAGTCATCGGCCTGACCGTGGTCGCGGTCGGTACCTCGCTGCCTGAACTCGCCACCTCACTGATCGCCGCCCTGCGCGGGCAGCGCGACATTGCCGTGGGCAACGTGATCGGCGCCAACCTGTTCAACCTGCTCGGTGTGCTCGGCGTTACCGCGTTGATCGCGCCAACGCCCCTGTCAGTGTCGCCGAACGCGCTGGGTTTCGACCTGCCGGTGATGCTGGGCGTGGCCACGCTGTGCCTGCCGGTGTTCTACTCCGGCTATCGCGTGACCCGCGCCGAAGGCCTGTTGCTGCTCGGCTTGTACCTGGCGTACGGGCTGCACGTGGTGTCGTTCACCACCGGCATGCCACTGGCCGGCAAGCTTGAACGGTTGATGCTGTTTTATGTGCTGCCGACACTGCTGACGTTTCTGTTTTTCACGTCCGTACGCGCCTGGCGCCGCCAACACCACAAGAGGGATGTGCCATGACCGAATCGAAGAAATCCGGGGTTGAAGTCCGCCGTCAGGTAATGGGCGACGCGTTTGTCGACCGCGCACTGGGCAATGCCACCGAGTTCACCCAACCCTTGCAGGATTTCGTCAACGAACACGCCTGGGGCGGTGTGTGGAATCGCGAAGGTTTGCCGCTGAAGACCCGCAGCCTGATTACCCTCGCCGCGCTGACCGCGTTGAAGTGCCCTCAAGAGTTGAAGGGCCACGTGCGCGGCGCGCTGAACAACGGTTGCACGGTCGACGAGATCCGTGAGGCGCTGCTGCATTGCGCGGTGTACGCCGGGGTGCCGGCGGCGATCGATGCGTTTCGGGCGGCGCAGGAAGTGATCGACACCTATCAGAAAGCTGAGTGACAGATCGACCCCTTCGCGAGCAAGCCCGCTCCCGCAGGGGATTTGTGATCGCCACAGATCCAATGTGGGAGCGGGCTTGCTCGCGAAGAGGCCCGAACGTTCAAACCCGGTCTCAGGCTAGATCCATCCGCCCCATTGCAACAGAAAGATCCCGACGTTGGTGGTCACTGCCGCCATCAACGTGGTCAACACAATGATCGCCGCCGCCAGTTCATGGTTACCCTGGGCCGCCCGGGCCATGACAAAACTGGCGGCCGCCGTCGGGCTGCCGAAGTAGAGAAACAGAATCCCCAGCTCCGCCCCGCGAAAGCCCCACAGCCAAGCACCTAGCGTGGCGAACACCGGCAGACCGATCATCTTCACCAGGCTCGAGCTGAGCGCCAGGCTGCCGCTTTTGCGCAGCGCCGCCAGCGACAGCGTGCCACCGATGCAGATCAATGCCAGCGGCAGCGTGGTCTGCGCCAGGTACTGGCCGGACGTTTCCAGCCATCCCGGCAGACCGATCTTGAACCAGGCAAACGGCGCTGCCGCGATCACGCTGATGATCAGCGGATTGCTGAACACGCTTTTGCAGATGCTCCACGGGTCGGACTTGATCACCGGGCTGTAGACCGCCAGCACGATGGTCGACAGGGTGTTGTAGAAGAGGATCACCAGCGCCGCGAGAATCGCCCCGAGGGAAATCCCGTAGTCGCCATACATGCTCGCCGCCAGCGCCAGCCCGATGACCCCGTTGTTGCCGCGAAACGCGCCCTGGGTGTAGATGCCGCGATCTTCCCGCGGGCAGCGGAGAATCGCCCAGCCCCAGGCCAGGGCAAAACTGGCCAGCGTGGCGAGGGCGAAGTAGATCAGCAGCGCCGGTTGCAGCGCGGCGTGCAGGTCGGCATGCAGGATGCCGAGAAACAGCAGCGCCGGCATGCTGACGTTGAATACCAGTGAAGAGGCTGTGTGGATGAAGTTGTCGTTGATCCAGTCGATGCGCTTGAGCAGCACACCCAGAAACAGCATGGCAAACACCGGCGCGGTGATGTTCAGGGTTTCGAGGAAGATTGCCAGCATGCCGGGGAGCCTTGGAGGTGAGCGTCGTTAGGGGGCTAATGATAAGCCACTTCGGGCCGTTTTAACCTCAAAAGCCAAAAGCCCCTCACCCCAGCCCTCTCCCGGAGGGAGAGGGAGCCGACCGAGGTGATTTACGTCATCCATCGACCTGGAAGACCGAGTCGACTATCGATTCCCATCGAACCGAATCAACCAGTCGATTTGGGATTCAGCCTGAAATTTTCAGGTCGATAATTTTCTAAAGCATCCCCAGATCAGTCCCCTCTCCCTCCGGGCGGTCCGACGTTTCGGGAGGGTTAGGGTGAGGGCAGCTTTTGATCCTCCCGAGATCATCAAGTAATCGGCGCCGGATTGAACAACGTAATGTCGTTGTGCAGCTTGTGCTTCTCCGCCCACGTCTGCTGCTTGCCGCTCGCCACATCCAGGTAGTAGTGGAACAACTCCCAGCCCAATTCCTCGATGCTCGCCCGTCCGGTAGCAATCCGCCCGGCATCGATGTCGATCAGATCCGGCCAGCGCTGCGCCAGCTCGGTACGGGTCGACACCTTGACCACCGGCGCCATGGCCAGACCATAAGGCGTACCACGCCCGGTAGTGAACACGTGCAGGTTCATCCCCGCCGCCAGTTGCAACGTACCGCAGACAAAATCACTCGCCGGCGTCGCACAGAAGATCAAACCCTTCTGCTTGAACCGCTCCCCGGGGCCAAGCACACCGCTGATGGCGCTACTGCCGGATTTGACGATCGAGCCCAACGACTTCTCGACAATGTTCGACAACCCGCCCTTCTTGTTGCCCGGCGTGGTGTTGGCGCTGCGATCCGCCTCGCCCTTGGCCAGGTAACGGTCGTACCAGTCCATCTCACGTACCAGCTCTTCGGCAACGGTTTTGGTCTGCGCCCGTGAGGTCAGCAGGTAAATTGCGTCACGCACTTCAGTGACTTCGGAAAACATCACCGTCGCCCCTGCCCGCAGCAGCAAGTCAGAGGCATAACCGAGCGCCGGGTTGGCGGTGATCCCGGAAAACGCATCGCTGCCGCCGCACTGCATGCCGAGGATCAGCTCGGACGCCGGCACTGTTTCCCGACGGCGCAGGTCGAGCTTCTTCAGGCGGGTTTCGGCCAGTGCCATGATCTGCTCGATCATCTCGGTGAAACCGTGACTGGAATCCTGCAAGCGATACAGCCATGGCTCGCTCAAGTCCACCGATGCATCGTCCTCGTGCATCACCTGCCCGGCCTGCAATTTCTCGCAGCCCAGGCTGATCACCAGCGCCTCGCCACCGAGATTCGGGTTGCGCGCCAGATTGCGCACGGTGCGGATCGGGATGTAGGCGTCGGTGGCCGTAATGGCCACGCCGCAACCGTAACTGTGGGTCAGCGCCACCACATCATCGACGTGGGGGTACTTCGGCAACAGTTCATCCTTGATGCGTTTTACCGCGTGATCCAGCACCCCGGTGACGCATTGCACGGTGGTGGTGATCCCGAGGATGTTACGCGTGCCGACGGTGCCGTCGGCGTTGCGATAACCCTCGAACGTGAAGCCCTCCAGCGGCGCCTGGGCGGCCGGCACATCGGTGGACAGCGGCAGGCTGTCCAGCGGTGGCGCGGTCGGCATGCGCAGTTGATCTTCCTTGACCCAACTGCCACGGGGAATCGGCTGCAAGGCGTAGCCAATGATCTGGCCGTAGCGAATCACCGTGCCACCCTCGGGGATGTCCACGAGGCTGACCTTGTGACTCTGCGGCACAAAATCCACCGTCACCAGGCCATCGGCAAATGCGGTGCCGGCCGGCACGCCCTGGTCATTGACCACAACCACTACGTTGTCCCGCTCGTGCAGGCGGATGTAGCGCGGCGAGTCGGAATGTTCAATCAACTGCATGGCGCCGCTCCTCAGGAATGCGCTTGAGACAATTTACCGGTGGCTTCGGAACCACCGTTGGTTGGCGGTTCTTTCAGGACCACACGCTTGATCGGGCCGACGATCACCAGGTAGCTGAACACCGCCACCAGCGCATTGGCGCCAACGAACACCAGCGCCCATTTGAACGAGCCGGTGGAGCTGATGATGTAGCCGATGACGATTGGCGTGGTGATCGAGGCGATATTGCCGAAGGTGTTGAACAGGCCGCCACTGAGACCGGCGATCTGTTTCGGCGAGGTGTCGGACACCACCGCCCAACCCAGCGCGCCCACGCCTTTGCCGAAGAAGGCCAGGGCCATGAAGCCCACCACCATCCATTCAACGTCGACATAGTTGCAGGCCACGATGCTGCTGGAGACCAACAGACCGGCAATGATCGGCGCCTTGCGGGCGAAGGTCAGCGAATGCCCCTTGCGCAGCAGGTAATCGGAAATCACCCCGCCGAGGACACCGCCGATAAAGCCGCAGATCGCCGGCAACGAGGCGATGAAACCGGCCTTGAGGATGGTCATGCCGCGCTCCTGCACCAGGTACACCGGGAACCAGGTCAGGAAGAAATAGGTGATACCGTTGATGCAGTACTGGCCCAGATACACGCCGAGCATCATGCGGTTGGTCAGCAACTGACGGATGTAATCCCACTTCGGGCCGTCAGCCTTTTTGCCTTGCTTCTGGTCCATGTCGACCATACCGCCGTTGTCGGCGATGAACTTCACTTCCGCTTCGTTGGCCATCGGGTGCTGGCGCGGGCTGTGGATAACCTTCAGCCAGATCAGCGAGAACAGGATGCCGAACACGCCCATGACAATGAACACGTGTTCCCAGCCAAAGGCATAGACGATCCAGCCCATCAGCGGAGCGAACAGCACGGTGGCAAAGTATTGCGCCGAGTTGAAAATCGCCGAAGCGGTACCGCGTTCGGCAGTCGGGAACCAGGCCGCCACAATGCGTGCGTTGCCGGGGAACGATGGCGCCTCGGCCAGACCGACCAGAAAGCGCAGCATGAACAGCGCGACGATGGCCGTGGACATGCCGAACTCACCGACGAAGCCTTGCAGCACGGTGAACAGCGACCAGGTGAAGATGCTCAGGGCATAGACTTTTTTCGAGCCGAAGCGATCGAGCAGCCAGCCGCCGGGAATTTGCCCGGCCACGTAGGCCCAACCGAAAGCAGAGAAGATGTAGCCGAGGGTGACCGCGTCGATGCCGAGGTCTTTTTGCAAACTGGAACCGGCGATCGCGATAGTGGCGCGGTCGGCGTAGTTGATCGTGGTCACCAGAAACAGCATGAGCAAGATCAAATAGCGGACGTGAGTCGGCTTGGACGATTGCATGTAGATGTACTCCCACTGATTATTTTTATGCGGGTAAAACATTCTTTGGTCTTGTACCGCGCAGGGCCTTGGCAATAACCCTGCGCGGGTGCAGCGACTTACGAACCGATGTAGGCGGTTTTCACCACGGTATAGAACTCTTGCGCATAGCGGCCTTGCTCACGTGAGCCATAGGATGAACCCTTACGGCCCCCGAACGGAACGTGGTAATCGACACCGGCGGTCGGCAGGTTGACCATCACCATCCCGGCCTGGGAATGACGCTTGAAGTGGTTGGCGTACTTCAGCGATGTGGTGGCAATGCCCGCCGACAGACCGAATTCAGTGTCGTTGGCCATGGCCAGTGCAGCCTCGTAATCGGCCACGCGAACGATGTTGGCCACCGGGCCGAAGATCTCTTCGCGGCTGATGCGCATCGACGCTTCGCTGTCGGCGAACAGGGTCGGCGCAAGGAAGTAACCCTCGGTGTCGCAGGTCACCAGACCGCCGCCGCTGACTACGCGCGCTCCTTCGGACTGACCGATGTCGATGTACTTCAGGTCTTGCTCAAGCTGTGCTTGCGAGACCACCGGACCGATGTCGGTGCCGGCCTTCAGCGCGTGACCGACCTTGATCGACTTCATGCGCTCGGCCATGGCCTCGACGAACTTGTCGTGAATCCCGGCGGTGACGATCAGTCGGCTCGATGCCGTGCAACGCTGGCCGGTGGAGTAGAACGCGCTCTGCACCGACAGCTCGACCGCCTGCTTGAGGTCGGCGTCGTCGAGAATGATCTGCGGATTCTTGCCGCCCATCTCCAGCTGAACCTTGGCCTGGCGCGACACGCAGTTGACGGCGATCTGACGGCCCACACCGACGGAGCCGGTAAAGCTGATGCCGTCGACTTTCGGACTGTTGACCAGCGCTTCACCGACCACACGACCGCTGCCCATCACCAGGTTGAACACGCCGGCCGGGAAGCCTGCGCGGGAGATGATTTCGGCCAGCGCCCAGGCGCAACCCGGCACCAGATCCGCCGGTTTCAACACCACGCAGTTGCCGTAGGCCAGAGCCGGGGCGATTTTCCACGACGGAATCGCAATCGGGAAATTCCACGGGGTGATTAGGCCGACCACGCCGAGGGCTTCGCGAGTGACTTCGACGTTGACGCCCGGACGCACCGACGGCACGTACTCGCCGGACAGACGCAGGCACTCGCCAGCGAAGAACTTGAAGATGTTGCCGGCGCGGGTCACTTCGCCGATGGCTTCGGGCAGGGTCTTGCCCTCTTCCCGGGCCAGCAGGGTACCGAGCTCTTCGCGGCGGGCGAGGATTTCGGTGCCGACTTTATCGAGCGAGTCGTGGCGGGCCTGAATGCCCGAAGTCGACCACGCCGGGAACGCGGCGCGAGCGGCGTCGATGGCGGCGTTGACCTGAGCCAGGTCAGCCTTGGCGTAATCGCCGATGGTGTCGCTCAGCTCGGACGGGTTGATGTTGACCGAGTAATCGTTGCCGGCGACCCATTCACCGTTGATGTAGTTGTCATAGCGCTTGGTCACGAATCATTCTCCTGACGCAAAAGGCCGCTGATTGCTCAGCGGCCTCGTTTATAGAGTTGGGTTACTGCGCACCTTGCTTGTCGATCAGCGCGGCGAGCATCTCGTACTCTTCGCGGGTCAGGTCGGTCAGCGGCGCCCGCACCGGGCCTGCGTCATAGCCGGCGATTTTGGCGCCGGCCTTGACGATGCTCACGGCGTAACCGGCCTTGCGGTTGCGGATGTCCAGGTACGGCAGGAAGAAGTCGTCGATGATCTTGCCGACGGTGACGTGATCTTCGCGGGCAATCGCGTGGTAGAAGTCCATCGCGGTTTTCGGGATGAAGTTGAACACCGCCGACGAGTAGACCGGCACGCCCAGGGCCTTGTAGGCCGCGGCGTAGACTTCGGCGGTCGGCAGACCACCGAGGTAGCTGAAGCGATCGCCGAGGCGACGACGGATCGACACCATCAGTTCGATATCGCCCAGACCGTCCTTGTAACCGATCAGGTTCGGGCAGCGCTCGGCCAGGCGTTCCAGCAGCGGCGCGGTCAGGCGGCAGACGTTGCGGTTGTAGACCACCACACCGATGTTGACCGATTTGCACACTGCTTCAACGTGGGCCGCTACGCCGTCCTGGCTGGCTTCGGTCAGGTAGTGTGGCAGCAACAGCAGGCCTTTGGCGCCCAGACGCTCGGCTTCCTGTGCGTATTCGATGGCCTGGCGGGTCGAACCACCGACACCGGCGAGGATTGGCACGCTGCTGGCGCAGGTGTCGACGGCAGTCTTGATGATTTCCGAGTATTCGCTGGCAGCCAGGGAGAAGAACTCACCGGTGCCACCGGCGGCGAACAGGGCTGAAGCACCGTACGGGGCCAGCCATTCCAGGCGTTTGATGTAGCCAGCGCGATTGAAATCGCCCTGAGCATTGAAATCGGTCACCGGGAACGAGAGCAGGCCGGCGGAGAGGATGGACTTCAGTTCTTGTGGATTCATTATTCGAACACCCTGGTAACAACGTTTTTTGTGAGTGGACCGTTCAGCCTTCGCCGAAGTTGTAGGTCATCGTACAACTTAAAAGATAACCGTCAACTGCATTTCATCGCTGGGGGGCATTTTTTGTCGGACAAGATTTCTTTTTGACGTAGGAGATTTCTCGACTAGGCTCGATTTAACTGTATATGCATACAGTCAAATAAAACCTGCCGACGACATATCAAGGAGAAAGAAATGTCCGGTCTTCAAACCACATGCGTTGAAAAAACCACACCGGTCATCGCCCGTTTCGATGATCTTTTTGCCCCCGGCGGCATCGCCTTCAGTGCTGATTACCCACACCTGTTACTGCACATCGCCGACTCCCACAGTGATGTCGAACCCGCCCTCGCCCTGCCCGGCAAAGCCATGAAAGGCAAACCGCCGCTGCGCTTTGAAGGCGCGGAACACACGGCTGTCGGCGATAACACCCGGCTGCGCTTCGTTGAAGGTGCCGAGCCAGTGCTCGCGCAAAACGTGCCTTTGCATTTGCCGAACGGGTTAGCGCTGACCTACGGCCAGGTGCTGGCGCTGGGCGGTGACTTCTACGGAATCGTCGACCGGCCGATCAACGAGGGATCGACCCCGGCTGATCGTCTTCAGCGCTACACGGCGGCCTTCGACAGCCTCGCCGCGTTGCCCGCTTCAAAGGCCGAAGCGACACAGGTTCTCGCGATCATGCAAAAGGAGATCGACGCGGTTAAACAGGCGATCAAGGATGGCAAGCAACCCCACGAGGCTTATGACGCTTTAGGAGATACGTTGTCGGAAGAGTGGAACAAGATCACTGGCGGCGGCAGTTTTGCCTCGGCGCTGTTCCCGCTCGGTCGCTATCTTAAACTGGCGGCGAACAACGCCGACCACTTCGGCGAATGGGCTCGCCAGGCGTATATCGCCGGACACACCGCCGCCCTGCAAACCGCTGCAGCCGCCCATGCCAGTCAGGACGAACTGCAACTGGAGCGGGCCTACGCGATGAACGCGTTCGCTGACCACTACCTCACCGACCTGTTCTCTTCGGGGCATTTGCGAGTGCCGCGCAAGGCCATGGCCGCAGCGGTGACTCCAAGCGACCTGGGTTCACTCATCACTCGTTTCATGCACGACGAAGACAGCAAGTTCGGGCTCAAGGTGCGCAACGGCCATGGCGAGCAATGGCGGGCATTCGGGGACAAGCGCTACTTCGACACCACGGACGCCGACAACCGAAATCAGGTGAATCAGGCAGTGCAGGATTCGGCGGACGAGGTGTATGCCGCGTATTCCAGCGGCAACGTGCCGACCACTTTCAACGCGCTGCAACGGTTGCCGGATCTGACTTTCGTGATGAATCCGGCCAACAACTTCTCGCCCCTGTTCCGCGTCCAGGACAACAAAGTCCTGCGGCGCAAGGACGTCAACAACCTCAACGATACCGCCACCGTCGACGACTGGTGGGGCTGGAGCACTTACCTGCTGCTCAAGGACTATCACCCGACCGGCAACACGAATTAAGGAGCGATTCGATGACCCTCAAATTGAAACTGGAACTGGCCTCGGGCCAATCGATGAAAGGTGCGCCGCTGCAATTGCTGCGCGACGGCGTGGCTATCGCCCGGGCGTCGGTGGATGCCCGGGGGCAGGCGACGTTCGACATCACGCCTGGCCCGGGCAAACTGGCGGTCAGGGTGGATCGTTCGATTCTGCCCAAGAGCTGAAATGCCCGGACAAGATTGCCCCGGCGCGCCTCACCGATTCGCCGGGTAAAGTGCGACCACTGCCGCGAAGGATCGCGGCAGATCTTTCAAGGAGAACGAACCATGACGTTTGCCGCTGCACACCTTCCGCAATTCCCCGACCACGCCAGCGACTCGATCATTCTGCGGTTGTCGACTCTGGATGATGACTTGATCGTTCGTGTGCCCGATGGGCAGAACACACCGCCGAACTGGGATGTGTACCCGATCCTCGGCGAGGACCCGGAAGAGCCTGAATGGCAGGGTCTGTCGGAGCCGACCGGCGTCTGGGACGACACGCTCGACGACATGGTCGGCCTGACCGGAATCGAGTTGAGCATCCCGAGATTCGAGCTGGAAAAGTACCTGAACAGCACCGTTGAGCTGCGCTACAAGTTTGCCGATGAATCCAGTCTGGAGCCGTGTTCCGAACCGATGAAACTGTACATCGAAGCTTGATCGTCACGCATGACGGGATCAATGACGACCGTTTGTCGCCACTGTCATTTCTGACAGTGGCGCACCGGCACACAAAGAAGCTCAACTGGCGGGGTGCAATAAGATTGCACTCACCCCGACTCAAGGAGAGTTTGTCATGCAGACACTGCAAGTATCACCTTTAAATCTACTTGCCCCAGCGGAAGCACCTCAGGCGCCAAATGGAGTGCTGGACACCCAAAAACTGGATGGCGTTTTTCTGCTCGATTTCTTTTATGAGGGGAAAGCAGCAAACCAACAGATCGACATAACAATTGCAGTCAAGCCCGACCGCTTTAGCCCCCCTATTCCATGGGGCACCAGATTTACGACCTCGACAGCCGGAAAGGAACAGGTCTCTCTGAATTCAAGAAGCCTTTTCGGCTATCAATTCAAAAGTGGGTCCGTAGTAATCAGCTACCTCGCAACGATAGACGGCCCCCCGCAACCATCAGAGGCATTACCGTTATCTATCGTCGACACCGCATGACGTTTTCCCGCCCTTCCAGAGTTCAACCCTGTGCCTGCGCCTCTTCATGCGCCTGACGCAGCCGTTCGCGGCTGTTGGTCAGGTGCAGACGCATGGCCGCTCGGGCGGCATCGGAATCCTGACGGGCAATCGCGTCATAGATTTCCTCGTGCTCGCGACTCAGGCGACTCATGTAGTGCTGCTGATCGTCATGGGCCAGTCGCGCCGAATTCAGGCGAGTACGCGGAATGATGCTGGTGCCCAGGTGGGTCATGATGTCGGTGAAGTAGCGGTTGCCGGTGGACAGCGCGATTTGCAGGTGGAACTGGAAATCCGACGCCACCGCATCGCTGGCGTGGGCCACGCTTTCGTTCAGCGCATCGAGGGCGGCGCGCATGGCGGCCAGTTGTTCGGCGCTGCGACGTTGTGCGGCGAGGCCGGCGGATTCGACTTCGAGGCTGATACGAAACTCGAGAATCGCCAGTACGTCACGCAGGGTGACCACAGTGGCCGGGTCGATGCGGAAACCGCTCGGGCTCGGCGTGTCGAGAACGAAGGTGCCGATGCCGTGGCGGGTTTCGACTTGCCCTGCAGCCTGCAGCCGGGAAATCGCCTCGCGCACTACGGTGCGGCTGACGCCATGGGATTCCATGATTGCCGACTCGGTAGGCAACTTGTCGCCACGCTTGAGCAGACCGTCGCGGATCTGCTCGGTCAGCACCGTCACCAGTTCCTGTGCCAGGCTGCGGCGCTTGCGAGGGAGGCGCGGGGTGTCGATCGGGTTTTCCATGGTCTGGGGTTATCTCGAATTTCGGCTAGAGAGGCATCATAGCCCAAGGAAGTTGTACGATCACCGTCCTCTGTGGGAGCAGGCTCCCACAGATTCAGTGCACATCAGGCCGTGACGGTCTGCTCGACCAGATGCCCGCCATCGATCCGCACGTGCCGTGGATGGAAGCGCTTGAGGCTGCTGCGGTGGCCGACGCTGACGATGCTCAAGCCCGGCAACTGATCGATCAGCGCCTGATACAGCGTGGCCTCGTCTTCTTCGTCCATCGCCGACGTCGCTTCGTCCATGTACAGCCAGTGCGGTGCGTAGAGCAGCGCACGAGCAAAGGCCAGTCGTTGCTGCTCACCCGGCGAGAGCATGCGCTGCCAGTGATTGGCTTCGTCCAGTCGCGCCACCAGATGCGGCAGACGGCAGGTTTCCAGCACTTGTGCATAACGCTCTGGCGCGTAGGTATCGCCCGGTTGTGGATAGTTCAAGGCTTCGCGCAGTGTGCCGATCGGCAAATACGGCTTTTGCGGCAGGAACAGATAACGTGCCGCCGGCAAGCGGATACTGCCGTGCCCTGCCGGCCACAGATGCCCCATCGCCCGCAACAGCGTCGACTTGCCGCTGCCGGAGCGGCCGCTGAGCATTACCCGGTCGCCCGCCTCCACGGTCATGTGGGCGCTGGTCAGCAAATGACGACCATCGGCCAGATCGAGCCCGAGGTTGTGTACCTTCAATTCGCTGCCCTGATTCTGCACATCGATGGCCGGTGCCCGGTCTTCGTTTTCACTCATGGCCTGACGGAAGCTCAGCAGACGATCACAAGTGGCGCGCCAGGCCGCCAGATCCGAATACGCGCTGATGAACCAGCTGAAGTTCTCCTGCACATTGCCGAACGCCGAGTTGATCTGCATCAGCTCGCCCAGCTCGATCTTGCCTGCCAGGTAGCGCGGTGCCGCGACGATGAACGGAAAAATGATCGCGATCTGGCCATAACCCGAGGTGAAGAACGTCAGGCGCTTGGACACCCGCATGATGTCCCAGAAGTTGTGCCAGACCAGACCGAAGCGGCTGCTCAGACGACGGTTTTCGTTGGGCTCGCCGTTGTACAAGGCGATGCTCTCGGCGTTCTCACGCACTCGCACCATGGAGAAACGCAGGTCGGCTTCGAAGCGTTGTTGTTGGTTGTTCAGGCCGATCAGACGTCGACCGATCAGGTGGGTCAGCCAACTGCCGACCGCCGCGTACAGCAGCGCACACCAGAACATGTAGCCGGGAATTTCGATGCCGAACACTTCGATGCTGCCGGACACACCCCACAGAATGATCGAGAACGACACCAGGCTGACCACCGTGCGGATCAGTCCCAGCCCGAGGCTCAGGGTGTTGGCGGTGAAGGTGTTGAGGTCTTCGGAAATCCGCTGGTCAGGGTTGTCGGTATAACCGCCCTGCTCCAGCTGGTAGTAATTCTTGTGCCCGAGCCAGCGCTTGAAGTGGTTCTCGGTGAGCCATGCCCGCCAGCGGATCGTCAGCATCTGCGTCAGGTACAGGCGATACACCGCGCCGAGGATAGCCACCGTGGCAATACCGCAGAAATACAGGATCAGTTGCCAGAACGCAGCCTCATCCTTCTTTTGCAGTGCGTTGTAGAAATCCTTGTACCAACTGTTGATCCACACCGAGATCGCCACGCTGAACAGCGAAAGCGCAATCACGGCAATCAGCAATGTCCAGGCCTTGCCCTTCTCTTCGCTGCGCCAGTAAGGCGTGGTCATGGCCCACACCTTGCGAAAAAACTGCCCGCGCACAGCATCGTTGACCGCGGAATATTCAGCGTTCTGATTCATGGATAAGGCTCGATAAAGAAAAGAACAGACACGCACCGATCATAGTTGATCGGTGCGCTTTATCGCGAGGGCTGGCGATGGCCGTTCAGCGCAGGTTCAGCGACGAACCGGGCGCTTCTGCAGTTTGCGCTGCAGCGTGCGGCGGTGCATGCCCAGGGCACGGGCAGTGGCGGAGATATTGCCTTCGTGCTCGGTCAGCACGCGCTGGATGTGTTCCCACTGCAGGCGGTCCACCGACATCGGGTTTTCCGGCACCAGGCTGTCGAGGTCGGCGTGCTCGGACAGCAGCGCCGCCAGCACGTCGTCGGCGTCCGCCGGTTTGCACAGGTAATTGCAGGCGCCTCGCTTGATCGCTTCGACGGCCGTGGCAATGCTCGAGTAACCGGTGAGGATCACCACGCGCATTTCCGGGTCCAGCTCCAGCAGCTTCGGCAGCAGGACCAGACCGGAGTCGCCGTCCATTTTCAGGTCCAGCGCGGCATAGTCCGGCAGATCGGCCTGGGCGATGGTCAGACCTTCCTCGGCGGAACCGGCGGTGCTGACGCGAAAGCCACGGCGGGCCATGGCACGGGCCATCACCCGAGTGAAGGTCGCGTCGTCATCGACCAACAGCAAATGCGGCAGTTCTTCGCCTTCGACTTGGATTTCGTCACTCATGTTGCTCTCCTCGGACGCCGTGGGGCAGGCGCAGCTCGGTGAGCGTGCCGCCTTCCTCATGACTATAGAGTTTCACTGAGCCGCCGGCGCGTGTCACGCTGGCCTTGCTCAAAAACAGGCCCAGGCCGAAGCCTTTGCCCTTGGTGGTAAAAAACGGTTTGCCGATCTGCTCGGCGATGGCCAGCGGCACACCGGCACCATGATCGCGGATGCTGATAGTCAGGTCTTCGGCGGTCCAGTCCAGGGTCACCTGAAGGTTTTCCGGGCAGGCGTCGGCGGCGTTGTTCAACAGATTCAACAAGGCCTGGGTCAGATCCGGGGGCGGCGCCACACGAGGCAGCGGGCCCTGGCCCAGGCGCTGGAAGCGGTAACTGGCCTCGGGACGCATCAGGTGCCAGCGATTGAGCGCTTCGTCGAGCCAGTCGGTAACGTCCTGCATCTCCACCGCCATCCGGCGATTGGCCTCGGCGGCGCGCACCAGTTGCTGCAGGGTCTCCTTGCAGAGCTTCACCTGATCCTTCAGCACCTTCAGGTCTTCCTGAAGCATCGGGTCGTGATGATCCTGCTGCATTTCGTTGAGCAACACGCTCATGGTCGCCAGCGGCGTACCCAATTCATGGGCGGCACCGGCGGCCTGAGTCGCCACGGCCAGCAACTGCTGATCGCGCAGACCTTCTTCGCGGCGGATTGCCCGCAATTCTTCCTGACGGCGCAGCTCTTCGGCCATCCGTGCGGCGAAGAAGGTGATCACCGCTGCCGCGAGGGCAAAACTCAGCCACATGCCGTAGATCTGCAGGTTCTCCCGGGCCACGGGCAGGGTTTCCAGCGGATAGAAATGCGTCAGCATCAGGGTGTACAAAGCCAGCGCAATACCGGACAGCACCACCGAATAACGCCACGGCAGCGTCACCGCAGCGATGGTCAGCGGCACCAGATAATACGAAACGAACGGGTTGGTCGAACCACCGGAGAAATACAGCAAGGCACTGTGGATAACCAGATCGCAGGCCAATTGCAGCGCGTATTCGAGCTCGGTCACCGGCCACGAAGTGCGCAGACGCACGGCGGTGAACACACACAGCAGAATCGAACAGCCGAGGGTCATCACCAGTTGCACCCACGGCAACGGCAACAGATCCAGCCAGTAGGCCAGGCCCACGGAACCGGCCTGCGCGGCGAGCACCAGGGTGCGGATGAAAGTCAGCCGCCAGAGGTTCTGGCGAGTGGCGGAAGTCAGTTGTACGGGGGCGAGCATGAGCTCTCCTGATGAGCGCTCCAGGCGGATCGCACGGAGTATAACCAAGGCGCGGGCTTGAGAGGCGAAAGTGCGGCAAACGACCACATGGCAAAAAGCGTCGCGGCGGCTATAAGGCCCATCTGTATAGAAGTTGTAACTGGGCGAACCGGATCATAGACGCTAGAGTCTGATGGTTTCACGCAGGCCCCCGAACCATCACCTGCGCCCTCATCAAGGAGCTTTCATGCACACATTTCGCCGCAGCGCCGCCCTTCTCGCCCTGACCGTCGGCAGTGTCGCCAGCCTTCCGGCCCTGGCTGCCGATGAGCTGCACTACAACCAGATTTCCCTGCGCGCCGAAGTCAGCCAGGAAGTGGCCCGCGACCTGATGATCGTGACCCTCTACACCGAAGAACAGAATACTGACCCGGCCAAACTCGCCGCCGACGTCAGCACCACCATGAACAAGGCCCTGGCCCAGGCCAAGCAGGTCAAAGACATCACCCTGCGCCAGGGCAGCCGCAACAGCTACCCGATCTACGACACCAAGGGCCAGAAAATCACCGGCTGGCGCGAACGCGCCGAACTGCGTCTGGAAAGCGCCGACTTCGCCGCCCTGTCCAAACTCACCGGCGAACTGCTGACCGACCTGAAAATGGGCGGCATGGACTTCGCCATCGCCGACCCGACCCGCAAGGCCAGCGAAGACAAACTGCTGAAAGAAGCCGTCACCGCCTTCAAGGCCCGCGCCCAACTGGCCACCGACGCCCTGGGCGGCAAGGGCTACAAAATCGTCAACCTGAACCTCAACAGCAACGGCTTCCCACAACCGTACATGCGCGCCCCGATGATGATGAAAGCCGCCGGCATGGATTCGGCGCCCGTCACGCCTGAAGTCGAAGCCGGCACCAGCCAGGTCAGCCTGACCGCTGATGGCTCGATTGAAGTATTGATGCAGTGATTGAGTGACGGCTGAATGAAAACCGGCGATCAGTGATGATCGCCGGTTTTTTTGTGCCCGGCATTTGGGTTGTCAGCTCCGCCGTCATCGCTAGCAAGCTAGCTCCCACATTTGGAATGCGGACTCCTGTGGGAGCCAGCCTGCTGGCGATGAACGATGACACGGTCTCAGGTTTGCGGATCAACCCGATCCAGCGCCCGGTTCACCGCCAGCTCGGCCAGCATGATGATCTGCTGGATCCCGAGCGCCGTACTGCGCTGCGAACCGCTGAGCTCATTGGCGAAATTGCTGGCGATGGTACTGGCCGACGCCAGGGATTCGCAGGCATTGGCCAGCAGGCTTTCGGTGTCGACGTTGGGCGTGACCATGTACATCGTGCTCGGGCTCGGTTTGGAAGGATTGGGGCACAGGTAATAGTCGAGGGCGCGTTTGATGGCTTCGCGGTTGCGGGCGAGGTCTTCGGCGCGCATGGCTTCTTCGAGGGGGGTGGGTGATTCGAAGGGTGGGTCGGGTACGGGCTTGTTCATGGAGCATTTCCTTATGAATTTGCGCCACTCATTTCCGATCTCACTCGTGAAATGAGGTGGCAACTATGTACGGAGTGAGATTACCGGTAAGGAAACCAACCCGGCCGGACCGAAGTCCGCCCGTACATAGCCGCCATAAAGAACTGCCGACAGCATGAACTGGCGGCGATTATGGGGTGGCTTGCGCTGGTTTCCAAATTCAGTAACCGGGAATCTCACCTCCCGATCGCAGATTGTTCTGCGACAACCAAAGACTAGAGAGCGTGCTTCCGACGGACAACCTGAAAACCTTGTGGGAAGGATCCGGTGTTGTTGTTGAGATTTAAACAGCTTCAAAAGCTGCCCTCACCCTAGCCCTCTCCCGGAGGGAGAGGGGACTGACCGCGGTGCTTGGGGGAGGTACGCCGACGTGAGATATCGAGGTGAACTCGGGTTTAAAACGCATACAACTCCACTCCGGCTTTGGCTTTGGCTTTGGCTTCCACCACTCAACACAATGAGCGTTAGCTCGAGTACCGCTTTTGATCTTCGGGCGACGTCGGAAGGCTGAGTGGAGGGATTTATCCGGGGGTGGGAGCGCAGCGACCGTTTGGCGAAGCCAAACACATCGAGAGGAGGTGCAGCGAAGCAAACCGTAGGCGATGCCCCCGGATGAATCCCGGAGCGAAGGAACCCCGAGCCCTAGCGAGCGGGCCGAACGCAGGAGCAAGCGTTTTTGGTTACTTTTTAGGCGTTTGTAAAAAGTGACCCGCCGTAAGGGCGGAACCATAAGCCGCAGCACCCGAAAAAACGGTTATGTTCACAACCTCCCCAGATATACCGAGATAGACACCTCACCTAGAAAAACGATATTTCCGCACCCACCGAAACCCCGGCTACCCTCCTCCCCACAACTACCTCCAATACACTCGGGGACTCCATGGATCGATTCACCCTCAAACCACTTCTAATAACCCTGGCCCTGACCGCCATCACCCCAATCGCCAACGCAGCCACAACCCTCGTCTACTGCTCCGAAGCCAGCCCCGCCGGCTTCGACCCCAGCCAATACACCAGCGGCACCGACTTCGACGCCTCCGCCGAAACCGTCTTCAACCGCCTCACCCAATTCAAACGCGGCGGCACCGACATCGAACCCGGCCTGGCCACAAGCTGGGACGTCAGCCCGGACGGCCTCCAGTACACCTTCCACCTGCGCCAAAACGTAAAATTCCACACCACCGACTACTTCACCCCGAGCCGCACCTTCAACGCCGACGACGTGCTGTTCACCTTCCAGCGTCTGCTTGACCCGGACAACGCCTTTCGCAAGGCCTACCCCGCCGAGTCCCCGTACTTCACCGACATGGACCTGAACACCACGATCAAATCCGTGGAAAAACTCGACGAAAACACCGTGCGCTTCAACCTGAACAACGTCGACGCCGCGTTCGTGCAAAACCTCGCCATGAGCTTCGCTTCAGTGCAATCGGCCGAATATGCCGCGCAGTTGCTGAAGGAAGGCAAAGCGGCGGATATCAACCAGAAACCGGTCGGCACCGGCCCATTCGTGTTCAAGCGCTACCAGAAGGACTCGCAGATCCGCTACGCGGCGAACAAGGACTACTGGACACCCGAAGACGTGAAAATCGACAACCTGGTGTTCTCGATCACCCCGGACGCCGCTGTCCGTCTGCAGAAGCTCAAGACCGGCGAATGCCAGGTCAGTGGCTACCCACGCCCGGCCGACATCGAAGTGATGGAAAAAGACCCGAACCTGCGCGTGTTGAAGCAGGCCGGTTTCAACCTCGGTTTCCTCGCCTACAACACCACCCATCCACCACTGGACCAGCTCAAGGTGCGTCAGGCACTGGACATGGCCATCGACAAACCGGCGATCATCAAGGCGGTTTACCAGAGTGCTGGGCAGTTGGCGCAAAACGCCTTGCCGCCCGCGCAATGGTCGTTCGATCCGAACATAAAAGACGCGCCGCACGACCCTGCAAAAGCCAGGGCGCTACTCAAGGAGGCAGGGGTTGCACCTGGTACAACCATCAACCTCTGGGCCATGACCGTGCAACGCGCTTCAAACCCCAATGCGCGAATGTCGGCACAGATGATCCAGCAGGATTGGGAGAAGATCGGTATCAAGGCCAACATCGTCAGCTATGAATGGGGCGAGTACATCAAGCGCGCCAAGAATGGCGAACACGACGCGATGATCTACGGCTGGACCGGTGACAACGGCGACCCGGACAACTGGCTGGGCGTGCTTTACAGTTGCGCGGCGGTGAAAGGCAGCAACTACGCCAAGTGGTGCGATCCGGCCTACGACAAACTGGTGCAGCAGGCCAAGGTGTCCACGGATAAATCGCAACGGGTAAAACTGTATCAACAGGCGCAACTGATCCTTAAACAGCAGGTGCCGATCACGCCGATCGCCAACTCCACGGTGTTCCAGCCGCTGCGCAAGGAAGTCACCGACTTCAGGATCAGCCCGTTCGGTCTAACCCCCTTCTATGGCGTGGGTATAAATAAGTAACACCGGGCCCCGATTCGGCGCGCAAAACGTGACCAATGCACCGTTTTGGGGCTTCGTTTGCACCGTAAAAACCGACCGCAAACGGTCAAATGCGTCAGAAGTTATACAGATGCGACATTAAGGTACGTTCGTGCCACCGTTTGATGCCGCCGGGCGCTCTGGATCTTGCATTGGGTATGGGCCCTGCATAAGTATCCGCAGGCACGACTCACGAGGTCGTACCTCAATATTAAAAAATGACAACAAATCATGAGGCCAACATGCTTAAACACGCGGTCATTCCGTTTTTAGTCGGCGCAGGCTTGTTTGCCTCCGCACCTTTCGCCACCGCTGCGACTAACCTGGTGTTCTGCTCCGAAGGCAGCCCGGCCGGTTTCGATCCAGGCCAGTACACCACCGGAACCGACTTCGACGCCTCAGCCGAAACCATGTTCAACCGTCTGACCCAGTTCGAGCGTGGCGGCACCGCCGTTGTTCCTGGGCTGGCGACCAGCTGGGACATTTCCCCGGACGGCCTGACCTACACCTTCCACCTGCGTGAAGGCGTGAAGTTCCACACCACCCCGTATTTCAAGCCGACTCGTGAGTTCAACGCCGACGACGTGCTGTTCACCTTCAATCGCATGATTAACAAGGATGACCCGTTCCGTAAGGCGTACCCGACCGAATTCCCGTACTTCACCGACATGGGGATGGATACCAACATCACCAAGATCGATAAAGTCGACGACCACACCGTCAAGTTCACCCTCAAAGAAGTCGACGCCGCGTTCATCCAGAACATGGCCATGAGCTTCGCGTCGATTCAGTCCGCCGAGTACGCAGCCCAGCTGCTGAAACAAGGCAAGGCTGCCGACATCAACCAGAAGCCGGTCGGCACTGGTCCGTTCGTGTTCAAGAGCTACCAGAAAGACTCCAACATCCGTTACACCGGCAACAAGGATTACTGGAAGCCTGAAGACGTGAAGATCGACAACCTGATCTTCGCCATCACCACCGACCCGTCGGTCCGTATCCAGAAGCTGAAAAAGAACGAGTGCCAGGTCACCCTGTTCCCGCGTCCGGCCGACCTCGCTGCACTGAAAGCCGACCCTGCGCTGAAGATGCCTGACCAGGCCGGCTTCAACCTGGGCTACATCGCCTACAACGTGATGGACAAGGTCAAAGGCAGCAACGAGCCGAACCCGCTGGCCGACCTGCGTGTTCGCCAGGCGCTGGACATGGCCGTCAACAAGCCACAGATCATCGACTCGGTTTACCAGGGCGCGGGCCAGCTGGCCGTCAACGCCATGCCGCCGACCCAGTGGTCCTACGACACCACCATCAAGGACGCCAAGTACGATCCTGAGAAAGCCAAGCAGCTGCTCAAGGAAGCCGGCGTCAAGGAAGGTACCGAGATCGTCCTGTGGGCGATGCCGGTTCAGCGTCCGTACAACCCGAACGCCAAGCTGATGGCCGAAATGCTCCAGTCCGACTGGAAGAAGATCGGTCTGAACGTGAAGATCACCAGCTACGAGTGGGGCGAGTACATCAAGCGTTCCAAAGGTGGCGAGAACCAGGCCATGATCATTGGCTGGAGCGGTGACAATGGTGATCCGGACAACTGGCTCAACGTGTTGTTTGGTTGCGACTCCCTGAGTGGCAACAACTTCTCCAAATGGTGCGACAAGAAATTCGACGGCCTCGTGAAAGAAGCCAAGCGCACCACCGACCAGGCCAAGCGCACCGAACTCTACAAAGAGGCGCAACACGTCCTCAAAGATGCAGTCCCTATGACACCTATCGCTCACTCGACGGTGTATCAACCCATGCGCGCCAACGTGCAGGACTTCAAGATCAGCCCATTCGGCTTGAACTCCTTCTACGGCGTCAGCATCAAGTAAAAAAGCCGGCGGCGACGTTTTCAGCGTCGCCGCTGTTTTTTTCTGCCGATTAGTCAGGAATTTGCCTACATCCATTTCCACCTGGCCCTACCAGGTTGGTTTAGGACGCGTCGCCTTTTCCTACGAGTCTTTAGGACTCTGCGCATTTACTGCCAGACCTGCGGTCCCTACCGTCAGGTTCTGACCAGTGACTGCGTGGGCTATCGGTTTGCTGTGGGTTTGAGCTCAATGCAGCCACAACTTCCCTGGAAGGGATCACGGCGCATTGAAAAACACTGAGATAAAGAGGGAGCGTCATGCGCCATACCTTGGTTTTTTCCGCATTGCTGGGCGCCGGCCTGCTGGCCGCCACGTCCGCGACTTTTGCCGCCAGCGACAGCCTGGTGTTCTGTTCCGAAGGCAGTCCGGCCGGTTTCGATACCGCGCAGTACACGACGGCCACCGATAACGACGCCGCCGAACCGCTGTACAACCGCCTGGCTGAATTCGAAAAAGGCGCGACCAATGTCGTACCGGGTCTGGCAACGAGCTGGGATATTTCCGAGGATGGTCTCAAGTACACCTTTCACCTGCGTGAAGGGGTGAAGTTTCATTCAACGGCGTACTTCAAACCTACCCGCGATTTCAACGCCGACGACGTGCTGTTCACGTTTAACCGCATGCTCGATCCGCAACAGCCCTTCCGTAAGGCTTATCCGACCGAGTTCCCGTATTTCAACGGGATGAGCCTCAACAAGAACATCGCCAAGGTCGAAAAGACCGGGCCGCTGACCGTGGTGTTCACGCTCAACAGCGTCGACGCCGCGTTCATCCAGAACATCGCCATGAGCTTCGCCGCCATTCTGTCTGCCGAATACGCCGACAAATTGCTGGCCGAAGGCAAGCCGAGCGACATCAACCAGAAGCCGATCGGCACAGGGCCGTTCGTGTTCAAGAGCTATCAGAAAGACTCGAACATCCGCTACACCGGCAACCCGCATTACTGGGATCAGAGCCGGGTGAAGCTGAAGAACCTGATTTTCGCGATCAATACCGACGCCTCGGTTCGCGTGCAGAAGCTCAAGGCCGGCGAGTGCCAGGTCACACTGCATCCACGCCCGGCGGATGTGCCGGCACTGAAGAACGACCCGAAACTGCAATTGATCGAAAAGCCGGGCTTCAACCTCGGCTACATCGCCTACAACGTGCGCCATAAACCGTTCGACCAGCTCGAAGTGCGGCAGGCGCTGGACATGGCGGTGAATAAACAAGGGATTCTCAACGCTGTTTATCAAGGCGCCGGTCAACTGGCCGTCAACGCCATGCCACCGACCCAGTGGGCCTACGACGACACCATCAAGGAAACCGCCTACAACCCGGAAAAAGCCAAGGCACTGCTCAAGGCTGCCGGCGTCAAGGAGGGCACAGAAATCAACCTGTGGGCCATGCCGGTGCAGCGTCCGTACAACCCGAACGCCAAGCTGATGGCCGAAATGCTCCAGGCTGACTGGGCCAAGATCGGTCTGAAAGTGAAGATCGTCAGTTACGAATGGGGCGAGTACATCAAGCGCACCAAGAATGGCGAACACGACATCAGCCTGATCGGCTGGACCGGTGACAACGGGGACCCGGACAACTGGCTCGGCACGCTGTACAGCTGCGACGCCATTGGCGGCAACAACTACTCCATGTGGTGCGACCCGGCTTACGACAAGCTGATCAAGGAGGCCAAGGTGGTCACCGACCGTGAGCAGCGCACCGTGCTCTACAAACAGGCCCAGCAGTTGCTTAAGCAGCAAGTGCCGATCACGCCTGTCGCCCACTCGACGGTCAACCAGCCGCTGAGCGCGAGAGTCGAGGGGTTCAAGGTGAGCCCGTTCGGTCGCAACGTGTTTTCGGGTGTCAGCATCGATTAAACAAAAAACCGACTAGCCGCATCGCTGAGGAGGCCGTCTACCTCCTCACGCAAGCGCTTTGCCGAAATTCGCCAATCAGGCCTTTTGCAAACGTTTGCGATGTGTGAATGAGTTCTAAAACCAAAAACCGGCCCTATAAAAAAAGCCGGCATAAAAAGAAAGTAAAGGAGCTTCACCCATGAAACTGAGCAGCACCGCGATACTGGCCCTGGCCATCAGCAGCATCACCGCCACGGCTTATGCCGAGGAACAGAGCCAGGCGTTCACCCCGGTTACCGTCAACGAGCAGAGCGCCCAGGCTGAAGCCACCGGTTTCCTCGAAGGCTCCAAGATCAGCGGCACGACCCGTAACTGGTACGCCAACGAGCAACTGAAACGTGGCGGCAAGTTCACCTACCGCAAAGACGGCGTTGCAACCCCGACCGATCGTCGTATCAACTGGGTGCAGGGCACCATCGTCAACTACACCTCCGGCTTCACTCAGGGCACCGTCGGTGTCAGCACTGAAGTGGCCGCGTACAACGCCGTTGCCCTGGAGCGCGACCGCAAGGATCTGGCCTCCAACAATGGTGGCGCACCGGGCTCGCGTCCAGGCGCAGGCAACAACCGTACCCTGACCAAAGAAGGCGGTGATGCCGAAGGTCAGTGGAGCAAACTGGGCCTGGCCAACGTCAAGTTCCGCGTTTCCAACACCACCCTGACCGCCGGTCGCCAGAACTTCAGCACCCCCATCGTCGACACCATCGGCAACCGTGCGCTGCCTTCGAGCTTTGAAGGTGTCAGCCTGCACAGCGAAGAGCTGAACAACCTGTCGTTCGACGCCGGCAGCTTCGACCGCGTATCGCCGCGTACCGAAGAAAGCCTGTCGAAATTCCGCTCCGAGTACACCAACAACAATGCCGAAACCGATCGCGTGAGCATCGTCGGCCTGAACTACCAGCCGCTGAAAAGCCTGAAGACCAGCCTGTACGCTTCCAAGGTTGAAGACTTCTGGAACCAGTACTACTTCGGCGCCACCCACGAGTTGGGTGACAGCAATGTCGTGAGCCTGACCACCGGCCTGAACTACTACAAGACGGTCGATACCGGCAAAAAAGAGATGGGCAACATCGACAACGACACCTACTCCCTGTCGTTCGGCCTGACCCACCAGGCACACAGCCTGACCTTCTCGTACCAGGAAATTAACGGTAACGAGTACTTCGACTACCTGCACGAAACCAACGGCATCTACCTGGCCAACTCCCTGCTGTCCGACTTCAACGGCCCGAACGAGAAGTCCTTCCAGGTCGCCTACGGTCTGAACATGGCCGAGTACGGCGTACCAGGCCTGAAGTTCAACATCTACCAGGCTCGCGGCTGGGGCATCGACGGTACTCACTACACCGGCACTGCGTATGACGTGAAAAACATGGACGGCGAACACCACTACGAATACGGCATCGGTGCCACCTACGCGGTACAGAGCGGTCCGCTCAAGGCGACCACCGTGCGCGCCACCTACACCGCTCACCGTGCCAGCGAAAACCAGGCTGACGGCAGCATCAACGAGTTCCGTCTCGTGACCACCGTACCATTCAACATTCTGTAAAAACGCGTGCCGACGGCTGACTCAGTGACGAGTCGGCCGTTCGGCTTTTTGTCTTCAACCGATTGCAGAGGGTTAACGATGAAAATGCTTCCCCTACGTGCGGCCGTCGCTGCCGCCTTGTTGAGCGCCGCCATCGGCGTCTCGGCCAAACCCTTGGTGGTCTGCACCGAAGCCAGTCCGGAAGGCTTCGATATGGTCCAGTACACGACTGCAGTCACTGCCGACGCGGTGGCCGAAACCATCTTCAACCGTCTGGCGGACTTCAAGCCCGGCACCACCGAAGTGATTCCGGCGCTGGCCGAGTCCTGGGACATCAGCGAAGACGGCCTGACCTACACGTTCCACCTGCGCAAAGGCGTCAAGTTTCACACCACCGACTATTTCAAGCCGACCCGCGACATGAATGCCGACGACGTGGTCTGGAGCTTCCAGCGTCAGCTGGACCCGAATCACCCGTGGCACAAGCTGTCGAGCGTGGGCTTCCCGTACTTTGAAAGCATGGGCTTCAAGGAACTGCTCAAAAGCGTCGAGAAAGTCGACGACAACACGGTCAAGTTCACCCTGACCCGCCGCGAAGCGCCGTTCCTGGCCGACATCGCCATGGCGTTCTCCTCGATCTATCCGGCCGAATACGCCGACCAGTTGCTCAAGGCCAACAAGACCGGCGACCTGAACAGCAAACCGATCGGCACCGGGCCGTTCATCTTCCAGCGCTACAACAAGGACGCCCAGGTACGCTTCAAGGCCAACCCGGACTACTTCCGTGGCAAGCCTCCGGCTGACGCGCTGATCCTGGCGATCGCCACCGACAACAACGTGCGTTTGCAGAAGCTCAAGGCCAACGAGTGCCAGATCGCGCTGTATCCGAAACCGGATGACATCCCGAGCATCAAGAAAGACAGCAACCTGAAAGTCGACGAACTGGATGCGATGACCGTCTCGTATGTCGCCATGAACACCCAGCACAAGTACATGAGCGACGTGCGGGTGCGCAAAGCCATCGACATCGCCTTCGACAAGGAAGCCTACGTCAACGCGCTGTTCGGCAAAGGCAACGCGACCGTTGCGGTCAACCCGTACCCGCCGACCCTGCTGGGCTACAACCACGAGTTGAAGAACCCGCCACGTGACCTCGACAAGGCCCGCGCCCTGCTCAAGGAAGCCGGCGTGCCGGAAGGCACCGTGTTCACCCTGTTCACCCGCAATGGCGGCGGCCCGACCAACCCGAACCCGATGCTCGGCGCACAAATGATGCAGGCTGACCTGGCGAAAGTCGGGATCAAGATCGACATCCGTGTGATGGAATGGGGTGAGATGCTCAAGCGCGCCAAGGCCGGCGAACACGATATGGTGTCGGCCGGATGGGCGGGCGACAACGGCGACCCGGATAACTTCCTGACGCCTATGCTCAGTTGCGAAGCCGCCAAGAACGGCGAAAACTACGCTCGCTGGTGCAACGAAAAATTCCAGACACTGCTCGACGAAGCACGGGCTAAAGTAGATCCGGCCGAACGCGCCAAGCTGTATGAACAAGCCCAGGTGCTGTTCAATCAGGACCAACCGTGGATCAGCATGGCCCACACCCGGATGTTCACTGCAATGCGCAACAACGTTGAGGGTTATCACATCAGCCCTCTGACAACCAATAACTTCGCCACCACCCAGGTGAAGTAGATAAGAAAACTCCCGGTTTCCCTGACCCCAGGGAAACCGGGCACGCCTAACCGGCTGATGAGGTACCACACACGATGTTTAGTTTTATTGCCCGCCGACTGGGGTTATTGATCCCCACGTTTTTCGGCATCACCTTGCTGACTTTCGCGTTGATTCGCATGATTCCCGGCGACCCCGTGGAAGTGATGATGGGCGAACGTCGGGTCGACCCCGAAATGCACGCTCAGGCAATGGAACGCCTCGGTCTGAACAAACCGCTGTACGCCCAGTATCTGGACTACATCGGCAAACTGGCCCACGGCGACCTCGGTGAATCCCTGCGCACCCGCGAGAGCGTATGGACCGAGTTCACCTCCCTCTTCCCGGCGACCCTGGAACTGTCCATGGCCGCCCTGCTGTTCGCCGGCATCCTGGGCCTGTTGGCCGGGGTGATTGCGGCCCTCAAGCGAGGATCCCTGTTCGACCACGGGGTGATGGGCATCTCCCTGGCGGGGTACTCGATGCCGATTTTCTGGTGGGGCCTGATCCTCATCATGTTCTTCTCCGTGAGCCTGGGCTGGACCCCGGTATCCGGACGGATCGACCTGCTTTACGACATCGAGCCGCGCACCGGTTTCATGCTGATCGACACCCTGCTGGCCGATGACATGGGTGCGTTCCTCGATGCCCTGCACCACCTGATCCTGCCGGCCATCGTGCTGGGCACAATTCCGCTGGCGGTGATCGCGCGGATGACCCGTTCGTCGATGCTCGAAGTATTGCGTGAAGACTACATCCGTACCGCCAAGGCCAAAGGCCTGTCGCCGTCGCGCGTGGTGTTCGTGCACGGTCTGCGCAACGCGCTGATCCCGGTGTTGACCGTGGTCGGCCTGCAAGTCGGCACCCTGCTGGCCGGTGCGGTTCTGACCGAAACCATCTTCTCCTGGCCCGGCATCGGTAAATGGCTGATCGAAGCCATCGGCGCCCGGGACTACCCGGTTGTGCAAAACGGCATCCTGTTAATCGCCTGCCTGGTGATTCTGGTCAACTTCGTGGTGGACATCCTCTACGGCTTTGCCAACCCACGCATCCGTCATCAGCGCTGAGGTCAATACCCATGAGCACTCCAACTTCCTCAGTAGTCACCGCCGCCACCGCCGTGGATCAAAGTCTGCTGTACCCGTCACCGTACAAAGAGTTCTGGCAGGCCTTTGCCAAGAACAAGGGCGCCGTCGCCGGTCTGCTGTTCATGCTGCTGGTAATTTTCTGCGCGATTTTCGCGCCGTGGGTCGCCCCGCATAACCCGAGCGAGCAATACCGTGACTTCCTGCTGACGCCGCCGGCGTGGCTCGAAGGCGGGCAAATGCAATTCCTGCTCGGTACCGACGAACTGGGTCGCGACCTGCTGTCGCGTCTGATCCAGGGTTCGCGTCTTTCGCTGCTGATCGGCCTGTCGTCGGTGGTGATGTCGCTGATCCCGGGGATTCTGCTGGGCCTGTTCGCCGGCTTCTTCCCGAAAATGATTGGCCCGACCATCATGCGTCTGATGGACATCATGCTGGCCCTGCCGTCGCTGCTGCTGGCCGTGGCGATCGTCGCCATCCTCGGCCCAGGCCTGATCAACACCGTGATCGCCATTGCCGTGGTGTCCTTGCCGTCCTACGTGCGTCTGACCCGTGCCGCGGTGATGGGCGAACTGAACCGCGACTACGTGACCGCTGCGCGCCTGGCCGGTGCCGGTCTGCCACGCCTGATGTTCATCACCGTGCTGCCCAACTGCATGGCACCGCTGATCGTCCAGGCGACCCTGAGCTTCTCTTCGGCGATCCTCGATGCCGCCGCCCTGGGCTTCCTCGGCCTCGGCGTCCAGCCGCCAACCCCTGAGTGGGGCACCATGCTGGCTTCGGCCCGCGACTACATCGAACGCGCCTGGTGGGTCGTGAGTCTGCCTGGTTTGACCATTTTGCTCAGCGTGCTGGCAATCAACTTGATGGGCGACGGTCTGCGCGATGCGCTGGACCCGAAACTCAAGAACGCCGCCTGAGGAGATTCCCATGTCACTGCTAGAAATCAAGAATCTCAACGTTCGCTTCGGCGACAAGAACGCCACACCCGTGGTCGACGGCCTCGACCTGAAAGTCGACAAGGGCGAAGTCCTGGCGATCGTGGGCGAGTCGGGTTCCGGCAAGTCCGTGACCATGATGGCGCTGATGGGCCTGATCGAACACCCGGGGATCGTCACTGCCGATTCCCTGAGCTTCGACGGTAAAGACATGCTCAAACTGAGCAATCGCCAGCGTCGGCAGATCGTCGGTAAAGACCTGTCCATGGTGTTCCAGGATCCGATGACCGCGCTGAACCCGAGCTATACCGTCGGTTTCCAGATCGAGGAAGTGCTGCGCCTGCACCTGAAAATGTCCGGCAAGGCCGCCCGCAAGCGCGCCATCGAACTGCTGGAAAAGGTTGAAATCCCGGGCGCCGCGAACCGTATGGACGCCTACCCGCATCAACTGTCCGGCGGCATGAGCCAGCGCGTGGCAATTGCCATGGCGATTGCCGGCGAGCCGAAACTGCTGATCGCCGACGAACCGACCACAGCACTCGACGTGACGATTCAGGCGCAGATCATGGACCTGCTGCTGGCGTTGCAGAAAGAGCAGAACATGGGCCTGGTGCTGATCACCCACGACCTCGCCGTGGTGGCTGAAACCGCCCAGCGCGTGTGCGTGATGTACGCAGGGCAAGCCGTTGAAGTCGGTCAGGTGCCGCAACTGTTCGACATCCCAGCGCACCCGTACAGCGAAGCGCTGCTCAAGGCGATTCCGGAGCACAGCCAGGGTGCCGAGCGTCTGGCCACTCTGCCGGGCATCGTTCCGGGCCGTTACGACCGTCCGCAAGGCTGCCTGTTGTCACCGCGCTGCCCGTACGTGCAGGACAGCTGCCGCGCACAGCGTCCGACCCTTGACCCGAAAAGCCACAGCCTCGCCCGCTGCTTCTACCCGCTGAACCAGGAGGTGGCGTAATGGCCGTCGTACTTACCGCCCGCGACCTGACCCGTCACTACGAAGTCTCCCGTGGCCTGTTCAAGGGCCACGCGACCGTGCGCGCCCTCAACGGCGTGTCGTTCGAACTGGAAGCCGGCAAGACCCTCGCCGTTGTGGGCGAATCGGGCTGCGGCAAATCCACCCTGGCCCGTGCCCTGACCCTGATCGAGGAGCCGTCGTCCGGCTCCCTGAAAATCGCCGGGCAAGAAGTGGCCGGCGCCGACAAGGCCCAGCGCAAGCAACTGCGCAAAGACGTGCAGATGGTGTTCCAGAGCCCATACGCCTCGTTGAACCCACGGCAGAAGATCGGTGATCAACTGGCCGAGCCGCTGCTGATCAACACCAACCTGTCGGCCGCCGAACGTCGCGAGAAAGTCCAGGCGATGATGAAGCAGGTCGGCTTGCGTCCCGAGCATTATCAGCGCTATCCGCACATGTTCTCCGGCGGTCAGCGTCAGCGTATCGCGCTGGCCCGAGCGATGATGCTGCAACCGAAAGTGCTGGTGGCGGACGAACCGACCTCGGCGCTCGATGTGTCGATCCAGGCCCAGGTACTGAACCTGTTCATGGATCTGCAGCAGGAGTTCAACACCGCCTATGTGTTCATCTCGCACAACCTCGCGGTGGTGCAACACGTGGCCGATGACGTGATGGTGATGTACCTCGGCCGCCCCGTGGAAATGGGTCCGAAGAACGACATCTATGAACGCCCGCTGCACCCGTACACCCAGGCGCTGCTGTCGGCGACCCCGACCATCCATCCGGACCCGAACAAGCCGAAAATCAAGATCGTCGGCGAGTTGCCTAACCCGCTGAACCCGCCACCGGGCTGTGCTTTCCACAAGCGCTGCCCGTACGCGACCGAGCGTTGCAGTACTGAAGAACCGGCGTTGCGCCACCTCGACAATCGGCAGGTGGCTTGCCACTACGCCGAACAGTTCCTCGACGGCGCGGCATGAAAAAACCCGCCCGGTTTCCTGGGGCGGGTTGTTGATGATGTTGACCAAACCCCTTCTGCCTCGATTGCGCATCAGTCGAGAAAGAAGGGGTTTTCTTTTGTCCGGAATTTACGTCTGGCTATCGCCTTCATCCGGATCATCGGAGTCCGGCTCGTCGGTGGTCGAGTCGTCATCGTCGGCGCTGCCGCCCTGGCCCTGATCGCCCGGCTCGGACTCGGACTTGGCCAGCATCAGCGCGCTGTGCCCCACCTGCCCGCTGGACGCCTGGGTATCGTGATCCTCGCACTCGGCCCAGGCCGTCGCGGTGCCGAGCAACTCCTCCACGGCGTGGCAAAGTAAACGCTCATGTAATTGTGGCGGTATTCAAACAATCAGCCAAACCGCTTTCTTCCAAAACGACAATTGGAAGAAAGCGGTTGTTCAGCGAGCATCACAAAGATACAGAAGACCTTTTTTCCAAACCACAACAAAAGCCCCCCTCCCTTTCGCCAATAACTCCAGACAATTTAAAAATCAAACAAAAGCCTAACCCATGAATTAAGGATTACGGTCCCTCAAACCCCACAAATTCACCTAGAACCACGACTTTATCCTTAACATCACCTGTAGCACTTTCCAACTTCAACCTAGCTTCAAATTCGGCACTTTCAGAAAAATCATCGAACTTTTTAAACACGATAGTTCCTGAAACACCGTCATAGGCAACCCCCTCAGCGCTCTTATAATAAGCTAACGCAGTTTCCTTCTCTCCGGACCAAGCCGTTTGTATATCGTAATTTACGTTCTCTTTAACATCTAAAGTTCGTATAAAAAAACCCAGTTGCTCCGTTGCCATTCTGCCGTCCAAGGAATAGCCTTTATCCGATAGATTTTGCTTAAAAGAAACATCAGTCGTCGAAAAACCTGGCACTGAAGTTCCAGTAGCCTGCAATTTCCCGGTAGTATTCTTGCTTTCGTCAGTACTCATCATACGATTCCTTTTAGTAATTAAAAGCATCCAACTGCACGAATACTTATAAGGAGCAAACAACACGACGTCTACTGTCATTTCTGACAGGTCTGGAACAATCAATGTGAAATTCCGACAAACGGCTCGCATTGCAAGCAGGAGATTTTCAAGCAGAGCCGACAACTTTGCGGATCCGCGGGAAACATAGAGGAAGGATAGTCCGCACTAAAGCCTGAAGTATTTTAGTCTTCGGTAACTTCAAACTGTTTTCTCGTTTACTCCCCCTCTTCCACCTCGATTGCGATTGCACATCAGTCGAGGCAGAAGAGGTTTTCTATTGTCTGCAATCTACGTCTGGCTGTCGCCTTCATCCGGATCATCGGAGTCCGGCTCGTCGGTGGTCGAGTCGTCATCGTCGGCGCTGCCGCCCTGGCCCTGATCGCCCGGCTCGGACTCGGACTTGGCCAGCATCAGCGCGCTGTGCCCCACCTGCCCGCTGGACGCCTGGGTATCGTGATCCTCGCACTCGGCCCAGGCCGTCGCGGTGCCGAGGGACAGCATCACCATCACTTTCAACAGCAGCAAAACCCGTAGCAACCTGCTTTTCATAGCCGAGTCCATCCTGTTCCAAGTGAAAATTCATGCCTGACCTGACGCTGATTGAAATCTAGTTCCGATCCGCCGGGTTCACCAGATAGGACGCTGCCCCATGCCCGAAAATGCCATGCGTGGACAGACCACTTTCGAATAACGCCTATAACCGGATCGGCTAAGCATTTGCGCATTGCGTGGTTCGAATACGGGTGGCCTGATAAATCAGCGGTACTGACAGCGAGGCCAGCACGGCACTCGCCAGCCAGACACTGTGGCCACCGAACTGGCCGTAGAGCTGCCCACCCAGCACCGGCGACAACAGGGAACTCGCACTCCAGGCCATGAAGAACAGACCGAAGTAACGGCCGCTTTTTCCGGTTTGTGCATGCTGCATTACCAGCACGTTCAACGGTGGCATGAACAACGCTTCCCCCAGCGTCCAGATGACTGTCGAGAGACAGGCATAAAACAAGCCGGAACCCAGCGGCAACATGCCGAGTCCGACCGCCAGCAGCACACAACCGGCGATCAATGGCCGACGCGCGCCCCAGCGTTCCCCCCAGTGCGACATGGGAATCTGCAGCGCTACCACCAGAATCGCGTTGATCGCGAACTGCCAGCCGATGGCCTCGGTGCTCAAACGGTAATAGTCGCGAAGATAGTTGCCCAAGGTGCTGTAGACCGTGTCGAACGACATGCCAAGAAGGACGGTCGCCGCCAGCAACCAGAGAAATGGTTTGTCGCGATAGGGAAGGCCCGAACCCGATTGCGCCGGTGGCGCCTCGTCAGCGATCAGCACCGGCCGGCGCCAGGTCGTGCGGATGAACCAGAGCAGCGCCAGCAGCGTGAGCCCGGCACTGATGAAAAACACCCAGCGAAAATCCACCTGTGCCAGAACACCGCCCGCTACACCGGCAGCGGCCATCCCGAGGTTCCGGGCGATGCGACTCAACGCCTGCGCCCGTGGGCGCTGCGCAACCTCGCAATACTCCATGATCAGTCGCTGATGCAGGGTGCGAATCGCGCCATCGAGAGTGCCGCTGAGCAATAGCAACCCGGCCAGCAACGGCACTTGCGTAACCAGACCCAGCAAGACCAGAACCCACGCAGAGACAAAGAACAGCGCCGCCGTCAGGCGCGCCGTGCGGACGTGGTCACTGAGCCATCCGCCGAGCATCGAGCCGATCAGCAGACCACCGCCATATGCCGACAGCAGCCAGCCGACGGTTTCAATCGCCAGCCCCAGCTCCTGGCGCAAGTACAACGCCATGAACAGCTTGACCATGCTGCTCAGGCGATTAATGAAGAGCAACGCCGCCAGCACCCAGGCCATCAGGCTGAAATAACCATTGGGCCGAAGCAGATAAGCGAGCCTCCCTGTCATTCGATCGCTCCCTTATTGATGGGACCAGATGCACTGCGCCCGACTTGAATGAGTTCGCATACTTAATCAACACGCAAAAAAAACCCACTGTTATATCAGTGGGCTTTTTCGGGTGTCGCCAGTCAGCGCTTAATGGTGCTCACGCGTCGCACGGAATTTCACGTCCGGCCAGCGCTCTTCCATCAGGGCCAGGTTGACCCGGGTCGGCGCGAGGTAAGTCAGGTGACCGCCGCCGTCCAGCGCCAGGTTTTCCACCGCCTTGTTGGAGAATTCCTCGAGCTTCTTCTTGTCGCTGCATTCGATCCAACGCGCGGAATAGACGGTGATCGGCTCGTAGGAGCACTCGACCTTGTATTCCTCTTTCAGGCGGCTGGCGACCACATCGAACTGCAGCACACCGACGGCGCCGAGGATGATGTCGTTGCTGCGCTCCGGGAAGAACACCTGGGTCGCGCCTTCTTCGGCCAGCTGTTGCAGGCCCTGGCGCAGTTGCTTGGATTTCAGCGGATCGCGCAGGCGTACGCGGCGGAACAGTTCCGGGGCGAAGTGCGGGATACCGGTGAAGCCCAGGGTTTCGCCTTCGCTGAAGGTGTCACCGATCTGGATCGTGCCGTGGTTGTGCAGACCGATGATATCGCCGGCGTACGCTTCTTCGAGCTGTTCACGCTCGGAGGAGAAGAACGTCAGGGCGTCGCCGATGCGCACGTCCTTGCCGGTACGCACGTGACGCATCTTCATGCCTTTCTCGTACTTGCCCGAGCAAATGCGCATGAAGGCGATGCGGTCACGGTGTTTCGGGTCCATGTTCGCCTGGATCTTGAAGATGAAGCCCGAGAACTTTTCTTCCACCGGCTCCACGGTACGCTCGTTGGCCACACGTGGCAGCGGACGCGGTGCCCAGTCGACCACGGCGTCGAGTACGTGGTCGACACCGAAGTTGCCCAGTGCGGTACCGAAGAACACCGGGGTCAGCTGACCGTCGAGGAACTCCTGCTGGTTGAACTCGTGGCAGGCGCCCTGCACCAGTTCCAGCTGTTCGAGGAAGCGCTCGTACTCGTCGCCCAGGTGGGCGCGGGCTTCGTCGGAATCAAGCTTTTCGATGATCTTGGTTTCGGTGCGTTCGTGACCGTGACCGGCGGTGTAGACAATGATGTAGTCGTCGGCCAGGTGGTAAACGCCCTTGAAGTCGCGGTAGCAACCGATCGGCCAGGTGATCGGCGCGGCCTTGATCTTCAGAACGGCTTCGATTTCGTCGAGCAGTTCGATCGGGTCACGGATGTCACGGTCGAGTTTGTTGATGAAGCTGACGATCGGCGTGTCACGCAGACGGCAGACGTCCATCAGCGCAATGGTACGTGGCTCGACACCTTTACCGCCGTCGAGGACCATCAAGGCCGAGTCCACCGCGGTCAGGGTGCGGTAGGTGTCTTCGGAGAAGTCTTCGTGGCCCGGGGTGTCGAGCAGGTTGATCATATGTTCGCGATACGGGAACTGCATGACCGACGTGGTAATGGAAATACCCCGCTGCTTCTCCATCTCCATCCAGTCGGATGTCGCATGGCGGTCGGATTTACGGGATTTCACCGTACCGGCCACTGCAATCGCCTTGCCCATCAACAGGAGCTTTTCGGTGATCGTGGTTTTACCGGCATCGGGGTGGGAAATAATGGCGAAAGTGCGGCGTTTCGCGACTTCGGCGGCCTGTCTGGTCATGGGAAATCGCCTGGCGGTGATTCAAAAAAGGGCCGCGATTATAGCCCAAGTCAAGACAATAACCGAACCGTTGAGCACATTAAGGGTGGCCAAATGCTGCCTCAGATGGGAACCTTTTAAAGCACGGAGACGTCCATCCCCTGTTACGACTTTTCGTCAGGGGCTGAAAAATCAGCAAGTTAGCCTGACGAGGCTGCGCTCATGGCTCACTTTCAGACCGCTTTTGGCCGGTGCTGGGGGAGCTGCTTCTCGCGAACGTTCACGCCCGGCAGCCAGGCATGGCATGCCACTCGGGACAGCGTCCGCCGACTATAAAAAAGGAGTCCGCCTGTGGCTATCCGCTATGGCAAAGGGCTGATGGGAGGTGCGGTGGTAATCGCGCTCCTGGCCCTGCTGGTCCACTGGATCGGCATCAACACGATCGAACACTACCGCGACGATTTGTTGTTTTACCTGCAAGCTCATCTGATTCTCGTCCTCGCTTCAATGCTGGCCGCCCTTGTCGTGGGCATCCCCGCCGGTATCTTCCTGAGCCGCCCGACCATGGTCGGCCGCGCCGAACGCTTCATGCAAATCTTCAACATCGGCAACACCGTGCCACCGCTGGCCGTACTGGCGATTGCCCTGGGGATACTCGGCATCGGCAGTGGTCCGGCGATCTTCGCGTTGTTCCTCGCCTCGCTTTTGCCGATTGTGCGCAACACCTATGAAGGCCTGAAAAACGTCCAGGGTTCGCTGAAAGAAGCCGCAGTCGGCATCGGCATGACTCCGCGCCAGGTGTTGTGGCAGGTCGAATTGCCCAACGCCGTGCCGATCATCGTTGGCGGTGTGCGGGTGGCCCTGGCGATCAACGTCGGTACAGCGCCGCTGGCCTTCCTGATCGGCGCCAACAGCCTCGGCAGCCTGATCTTCCCCGGCATCGCCCTGAACAATCAGCCGCAACTGCTGCTCGGCGCCGCGTGCACCGCGCTGTTGGCGTTGCTGCTCGATGGCGTGGTCACCCTCGCCAGCCGTCTCTGGCTGGAACGCGGTTTGCGCCCGTCTTAAGGCTTCGGCAAAGGAATATTCATGAAACGACTTAGCTTGATTCTAGGCTGCGCCCTGCTGTTCGCAGGATTTGCCCAGGCGGCGGAAAAGCCGCTCATCCGCCTCGGTGCCCGGGTGTTCACCGAGCAAACCCTGCTCGCGGAAATCACTGCGCAATACCTGCGCAGCAAAGGCTACGACGCGCAGATTACCGGTGGCCTGGGCAGCAACCTGGCCCGCAGCGCCCATGAGAGTGGGCAACTCGACATGCTCTGGGAATACACCGGCGTGTCGCTGGTGGCCTACAACCATGTCACCGAAAAACTCGACAGCGAACAGTCCTACGCCCGAGTAAAAGAACTCGACGCGAAAAAAGGCCTGGTCTGGCTGACGCCGTCGAAATTCAGCAACACCTACGCCCTCGCCCTGCCGAAAAAGGTCGCCGAGCAATATCCGCAGATCAGCAACATCAGCCAGTTGAACGACGTGCTGCGCAGCGAGGCCAGCAGCAATCATCTGGTGGCGCTGGACACTGAGTTCGCCAACCGCTCCGACGGTCTGGACGGCATGGTCAAGCTGTACGACATGAACCTGACCCGCCAAAACATCCGGCAGATGGACGCAGGACTGGTCTACACCGCCCTGCGTAACGGCCAGGTGTTTGCCGGTCTTGTCTACACCACTGACGGTCGCCTCAATGCGTTCGGGCTGAAGCTGCTGGAAGACGACAAGCATTACTTCCCGGACTACACCGCCGCGCCAGTGGTGCGTCAGGCCTACCTCGACGCTCACCCGCAACTGGCGGAACAGCTCAAACCCCTGGCCGAGCTGTTCGACGACGAAACCATGCGCCAGCTCAATGCGCGGGTCGATGTCGATCACGAAAGCCCGTCGAAAGTCGCTGCCGATTTCCTGCGCCAGCATCCACTGAACTAAAGGAGGAAAAGTCATGGAATTTTTGAACGCCTTTTCCCACCTCGACTGGCAGCAGGTGATGCACCTGACCTGGCAGCACATCACGCTGGTCGGCATCGCCGTCAGTCTGGCGATTCTCATCGGCGTGCCGCTGGGCATTCTGATGACTCGCTTCCCGAGCCTCGCCGGCCCTTTGCAGGCCAGCGCCACAGTGCTGCTGACCGTGCCGTCGATTGCGCTGTTCGGCCTGCTGCTGCCGTTCTACTCGAAATTCGGTCAGGGCCTCGGCCCGATGCCGGCGATCACCGCCGTGTTCCTTTATTCACTGCTGCCGATCATGCGCAACACCTACCTCGCCCTGACCGGCGTCGAGCCGGGCATCCGCGAAGCCGCACGCGGCATCGGCATGACCTTCGGCCAGCGCCTGCGCATGGTCGAGCTACCGATCGCGGTGCCGGTGATCCTGGCCGGCGTGCGCACGGCCGTGGTGATGAACATCGGCGTGATGACCATCGCCGCAACCATCGGTGCCGGCGGCCTCGGCGTGCTGATCCTCGCCTCCATCAGCCGCAGCGACATGTCGATGCTGATCGTCGGCGCGCTGCTGGTCAGTCTTCTGGCGATCTTCGCCGACCTGTTTTTGCAGTGGCTGCAACGCTCTTTGACTCCAAAAGGATTACTCAAATGATCGAACTTCAAAACCTCAGCAAGACCTTCCAAAGCAACGGCAAAGATGTGAAAGCCGTGGACTCGGTAAGCCTGACCGTCAATGAAGGCGAAATCTGCGTATTCCTCGGGCCATCGGGCTGCGGCAAAAGCACCACGCTGAAAATGATCAACCGCCTGATCAAACCGACGTCGGGCAAGATCCTGATCAACGGCGAAGACACCACCGACCTCGACGAAGTGACCCTGCGCCGAAACATCGGCTACGTGATCCAGCAGATCGGCCTGTTCCCCAACATGACCATCGAAGAGAACATCGTGGTGGTGCCGAAGCTGCTCGGCTGGGACAAACAGAAATGCCACGACCGCGCCCGCGAACTGATGAGCATGATCAAGCTTGAGCCCAAACAGTATCTGCATCGTTATCCGCGCGAATTGTCCGGCGGCCAGCAGCAACGGATCGGCGTGATCCGCGCACTGGCGGCAGATGCACCGCTGTTGCTGATGGACGAACCGTTCGGTGCGGTCGATCCGATCAACCGCGAGATGATCCAGAACGAGTTTTTCGAGATGCAGCGGGCACTGAACAAGACCGTGATCATGGTCAGCCACGACATCGACGAAGCGATCAAGCTCGGCGACAAGATCGCGATTTTCCGCGCCGGCAAACTGCTGCAGATCGACCATCCGGACACCCTGCTCGCCCATCCGGCGGATGACTTCGTCAGCAACTTCGTCGGCCAGGACAGCACCCTCAAACGCCTGCTGTTGGTCAAAGCCGAAGATGCGGCGGACAACGCGCCGTCGGTCAGCCCACAAACCCCGGTGGCCGATGCGCTGGAGTTGATGGACGAGCATGACCGTCGCTATGTCGTCGTGACTGACGCTGAGAACAAGGCACTGGGTTATGTGCGCCGTCGCGATCTTCACCGTCAGACCGGTACATGCGCGCAATTCCTGCGCGAGTTCAACGCCACGGCCGCCTATGACGAACACCTGCGCATTCTGTTGTCGCGCATGTACGAGTTCAATCGGGCGTGGCTGCCAGTGATGGATGCCGAGCGGGTTTTCCTTGGCGAAGTCACCCAGGAGTCGATTGCGGCGTACCTGAGTTCGGGTCGTTCACGCGGAATGAAGACCAATATCGTGTCGCCGGCCGAAGCGGTGGCCTGATCAAAAGCAAAAGGGCTGTTCGACAGCCCTTTTTTCGACCGCCGGAAACTCAAGGCCGGGATTTTCCTACCGACGATGAGCCGGCAAGAAATATCAACACACCCGAGAGCCGAACCCGGCCGATTTTGCCAGCCTGAACCAGCAACTTCCCCCTCACCTGCCTTTCTCGCCGCCAACGTCGCCGATGTTGAAGTGATCGTAGTTATCCATGACTTGGCACACATCAGCATCGAACGTGCAGGTATTTTTAACACCTGAAAATTATTGCGGAACATCTGACCGTCATCTCGGTCGGGTACAAAGAGTGATATCCGCGACGTACGTCAGAAGCGTGCAAAAACGCGACATTTTTAGTTGATCTCAGGCCCCTCACGCCCTAAAGTTCGCGCCGAACGTCCATGCTGGAAACGATCCATCCGGCTCAAGTACTGACGACGAGACAGCAAGGCCAAGGGAAAGAAAGACTACATTTCCCATGGCCTTTTTGCTTTCGGCGACATGCCTTGGGAAGTAGGCGAACCAAAGTGGGGATACGGAGGGCGTTCATTTGCACCCATTGATTTCACGAGTTTGCCCATAGGAGCTCCCAAGTATGTCGATCCAGGTCGAAGACTATTTCGCGCGCGAAACCTTTCAGAAAATGAAGGCGTTCGCCGACAAACAGGAAACCCCGTTCGTGGTGATCGACACCGCGATGATCGCCCAGGCCTACGATGACCTGCGCGCCGGTTTCGAATTCGCCAAGGTCTACTACGCGGTCAAGGCCAACCCGGCCGTCGAGATCATCGACCTGCTTAAGGAGAAAGGCTCGAGCTTCGACATCGCCTCGATCTATGAGCTGGACAAAGTGCTGAGCCGTGGCGTCAGCCCGGACCAGATCAGCTACGGCAACACCATCAAGAAATCCAAGGACATCCGCTACTTCTATGAGAAGGGCGTGCGTCTGTTCGCCACCGACTCCGAAGCCGACCTGCGCAACATCGCCAAGGCCGCACCGGGCGCCAAAGTCTATGTGCGCATCCTGACCGAAGGCTCGACTACAGCCGACTGGCCACTGTCGCGCAAATTCGGCTGCCAGACCGACATGGCCATGGACCTGCTGATCCTCGCCCGTGACCTGGGCCTGGTGCCTTACGGCATCTCGTTCCACGTCGGTTCGCAACAGCGCGACATCAGCGTCTGGGACGCGGCGATCGCCAAGGTCAAAGTGATCTTCGAGCGCCTGAAGGAAGAAGACGGCATCCACCTCAAGCTGATCAACATGGGCGGTGGCTTCCCGGCCAACTACATCACCCGCACCAACAGCCTGGAAACCTACGCCGAAGAAATCATTCGCTTCCTGAAGGAAGACTTCGGTGATGACCTGCCGGAAATCATTCTGGAACCGGGCCGTTCGCTGATTGCCAACGCCGGTATCCTGGTCAGCGAAGTGGTACTGGTTGCGCGTAAATCCCGTACCGCCGTCGAGCGTTGGGTTTATACCGACGTGGGCAAGTTCTCCGGCCTGATCGAAACCATGGACGAAGCCATCAAGTTCCCGATCTGGACCGAGAAGAAAGGCGAAATGGAAGAAGTCGTGATCGCCGGCCCGACCTGCGACAGCGCCGATATCATGTACGAAAACTACAAGTACGGCCTGCCACTGAACCTGGCGATCGGTGATCGCCTGTACTGGCTGTCGACCGGTGCGTACACCACCAGCTACAGCGCCGTAGAGTTCAATGGCTTCCCGCCGCTGAAGTCGTTCTACGTTTAAGCGACGCTTCAAATGGAAAGGCCCATGCATGCATGGGCCTTTTTTATTTGCGCAGCCATGCCTCAAGATGATTGATCATCGCCATGAACTCGTCAGCGCCCTCCTTCGCAGCAGCCAATTGGAAATTCAACTCGCCGAGTTTCGACGCGCGCTCTGCCTTCAATAATTCATTGAACACCGTGTCGATGCGCAAGCCCGTTTCTTCGAGAAACACGCTGATGTGCGAACTCACGGAAGCCAATCCGTTAAACAAGCCGGCTATATCCGTTTTGTATTCGGCGCCTCTGACAAGCGGATCCGCTGACGAATAAGCCACGTCCCAAACCGGCGTAGTGCGCGCTTCGCGAAACAACTCCTCGACCACTGTCGGCTGGGTATGGCACTGGCACGTACGATGATCCATTGCCCTGACAAACACCGACTTGAGACCGAACGACTCGTCATGCACCTCGACGATTGTGTATTTCAGTTGGCGAATCGCCGCCCTTAACGAGCAGAACCGAAGCGCCAGCTCGTGAACAAGATCCGGGACATCGGTGGGGGGAAACAGCTTCCAGGTCGGCGACCTGGATAAGCTGTACAGATTGAAATCCACCTGACTGAGAGGCTCGTTCCTTGAAGTGTTCCGGGTGATTTCCAGCGTTTCGGCGGTGAACGTAGCGAGATCCGCGACGAAAGTGCTGCAGAGGCGCCGAGCCTCTTCGGTGCGCTGCCAGAACTCCTGCAAATAGCGCGCATTGAAACTGGCGTTGTTCAAACGCGAATCGCTGGCCAGTACCGCCAATTGATGACCGCTGGTTCTGCGGCGCTCAAACACCAAAGGGATGTTGTTGAAAGTGGGATGAAGTGAACTCAGGAAATTTGTGTATCGGTCCAGTGTCCGCCGTTGTGCTGCGCCAAGTTCATAGGCAAGTGTATTCATGACTGATCAGGAGACGATGGGCGGGGCGCCCACCGCCTCGACTCCTTATTGCTGAACCGTTTTCAAATACTGCCGGACGTCGGCAATCCGGGCGATTGCAGCAGTCGTTCGTTGCTCGACAGGCTGTAACTTGTCTTGCCTGAAGTCTCGGGCATATGACTCGAATCGGGCCACCAGATTCGAGAATTCATTCACGTAACTCCAACGCTCTTCGTCCAGTTGATCGAGGATCTGAACCAGGTGAATCTTTCCATCGATCTGGGCGATCTCGTTGACGTACTTCTTCAACTGCGTCCTCAGATCAGCCACCTTATCCTTGAGCTGGTTGTAACCCGCCAGCATGTTCAGATAGGAAATGGCTTCACCGATACCCGCGATCATTTTTTTCAAGGTATCAATGGCGAACAATGCAATCTGGACCTGCGGTGGTGCCAGCCCCAGTGCTTTCAGGTTATCCAGCGTCAGTTGGGCTTCCTGACCGATTTTCTCCACCCCGGCTTTCGCGATCAGCTCGAGCGCTTCAGACACCGATTTCATCTGCTTTTCGAAATCGACGACTTTTTCTTCCGATGTGACCTTCAGTGCTTCCGTGAAGGCCCGGTCCTGCTGCAGCGTCACGATCCATTGCGCCGAAGCCGATCGGTCGTAAGCGGTAGTCAGGCCGTTGTGCGTCATCTTCAAATCGTCCGCGTGCTCGGAGATTTTCATCGATACATTCTTGAGTTCGCTTTCCATTTCCTCGTGAATTTCATCCGCATCATCCGGATACTCGAGAAGTTCGTCCTGAGATGTTTTCAACTTCTTCTGCGCACGCTCCAGATTGATCCCCGTCGTCTGGGCCTGATTACGAAGTTCAAAGGTGGCTTTCTGGATAGCCATCGTCAGCCCATTCATTGTGCGGACCGTACCCGGCATGTAATTGAACTCCTCACCGAGCATCTGTGCAGTGACATTGCTTGTTTGAACAGCTGCAGCGCAGGAGCGCAAGGCAGCGATGTCAAAATCCGAAACGGCTGGATGATTGTTGAGCGTCAACATAGTTCTTTTACTCCCGAATACTGCAAAGCTGTTTCCATACTCTTTATCTGCCGCAGCGAAGACGCCCAACAGCTGATCGGAACTCACCTTGATCTGCTCCCACGGATCAACAATACCGAGAATCTGGTTCTTGAACTTCCTCAGGGAAGTTGCCTCTTTAAGCAGATCCACTTCTTTGACAGAGGCATTGATATAAGTGCTTAGTGCATTCCATACCAGCATCAGGTTTTGCGTGGCGACTTCGGCTTCAATCGCTACATAACTCAGGTTCTGCAAGTCATCGCGCACTTTGTTCAGGGAACTCAGCGTCTGGTTTTTGCTGGCCATTACTTGGTTGGAGGCCTGTTGCTCTGCCTTCAACCGGTTTCGCTCCTTGCGGATTTTTTCGGCCTTGACGCCCTGATAGATGCCGAGAATCAAACCACCGACATTCAATGTCGCTGCCGACCGGATCGCTTCTTGAACCAACTGATCATATTGCTTGTTCAGTTCATCGATTTCTTTCGAGCGCTGGTCGATTTCGCCCTGCAGGACCTGAATGTCTGCCTGATAGGTATTGCGCGACACGAACTCCAGTCGCAGCTTGATCTCCGGCAGCACGGTCTCGCGCATATCAGCGCCGAAACTGTCGAGTTCTGACCTGACATGCTCGGCCTTCGCATGGCACTGCATGACTTTGGCCAGCATGTCATTGAGATAGGCCTTGATTTCCGGCACATCCCCGGACGGCAAGCCCAGGTCTGGAAGATCCGGAATCGTGCGTTTCAGCTCCAGATACTCTTGCGGCGTATTGATATCGTATTCCTCCAGATACCTGGAGGCTTTCAGGTCTTCGTAGATCTCTACGATTCCCTTACCCGTACGAATGATGCTGCCGGCAAAAATTTTCAGATCAGTACCGGTGAGCATGATTTTTTCACGCAACGGCGACCAGCGTTTCGCATGGTCGTAGGTGCAGGTGAATGTCCGCAGGAAGTCTGTTGCCTTGAGGCCAACGCCCCCGGCATCCCCGGCGCCGTAGTTCAGATAGGCAACAACGTCCGCCAGCCGAACAGGAAGCGACAGCCCCAGCACCTCATACTTGCGCAGGCTGATGATCTGTTCTTTGGTTAATTGAATACCGGTTTCCCGATTGTATTCTTCACCTTCACCGAGCGAAGCACTTACAAATACCCGAGGCGCCTTCTCGGCGGCCTCGACAACCTTGCTGTCCATTTTTAATTCCATAAGAGACTCCTTGTCTTCTTCGGATATTCAATAAAAGTCATTTGGGATATACGACATTATCAAGCGAGTCATTCCAACTTGATCATCGATATCGCAAAACAACCTTAGGCCAGCAGGAAAACAACTAACAAGCACTTAAATATTAGTAATCAAGACAAAGCAATCACTCACCCACACTACTGCCTGACAACAGCCCCTCAACTTGATAAAAGCAACTAACAACCGAATAAATAATTACAAACCCGTCAACTCTGCCAGCCTCAACTTATAAGCATCGGCTATCGCACGAATTTGCGGATGTTGTGCATTCAACAAAGACACACTGGCGACTCGCAGGAAATTCAGATTACCGACGGCCAATGCTTTCTCCAGCCAGACCAACGCGTCATCAATGCGGCCCTCAGCCGCCAGCACCGCCGCATAACTGAACTGCCCGCGAAAATCCCCGCCCTCGGCCGAACGTCGATACCAGTCACGGGCCGCTGCCGGATTCGCCGGGCACACTTGCCCTTCTTCCAGATAACGCCCGAGCAGGTTCATCGACTTGGCATGCCCGGCTTCGGCCGCACGTTCATACAACGCCATTGCCTGAAGATGATCGACAACCACACCACGCCCGGTCGCGAGCAGATTGGCCAGGTTGTACATTGCCCAATCCAGACCGGATTCGGCTGCGATTCGATAGTGCTGCGCGGCAATCGACGTATCTGCTGCACATCCCCAGCCATGTTCATGGCAGCGACCAAGCATGTTGCGCGCCATCAGATGACCTTGCTCTGCGGCAATTTCAAACCAGCGCAATGCCAGCGGCTGATCCTGAGCAATCCCGTGACCATCGAGCAGGATCTGCCCGAGCAGCGCCTGCGCTTCCAGCACGCCCTCACCCGCCGCCAGCAGAATTGCCTGAGCTGCGCGGGCCGGGCTTTCTTCGAGCATGGCGGTGAGGCGTTCGCCGTCGAGGACTTCTTCGCGACGCAACCGAAAGTCCGCCACTCAGACCTCGACCCAACGACGCAACAGGTTGTGGTAAGTGCCCGTGAGGCGGATCAGCGAAGGGTGATCGGGCATGTCGTGGGTGAGTTGCTGGATCGCACCGTCCATCTCGAACAGCAACGCGCGCTGGCTGTCTTCGCGCACCAGGCTCTGGGTCCAGAAGAACGAGGCATAACGCGCACCGCGAGTCACCGCGTTGACCTTGTGCAGGCTGGTGCCGGGGTACAGCACCATGTCGCCGGCGGGCAGTTTCACGCGCTGGGTGCCGAAAGTGTCCTGGATCTCAAGCTCGCCGCCGTCGTAGTCCTCCGGCTCGCTGAAGAACAGCGTGGCCGACAGATCGGTGCGCACCCGCTCGATGCTGCCCTTGGGCTGGCGCACCGCGTTGTCGATGTGGAAATCGAAACTGCCGCCCGCCGTGTAGCAGTTGAGTAACGGCGGGAATACCTTGTGCGGCAGCGCGGCGGACATGAACAGCGGATTTTTCCACAGGCGCTCAAGCATCGCCGCGCCGATTTCCTTGGCCAGTGGATGGCCTTCCGGCAGTTGCAGATTGTGCTTGGCCTTGGCCGATTGATAGCCGGCGGTGATCTTGCCATCGGCCCAGTCGGCCTGTTCCAGAGCCTCGCGGATGCGCCGCACTTCGTCTTTTTCGAACAGCGCAGGGATGTGCAGCAGCATGGCAATGTCACCTGATGGCAAAGAGGCGGCAATGGTATTGATTCTTATTGACTGTGTAAAACCCGCTAGACGAATGAATCGGTAAAAACCGTAAGGCTAAATTGTAAAGAATGTAAATTCGTCGCGAATAGCAATGTTTCGCAATTGATACGAATACCTGTTTACCCTATATTCCGCCGCCTCAAATCCTTGGGGAGGGGAATAAAAATGTCACGTCAACCAGCACAACTACCCGTCAGTTCACCACGTCTGCTCGCCTCTGCCATCGGCGTTGCACTGACCGCCGGCTCCGCAGGCCACATGGTGTTCGCGGCTGAAAAGACCGACAGCAAAGCCTCCGGCAATGCCATTGCCCTGGACGCCACCGCCATCACCGGCGAAGCCCAGGACTCGACGTCCTACCAGGTCGAGAAAGCCTCCTCACCCAAGTACACCGCGCCGCTGGTCGACACGCCGCGCTCGGTCACCGTGATTCCACAACAAGTGCTGAAAGACACCGGCGCCCTGAACATGCAGGACGCGCTGCGCACCGTACCGGGCATCACCTTCGGTGCCGGTGAAGGCGGCAACCCGCAGGGCGACCGTCCGTTCATCCGTGGTTTCGACGCCCAGGGCGACACCTACCTCGACGGCGTGCGAGACACCGGCTCCCAGAGCCGCGAGATCTTCGCCGTTGAAAACATCGAAGTCAGCAAGGGCCCGAACTCCGCCATCGGCGGTCGCGGCGCGGCGGGCGGCAGCATCAACCTGGTGAGCAAGAAAGCGCACCTGGGCAACTCGTTCGACGGTGGCTTCACCTGGGGCTCCGACCAGACCCAGCGTTACACCATGGATGGCAACTACCAGTTCAGCGACACCGCTGCCGGTCGTCTGAACCTGATGAGCCACGAGAGCAACGTCGCCGGTCGCGACAAGGTCGACTACGACCGTTGGGGCATCGCGCCATCCCTGGCCTTCGGCCTGGGCACCGACACCCGCGTCAACCTCGACTACTACCATCTCGAAAGCAACGACACGCCGGATTCGGGCATCCCTTACACGATTCCGGCCGGTGGCTCGGCGGCGCGCACAAAGTCCAATCCGGACAAGCCCTATGCCGGCGGCGATCACAGCAACTTCTACGGTCTGGACCGCGACTTCCGCAAGGGCCGCACCGACACCGCGACCTTCGCCATCGAGCATGACCTGAGCGACTCGCTGACCCTCAAGAACACCCTGCGTCACGGCACCAGCATGCAGGATTACATCCTGACCCAGCCGGACGACAGCAAAGGCAACGTGAACAACGGCAGCGTCTGGCGTCGTGCGAACACTCGCGTGAGCAACACCGAGACCACCACCAACCAGACCGATCTGTTCGGCAACTTCTACGTCGCCGGTTTCAAGAACAGCTTCTCCACCGGTGTCGAATACACCCGTGAGGAAAGCAGCAAATCCTCGTACAACGTCAACACCGACACCACGCCGCGCACCTCGGCCGTGACCACCAACTGCAACCCGGGCCTGATTGGCGCCGCCAGCGGCTACAACTGCACCTCGCTGTCGAACCCGACCCCGAACGATCCGTGGAACGGCGCCATTTCGCGCAATTACGCCGGCACCGACACCCAGTCCGATACCTACGCGCTGTATGCGTTCGACACCCTGGAGCTGTCCGAGCAATGGCTGGTCAACATGGGCCTGCGTTACGACCACTTCGAAACCGGCTACAAGACGTACACCAACGCAGGCACCACCACCTCCAAAGGTTCGGACACCAGCGAGTTCGTCACCGGGCAGTTCGGCATCGTCTACAAACCGGCAGAGAACGGCAGCATCTATGCGTCCTACGCCACCTCCGCCACACCGCCGGGCAACACTCTGGGTGAAGGTCAGGAAGGCAACCCGCTGGGTGGCACGCCGGATCGCAACGGCAACCTGCTCAAGAGCGACATGGAGCCGGAAACCACCAGGAACTACGAAATCGGTACCAAGTGGGATCTGCTGAACGATCGCCTGTCGCTGACCGCCGACATCTTCCGCACCGAGAAAGAAAACGCCCGCGTCCAGGTGGATACCACCTCGTACGAAAACGCCGGCAAGACCCGTGTGCAAGGTATCGAGCTGTCGGCCAGCGGCAAGATCACCGACAAGTGGCAAGTGTTCGCCGGCTACGCCTACATGGACAGCGAGCAAGTGGACGGTGGTGACCTGCCGGCCAACAAGGCCAACAACGGCAACGAACTGCCGAACACCCCGAAAAACAGCGCCAGCCTGTGGACCACTTACCAGGTCACGCCGAAGCTGACCATCGGTGGCGGTGCGTTCTACGTGGATGACGTATTCGGCAACGTGGCCAACACCACCATGGTCGACTCCTACGTTCGCTACGACGCGATGGCAGCGTACAAGCTGAGCAAGAACGTCGATCTGCAACTGAACGTGCAGAACCTGACCAACGAAACCTACTACGACAAGGCCTTCTCGACTCACTTCGCCAACCAGGCGGCGGGTCGTACGGCATTGCTGAGCACCAACTTCCACTTCTGACAGAAGCCGGAAGCCTCGGGCCCCGTTCATTCACGTGAACGGGGCTTTTGTGCGTAATAAAGAACGTTTCTCGATAAGCCACGGCATAATGCACGCCGTGAACACAATTTCCGAACGGACAAGGCAAGCGACGTGTTGAAGAAAACCCTGTTCCAGTTGCACTGGTTTTTTGGCATCACTGCCGGGCTGGTGCTGGCCCTGATGGGCATCACCGGCGCCGCCTATTCGTTTCAGGACGAGATTCTGAAGGCGCTCAATCCGTCGGTCCTGCAGGTGGAAAAGCAGGTCGCCGGCGTCCTGCCGCCCGCCGAACTGGTGGAACGCATCGAAGCGGCGGCGGGCAAGACCGTTTCAATGCTCACGGTCGAAACCGACAGCGGCAACGCCGCGCGAGTCTGGTTCACCCCGCCAAAGGGTGAGCGCCGTGGCGAGATGCGCTACTTCGACCCCTACACCGCCGAGTTCAAGGGCGACGCCACCGGTCAGGACTTCTTCGGCCTGATGCTGCAACTGCACCGTTTCCTCGCCATGGGCGACACCGGTCGCAGCATCACCGGCGCCTGCACCCTGATGCTGCTGTTCTTCTGCCTGTCCGGCCTGTACCTGCGCTGGCCGCGCCAGTGGAACAGCTGGCGCGTGTGGCTGACCCTGGACTGGAAGAAAAAGGGCCGCAGCTTCAACTGGGATCTGCACTCGGTGTTCGGTACCTGGTGCATGCTGGTGTATCTGTTGCTGGCACTGACCGGACTGTCCTGGTCCTACGAGTGGTACAACAAGGGATTGACGAAACTACTGTCGGATGCACCGCAGAACGAGCGCGTGCGCGGCGGTCGTGGTCCGGCTCCCGAAGGTCCGGCGCCGACCGCCGATTACGCCGCGATGTGGAGCAGCATCTACAGCGCCGCAGGTCCGGGCCTCGCCTCCTACAACATCCGCATGCCCCCTGTGGCCGGCCAACCGGCGACCGTGTTCTATCTGCTCGACAACTCGCCCCATGAGCGCGCGCTGAACCAGATCACCCTTGACCCGGCCACCGGCGTTGTCAAACGCGTCGACCGCTACGCCGACAAGAGCTTCAAGGCGCAATTGCTGACCAGCATTTATGCGCTGCACGTCGGCAGCTATTTCGGCTTGGTCGGGCGGATCATCGTCACCGTCGCGGCGGTGTTGATGCCGCTGTTCTTCATCACCGGCTGGCTTCTGTACCTGGATCGCCGACGCAAGAAAAAGCAGATCAAGGATGCCCGCGAAGGTCTCGAACAACCTGCCGGCGATACGCCCGCGTGGCTGATCGGTTTCGCCAGCCAGAGCGGTTTTGCCGAACAACTGGCGTGGCAGACCGCCGGCCAGTTGCAGGCCGCCGGATTGCCGGTGAAGGTGCAGCCGCTGGCGAATGTCAGCGAGCAGGATCTGCAGGAATCGAACAACGCGCTGTTCGTGGTCAGCACCTTCGGCGACGGCGAGGCGCCGGACAGCGCTCGCGGTTTCGAGCGCAAAGTGCTGACCCGTGCCTCGGCTCTCGACAACCTCAACTACTCGGTGCTCGGCCTCGGCGACCGTCAGTATCAGCACTTCTGCGGTTTCGCCCGACGCCTGCATCAATGGCTGGGCGAACACGGCGGCAAGACGCTGTTCGCTCCGGTGGAAGTCGACAGCGGCGATCCTTATGCACTGCGGCACTGGCAGACCCAGCTTGGCCTGATCACCGGCCAGGCGCCGGTCGATACCTGGCAGGCACCGAGCTACAGCAACTGGACGCTGGTCCGTCGCGAGTTGATGAACCCTGACAGCAGCGGCTCGCCGGTGTTTCTGCTGGGTCTTCGCGCACCGGACACCAGCAGCTGGCTCGCTGGCGATCTGGTGGAAGTGTTGCCACGCAACTGCCCGTGGGTCATCGAACATTTCCTCGACGGCCTCGGCATTCGTGGCGAAACCAGCGTAAAGGTCAACGGTCTGGAAGAATCGCTGGAAGTGGCCCTCGCCACCCGCCAGTTGCCCGAGCACCGCGCCCATCTGGTCGGTCTGCACGCTCAGGCGCTGGTCGATGCGATGGTGCCGCTGGCCATGCGTGAATACTCGATCGCCTCGATTGCCGCCGACGGCGTGCTGGAGCTGATCGTGCGTCAGGAACAACACAGCGACGGCACCCTCGGCATCGGCTCCGGCTGGCTGACCGAGCATGCTCCGGTCGGCGGCAGCATCAGCCTGCGGGTACGCCGCAACAGCGGTTTCCATCTGCCAAATGCGCCGGTGCCGATGATCCTGCTGGGCAACGGCACCGGACTTGCCGGGCTGCGCAGCTTGCTCAAGGCGCGGATTGCCGACGGCCAACAGCGTCATTGGCTGCTGTTTGGCGAGCGCAATCGCGAGCACGATTTCCTCTGCCGCGAGGAGCTGGAAGAGTGGTTGATCAATGGTGATCTGGCGCGACTGGACCTGGCGTTCTCGCGGGATCAGGCCGAGAAGATTTACGTGCAGGACCGCCTGCGCGAATCAGCCGGCGAGTTGAAGAAATGGCTGGCGGACGGTGCGGTGATCTACATCTGCGGCAGCCTTCAAGGCATGGCGTCAGGTGTGGATCAAGTGCTCAATGAAGTGCTGGGCGCCGCCGAAGTCGAACGCCTGATCGAACAGGGTCGCTATCGTCGCGACGTCTACTGATTCACCTTGGGCAACTGTGGGAGCAACCCTGCTCCCACAGGTTCAGCAATGGATTCAGACCGGCTGCAACTTCTGCTCAAACACCGCCACACCGTTCAGATCCCGCAGTACCACACTCATCTCCCCGCTCTGCCCCTCGATGTTCACCTCACCGAAAAACTGAAACCCGGCAAACGGCGAGGCGTTCTGCGTCGGCGGTGCTTTCTGGAACACCACTTGCGGGCCAAAGGTCTTGTCCAGCGGATTGGGCCCGAAGCTGCCGGCGTTCAGCGGCCCTGCGACAAACTCCCAGAACGGTTCGAAATCCTGAAACGCCGCGCGATCCGGGTGATAGTGATGTGCCGCGCAGTAATGCACGTCCGCCGTCAGGAACACGAAATTGCGCACCTGATGTGCCCGCAGGAATCCGAGCAATTCGGCCACTTCCAGCTCACGGCCCTGAGCCGGGCCGGGATCACCGTTGGCCACCGCTTCCCAGCGCGGCACACCGGGGCTGACTTCACCGTCCGGCACACCAAGACCGATCGGCATGTCCGCAGCGATGACCTTCCACTGGGCTTTCGACGCCTTCAATCCGCGCTTGAGCCAGTTCAGTTGCTCACGTCCGAGGAACGGTTTTTCCGCCCCGAGGTTGTCGTCGTTGGCGCCGCGATAGCTGCGCATGTCGAGCACGAACACATCGAGCATCGGCCCGTAGCTCAGCTTGCGATAAATCCGCCCGCCACCGTCCGCTGCCTGCCGGCGCATCGGCGAATATTCAAGCCACGCCTGGCGCGCACGTCCGACCAGGGTGTGGATATCTTTTTCCTGATAGCGCTCGTCGAGCTGTTTGCCCGGCGACCAGTTGTTGACCACTTCATGGTCGTCCCATTGCCAGATCTGCGGCACTTCGGCGTTGAAGCGGCGGATGTTTTCATCCATCAGGTTGTAGCGGTAATTGCCGCGATAATCGTCGAGGGTCTGCGCGACTTTGCTTTTGGCTTCCGTGGTGAGGTTGCGCCACACGCGGCCACCTTCGGTGGTCAGTTGCGCCGGCACCGGGCCGTCGGCGTAGATGGTGTCGCCGCTGTGGATAAAGAAGTCCGGCAGGCGCAGGCGCATGGATTCGTAGATGCGCATGCCGCCGATATCGGGGTTGATGCCGAAGCCTTGGCCGACGGTGTCGCCGCTCCAGACAAAACGGAGATTGCGCCGCGCCGTCGGTGCACTGCGCAAGTGGCCGAGCCACGGCTCGCTGGCAACGCCGGTGCGGGCGTCCTTGAAGTACACGCGATAGAAAATCGCCTGATCGGCGGGCAACCCGGTGAGTTCGACGCGAGCGGTGAAATCGCTACGGGCATCGGCCACCGCCGAGACGACCCGGCGCGGATGACGGAACTGGCTGCGGGTGTCCCACTCCACCACCATTTGCGCCGGACGATCGCTGCGACTCCAGATCATCGCCCGGTCGCCTTGCAGATCGCCGGACTGCACGCCGTCGGTGAGTTGCGGCCGATCCTTGACCGAAGCGATCACGGCCGGCGCCAGCCCTGGCATCAGCAAACCGGCGCCGACCACTTGCATCACGCGCCGGCGACCGAGGTTGAAATCGCTCATGGTGTTCTCCCTGAAAAAAGGAAAACTTAAGCACCGCTAGATGAAAGGGGTGTGACACCTCACGCCTTCGCGGGCTCCAGCGCCAGTTCCACAGCCTCCGGCCGCTTGACCAGCGCATACACCACCGCTGTCAGCAAACTGCCCGCGACGATGGCCAGCAGATACAACAACGCATGGTTGATCGCATTCGGGATCGCCAGCACGAACAGACCACCGTGCGGTGCCATCAGCTTGCAGCCGAAATACATCGACAGCGCACCGGTCAGCGCACCGCCGGCAATGCTCGCCGGGATCACCCGCAACGGGTCTTTTGCGGCAAACGGAATTGCCCCTTCGGAGATGAAGCACAACCCGAGCACCAGCGCCGCTTTACCGGCTTCGCGTTCGGTCTGGGCGAACTTGCGTCGGGCGATGAACGTGGCGATGCCCAGACCAATCGGCGGCACCATGCCGGCGGCCATGGTCGCGGCCATCGGTGCGTAACTCTGCGACGCCAGCAGCCCCACCGAGAACGCATACGCAGCCTTGTTGATCGGCCCTCCGAGGTCGACGCACATCATCCCGCCCAGCAGCACACCGAGCAGGATCGCGTTGGTGGTGCCCATGCTGTCGAGAAAATGCGTGAGCGCTGCGAGCATCCCCGCCACCGGTTTGCCAACCACGTAAATCATCACCAGCCCGGTGATCAGACTGGCGAACAGCGGGATGATCAGAATCGGTTTCAGCGCTTCCAGACTTTGCGGCAACGCCACATACCGACTGATCGCCTTGGCCGCGTAGCCTGCGATAAATCCGGCGACGATCCCGCCGATGAAGCCGGCGCCCAGGGTGCTCGCCAGCAAGCCGCCGATCATTCCCGGCGCCAGACCCGGACGGTCGGCAATCGAGTAGGCGATGTAACCGGCCAGCAACGGCACCATCAACTTGAACGCGGTCTCGCCACCGATTTGCATCAATGCCGCCGCCAGCGTGCCTTCTTCCTTGAATGCGGTGATGCCGAACACGAACGACAAGGCGATCATCAGACCGCCCGCCACCACCATCGGCAACATGAACGACACACCGGTCAGCAGGTGTTTGTAGATGCCGGTTTTCTCTTGTTTGGCCGGTACTTTTCCGTCGCCGGCAGCGCTTTCAACGACACCTTCGGCCAGGGCTTTTTTCAGCGTGGCTTCGGATTGCTTCAACGCGATCCCGGTACCGCAGCGATAGATTTTCTTGCCGGCGAACCGCTCGGTAGCGACTTCGATATCCGCCGCCAGCAGCACCACGTCGGCCTCGGCAATCGCTGTCGCGCTCAAGGGATTTTTCGCCCCTACCGAACCCTGGGTTTCCACCTGGAACTCATAACCCAGACGCTTGGCCGTTTGCTGCAAGGCTTCGGCGGCCATAAAGGTGTGCGCGACACCGGTCGGGCACGCGGTGACGGCAACGATGCGTGGTGCGGTCTGCGTGACTGCAGCCGGGGCAACGTCGCTGGCGACATGAACTTCGGCCTCTTCGACACCGCGACGCAGCACCGCTTCGACATCCTGCAGCGCTTGCGCCGGCGCGATCCGGAACACGCGTTTGCCGATGAAACGCGTCATGTCGATGTCGCCGGTGGCCACCAGCAACACCCACTCCGCCGCCTCGATGGTGGCCGCCGAAAGCGCTCGTTCCGGGTGCGCTGCGTCCACCACTTCGACGCTGGTGCTCCAGCCCTGACGCTGGGCTGCGGCATCCAGCAGCCGGGCACACAGCACACTGGTGACCATGCCGTTCGGGCAGGCCGTGACAATGGCTAACTTCATGACAAACCCTCTTATTGTTCTGTCAGGGGACGCACGCGCACGCCCTGTTCAAGCCGCGCCAGTTGCGCAGCATCATGAATACCGAAACCGATCTGGGTCACCGCCTGCGCCGCAATCGCCGTGGCCGTGCGCAGGGTTTGTTCCGGCGTGTCAGCGCTGAGCAGACCGTGCAGCATGCCGGCCAGCAACGAATCGCCGGCACCGACCGTGCTGGCGACGCTGACCTTCGGTGGCGTGGCATGTAACGCCGAGCCGACGCTGAACCAGTTCACGCCTTCGGCGCCGTGGGAAATCACCACATGCTCGATGCCCTGAGCGTGCAGCCGATCGGCCGCTTCGGCCTGTGACGCGTGGGACACCACTTCACAGCCCAGCGCATCGGCCAGCTCTTCGGCATTCGGCTTGATCAGCCACGGACCGGCCTTGAGCGCCGTGCGCAACGCTTCGCCGCTGGTGTCCAGCGCGACTTTCAGGCCCAGCCCCTTCAGGCGCTCAATCAACTCCCGCAACCATTTCGCACTGACTCCGCGCGGCAGGCTGCCGGCCACCACCACTGCGTCATGCCCCGGCGCGATCTGCACCAGACGATCCAGCAACGCCTGTTGTGCCACCACGTCCACTACCGGCCCCGGGCCGTTGATGTCGGTGATACGGCCGTTCTGTTCGGCGACCTTGATGTTGCTGCGAGTCTCGCCGGGCACACGGATGAAAGCGTCGACGAAACCGCGTTTGACGAACAGGTTTTCGAATGCCTGCAGGTTGTCTTCACCGAGAAAACCGCTGACCGTCAGTTGATGACCGAGATCGGCGAGCACCTGCGCGACGTTCACGCCTTTACCAGCGGCGTGGGTGTGCATCTCGTCGCTGCGATTGACCTGACCGACTTCCAGAAGCGGCAGCTGCACCGTCAGGTCCAGCGCCGGGTTGAGGGTCAGGGTAAGAATCTTGGCCATTACAGGGCCTCCACTAATGCGCGCACTTCGTTGGCGCTGCCCACGGCCAGGGCTTGTTGAGCAAGGGTTTGAGCCTGGGTCAGGCTGAGTTCGCGGATGCGCGCCTTGACCTCGGCAATGCTGCGCCCGGACACACTCAGTTCATCCACACCGAGGCCGACCAGTACCGGCACCGCCAGCGGATCCGCCGCCAGCTCGCCGCACACACCGACCCATTTGCCATGGGCATGGGCCGCGCGCACGGTGATGTCGATCAGTTGCAGCACCGCCGGGTGCAGGCCGTCCGCCTGGGCGGAGAGGGTCGGATGACCACGGTCGATGGCCAGGGTGTATTGGGTCAGGTCGTTGGTGCCGACGCTGAAGAAGTCCACCTCTTTGGCCAGCACCGGCGCCAGCAACGCGGCGGACGGCACTTCGATCATGATCCCCAGTTGCAGGTCGGCGACCGGAATTTCCAGGCGCAGGCGTTCGGTCATGTCGCGGGCCTGACGCCACTCTTCGACGCTGCCGACCATCGGGAACATGATCCGCAATGGTCGGTTGTCCGCCGAACGCAGCAAGGCGCGCAACTGCGCTTCCATGATTTGCGGACGCTGCAAAGTCAGGCGAATGCCGCGTACGCCGAGGAACGGGTTTTCTTCCTTGGCGATCGGCCAATACGGCAGCGGTTTGTCGCCGCCGACATCGAGGGTACGCACCACCAGCGGCCGACCGGCGAGACCATCAAGGACACGGCGGTATTCGGCTTCCTGAGTCGCCTCGTCCGGCGCCTGCGGGTGGGCCATGAAAATCAGCTCGGTGCGCAGCAAACCGATACCTTCGGCGCCCTGCTCCACCGCGCTGATCACACCGGCGCTTTCACCGATGTTGGCGAACACTTCCACGGCGTGGCCGTCGGTGGTGTGCGCCGGTTGATGACGTTGTTCGGCGGCGGCTTTCAGACGTTGTTCGCGGGTGTCGCGCTCTTCGCTGGCGCGTTGCAGGGTCGCGGCATCCGCGTCCACATGCAGGCGACCGCGCTGGCCGTCGAGCAGCAACGGCGTGCCCGGTTTCAGCAGCAACACCGCAGCGCCCGCACCGACCAGCGCCGGAATCCCCAGCGCGCGGGCCACGATGGCGCTGTGAGCGGTGGCGCCACCACGGGCGGTGAGAATCCCCGCGACCCGCGCCGGATCAAGACGCGCCACGTCGGACGGGCCGACTTCATCCATCACCAGAATGTACGGTTGCTCGGGCTCGGCGGGCGTCTGCACGCCGCACAGTTGCGCCAGCACCCGGCGCCCGATATCACGCAGGTCGGCAGCACGTTCGGCGAGCAACGCGTCCTGCAACGCTTCCTGCTGTTTCGCGGCGGCCTCGATCACAGCCATCCACGCCGCTTCGGCGCTTTCGCCCTGCTTGAGGCGGGTGTCGACTTCGTCGGTGAGTTCCGGGTCGTCGAGCATTTCCTGGTGGGTGATGAAAATCTCGCGAATCGCCTTGGCCTTGCTGCGTTCGATCAGGCCTTGAATATCCTGACGCACGTCGGCCAGCGCCTGCTTGAGACGCTCGCGCTCGATGGCGGCGGACTCGCCGCGCAACGGGTAATCGATGGCTTGCTGGACCTGAATGTGCGCCGGGCCGATGGCGATGCCGGGGGCGGCGGGAATCGCTTGCAGCAAGCTGCCGGAGGCCGGGGCGATGATGACTTCAGCTATGTCGGTGATCACTTCGGGTTGTTGGCTGACGGCCGGCAGCGGTTCGACTTCTTCACCGAGGCCTTCCTCGATCGCCGCCAACAACGCCGGCAACGCATCGGCGGCGATACTCGGCTCGGCGATGATTTCCAGCACCTGGCCACGACGGGCACCAAGGCTCAACAGCTTGCTCAAGCTCTTCACCGATACGGCGCTGTCCTGACCATCGACGATGCGCACACGAATTTCACCGTCAAAGCTCTTGGCCAGTTGCGCCAGAATCTTCGCCGGCCGCGCGTGCAGACCATGAGCGTTGGCCAGTGCAATCCGCGCATTTGGCCAGTCGGCCGGCAACTCGCCGCCGAGCACTTCGAGGACTTTACGGCTGCTGGTGGCGCGGCCCAGTTCATGACCGCGACCTTCGATCAGCAACGCGCACAACCGCTCGAGCAACGCCTGATGCGCTTCACCGAGGCTGGCCAGACAGAACAGACCGCTGAGCGGCTGACCGAGGTAACGCATTGGTTTGTCCGGCGTGACGAATGCCAAACCTGGACGCTTCACGGTCTGTTCGCTGTGCAGCCACCACAGGCCATCGCCCAGCGGCAGCGCTTCGACTTGCTGCAACACCCCGGCAAAACCGTTGCTCACGCAATCGGCCTGACGCAGCAGACGCGCACCGCGCCAGACCAGCTCTTCGAAATCGTCGGCAGAGACCCCGAGGCCGATCATCTGTGCATCCAGCGCCAGCTCCTGTGGCGCGCCTTGCAGCAGTTTCAGCAGCGCTTCGGGCGAACTGGCACGGCGCAGCGCCTGGCCCAGATCGGTCTCGCCGAGGGCGCGGGTCAGCAGTTGCAGCAGGCGCAGGTGTTCGTCGGATTTGGCCGCGATGCCGATGGCCAGATAGACGATCTGGCCGTCGCCCCAATCCACGCCGTCGGGAAACTGCATCAAGCGCACGCCGGTCGCGAACACCTGGTCACGGGTTTCGGGCGTGCCGTGGGGAATCGCAATGCCTTGACCGAGGAAGGTCGAGCCCTGAGCCTCCCGGGCCTGCAGGCCGGCGAGGTATCCATCGGCGACGAGGCCATCGGCGACCAGATGACTGGCCAGCAATTGCAAAGCGGCGGGTTTATCCACAGCCGACTGGCCCATGGATATCTGCTCTACAGTGAGCTCGAGCATGCGATCTCCTTTTTGACGCGTTGATGCGCCAGGTATTGTTTTGAATGGTTGCAGCTTAGGCGCTTGTAGGCTTCCCTTTCAGGAGGCAGTTTTGGCGGTTTCACGGCAGAACCGGCCAAAGGCGTCTAAAACGTAGAAAATACGCTTGCTGAAACGTTTAATCTAGATTGATCGGCACGTTACTCGATAATGTCCCATCCTTGAAGTCCAACTTGTCGGATGCGCTGAGACAATGGTCGCCTGCCTGAATCGGGTAGGATTGGCGAAAATGTCGCGGCAAGCTCGAAAAAACAAGGAAATCCCGGGTTGAAACTCAGTGATATCGCGCGGTTGGCCGGAGTGTCCGTGACCACCGCCAGCTACGTCATCAACGGCAAGGCCGAACAGCAACGCATCAGCACCGCGACTGTCGAGCGGGTGCGGGCGGTGGTCGATCAGCACGGCTTTACGCCCAATCCACAGGCGGCCGGGCTGCGCAGCCGGCATACCCGGACCCTGGGTTTTATCCTGCCGGATCTGGAAAACCCCAGTTACGCGCGGATCGCCAAGCTGTTGGAACAAGGTGCCCGGGCTCGCGGTTATCAGTTGCTGATCGCCAGTTCCGACGATGCACCGGACAGCGAGCGGCAACTGCTGCAACTGTTCCGCGCCCGGCGTTGCGATGCGCTGATCGTCGCCAGTTGCCTGCCGGCCGGTGATGACAGCTACCGCCAGTTGCAGGCCAAGGGTTTGCCGGTCATCGCCATCGACCGAGTGATGGACCCCGAGCATTTCTGCTCGGTGGTCAGCGACGACCGCGAGGCCAGCCTGCACCTGACCGAAAGCCTGCTCGACCCGCAACCGAAACAGATCGTGCTGCTGGGTGCCCGCCCGGAACTGAGCATCAGCCAGGAACGTGCCGCCGGCTTTAAACAGGCCCTCGCCGGATTCAAGGGCGAAGTGCTGATCGAGCACGCCGAGTCCTTCAGCCGCGAATGCGGCAAGCAATTGATGGAAGAACTCCTGCAACGTCTCGGGCATTTGCCGGATGCGCTGGTGACCACGTCCTACGTGCTGTTGCAGGGTGTGTTCGACGCGTTGCATGACTTCCCGCTCAAATCCCGCCCGCTGCGCCTCGGCACATTTGGCGACACCCAATTGCTGGACTTCCTGCCGCTGCCGGTCAACGCCATGGCCCAGCAGCACCAGTTGATCGCCGACAAGGCCCTGGCACTGGCGCTGGCAGCGGTCGAGCAATCGGATTACCAGCCTGGCGTGCAGGCCATCGCCCGTACCTTCAAGCAGCGTATTCACCGGGACTGAACCGTGGAGCTGATCGACAGCCACACCCATCTGGACTTTCCCGACTTCGACGCCGACCGAGCGGCGTTGCTGGCCGAGAGCCGTGCCCTCGGCGTGCGGCGGATGGTGGTGCTGGGAGTCTGCGAAGGCAACTGGCAGCGGGTGTGGGATCTGGTGCAAAGCGATCCCGACCTGTACGCGGCTTTCGGACTGCACCCGGTGTATCTGGATCAGCATCGGCCGCAAGACTTGCTTGCGCTGGGCGATTGGCTGACACGGCTGCGCGGTCATCGACAGCTGTGCGCCGTCGGCGAAATCGGACTGGATTACTTCATCGAAACCCTAGACCGCGAACGCCAGCAAGCACTGTTCGACGCGCAACTGCAGTTGGCGGCGGATTTCGAGTTACCGGCGTTGATCCACGTGCGGCGCAGCCATGCGGCGGTGATTGCCACGCTCAAGCGATTCAAACTCAAACGCGCCGGCATCATCCACGCTTTCGCCGGCAGCCGTGAAGAGGCGCGGGAATACATCAAACTCGGTTTCAGACTGGGTCTCGGCGGCGCGCCGACCTGGCCTCAGGCCTTGCGTATGCATCGAGTACTGGCGGATTTACCGCTGGGCTCGGTGGTGCTGGAAACCGACTCACCGGACATGGCACCCGCCATGTACCCTGGCCTGCGCAACACACCGGCGCATCTGCCGGCGATCTGCAACGCGCTTGCGGGATTGATGAGTATCAGCGCAGAACAACTTGCCGAGGCCAGCACCGCCAACTGCCGCGAAGTGTTCGGCTGGTAGTCATTCGCCGTGGGCCTTCACCGCGTCGAGCGTCAGGGTCATATGCTGGCGATGGTGAACAAAACGCATCAGCGCGAAGTAGACGAAAACCACGATCAGTGAAGCATTCAACTGCTCGGTCACGTTGAGCAGCCCGATCCATTCCATCACCAGCGCCACCAGCAACGCAGTACACACCGTCAACGAAGCACTGAAGCGCAACCAGCCCAGCGAATCGAGGGATCTGAAACGTCTGATCTGTTTCGGGCAGCGCAGCTCCAGGGCTTTCTCGCAGTGAGCACAGGTGAACGGTTCATTGATCGCGATGGCATTGAGTTGCCAGGGTTTGAGCAGCAACGTGGTCTGGCAATGGGCACAGCGGCCCTGGACTCCCAGGGTTGCAACAGACATGTGTGGCCTCCTCCAAACGGTCAGTTGGTGTGATCTTGATCCATTGAAGACGAAAAATCAGGGCACGGAGGAAATCAGGAAATTGCTTACAAATGTAAGCAAAGAAGTACTACAAATTATTCCGACAAACCTGCCTCGCGAGAGGCAGGCTGATTAAACCCGGAAGGCGCTGATCAACTGCTTCAACTCAACCACCTGAGCCGACAGGGCGCGACTGGCGTTTTCGGTCTGACAGGCCCCTTCGGCCGTGCGTTCACCGGCGCGGTTGATCTCGACAATGTTCTGGTCGATGTCATGGGCCACAGCGGTCTGCTGCTCTACGGCTGCGGCGATCTGCTGGTTCTGGTCGACGATCATTCCTACCGCACCGAGGATGTTTTCCAGCGCCTGCTGGACCTTTTCCGACTGTCCGACCGTACCGTTGGCCATCGAATGACTGACACCCATGGCCTTCACTGCTGCGCCGACTCCGCCGTGAAGCCTGGCGATCATCTGCTCGATTTCTTCGGTCGATTGCTGAGTGCGTTTGGCCAGCGTCCGTACTTCGTCCGCCACCACCGCAAAACCCCGGCCCTGCTCACCGGCCCGCGCCGCTTCGATCGCCGCGTTGAGGGCCAGCAGATTGGTCTGCTCGGCGATGCTCTTGATCACCTCCAGCACCCGGCTGATCGACTGACTGTCGCTGGCCAACTGATTGATCACCCGCACCGACTGATCGATCTCACTGGCCAGTGCCGCGATGCTGCCCTGCTGCGACTCCACCAGACCACGTCCGTTGATGGTTTCGTCGTTGACGCTGTGGGCGCTGCTCACTGCAGCCGCCGCACTGCGTGCCACTTCCTGCGAGGTCGCCGACATCTGGTTCATGGCCGTGGCCACCTGCTCGATCTGGCTGCGCTGTCCGGCCACCGCCTGATTGCTTTGCGCCGAAACGTTTTCCACTTGCCCGGCCTGACGCTCGACCTCGCCGACGGTATGACCGACCCGCTCGATCAAGTCATGGATCTTGCGCACCGTGCCATTGAACACCTCGCCCAGTTCGCCCAGTTCATCGCGGCTATGGGCCACGAAGTTGACCGTCATATCCCCGGCCGCGACTCTGTCCATCATCGCGCCAAGACGTTTTAGCGTATTGCGGGTCGAGGCGTAGAAGCCGCCATAGAGGTAGAAGATCAGCACGAATACCACCGACAGCGCCACGGCTTGCAACACCATGTGCGTACGGTTCTGCGCCAGACGTTGCTGCAACTGGGTATCGAGAAATTTCAGGGTGGCTTCGTTGAACTGATAGGTGCGATCCATCAGCCCGGTGATCTGATCGTAGAAAGCCTGCCATGGGGCATCGAGTGTCTCGGCCACCACCACTTGTTCTTCAAACACTTCGCTGGCCTGTTTCAGCGACGCCTTGCTGGCATCGGCCGCGGGGCTCAGCGAGTCACGCGCAGCCTTGCTCGAACCCAGCGCGTCCTGCAGTTTCAGCCCGTATTCGCCCTGAAGCTTTTCGATCTGCGCCAGCAGTTCATCGAACCGAGTGCTGGAGGAACTGTTGAGAAACCCCTGCCCCAACGAGAAGGAGCCCATGGCCCGGCCTTCGCCGAGGGTCTGAGTGATGGCTGGTGTGATGGCTGTGACCAGCTCGCTGAGTTGGCGGATGTCGCTCTGAGTGTCGCGGCTCAGGCCGGCCTGGCTGGCGATGATCTGGCTGAAGATCTGTGCACTGCCCAGCAGCTTGCCGATCAGCGCGCTTTTGCTTTGCAGGGAGTTTTCAGCTTGCTGGGCCTTGAACGCGGCAATCATTTCATCGCGCTTGGCATCGAAGACCTTGATTTGCTCGGGGTCGTCGGTCATGGCCGCGAGCCCCTGCAGGCGCGTCAGGACGCTTTGCTCCAGACCGGTGATTTGCGACTCGACATTGCCGGCCTTGCCCGACTGGCCAAGGGTGACGTTGATCTGCACCAGGTTATTGAGGGTTTCCAGATCCCGACGCAGGGTCAGGCTGCTGCCCAGCAGGTCGAGGCTTTGCAACTCCACCCGGGTGCCCTGGAATTCGCGATAGGAATCGCGAACCAGATAGAAATTGGTCACCAGCATCGGTACCAGGAACAGCACGCTGATCAGGCTGAACTTCATGCCGAAGCTCAGACGGTTCATCAGCGAGACGGCGGGATAGAGCAAGCTCTTCACTGGAAGTCTCCCTTGGTTTTTTCTTGTTTTTATTGGCAGGCGCGGGGCGACAGCAGATAGCCACTATCGGGCGCTATCTCTGTATAGCTCAAATCGAAGGGAGGTTTTGTAACTTAAGGTTAACGGCAAAGGATCGCCCGGACGCGGGCTGCGTTCGGGCGACATATTGATCTTCAGGCAGGCATCAGTGGATCAGGACGGTCCACAGGGCAAACCCGGCGTACCACAACACCGCAGCACGCAGCAGCAGCTCCCACAGGCAATCGAGGGTGTTGATGCCTTCCGGGCCGACGACGGCAGGCGGAATCTCTCCGGCGGCCAGGCCGACCTTGTTGATCAGTTGCGCGGCGCTGATGTTCCAGTTCAACAGCTCATGCAGCATGATCCGGCTGACCGCGACAAAGTTGCCGACCAGCGCGAGACTTGCCGCCAACAGGCGCACCGGCACCCAGTCGAAGGCGTGCCGCAATTGCCCTGCCCGCTCGGCCAGCGCCGGGTTCTGCGCGTTCTCTTCTGCCAGGGCCAGCAGGCGATAGCTCAGGGCGGCGACCGGACCGAGCAGGAAGTACCAGAAAATCACTGCGAAAAAACTCTGGTACGCCTGCCACAACAGATGCTGCTGTACCTGCTCCAGCAGTTGCTCGCCGCTCTCGGCGCAGATATCCAGATCGCGCTTGGCCACATGTGCAGCGGCTTGCAGATCCTCACGGCGCCAGGCGTCACGGAACGGTCCAAGACCGCCGAGCAGATCTCCCCGCCCCAGGCTGTAAATCACCACCAGCAAATGCACCGGCAGGGCCAACAGGCCATAGGCAACCGGCTCCAGCACCAACAGCAGCAGCCCCAGCAAGGCCACCGGCAACAACACCAGAATGACCAGCACCAGCCATGGCCGTTTTGCCAGATTGCCGCTTTCAAGCTTGTGCAGTTCGCGGATCCATCCGCCATCGCGTTGAACCCGATGGCGCAGGGCCGAAAACTTCTCGACCCAGACCGCCAGCAGTAACACCAGAAAACTCATTGTCCTTCCTCTTGTGCCAGGGCTGCGCGGTAGCGTGCCCAATCGAATGCCGGGCCAGGATCGGTCTTGCGCCCGGGTGCGATGTCGCTGTGCCCGCAGATACGAGCGCCGGTGATAGCCGGAAATGCTGTTTGCAACTGACGGGTCAGCGTGATCAAGGCCTGATACTGCGCATCGGTAAATGGCAGATCATCAGTGCCTTCGAGCTCGATGCCCACGGAAAAATCGTTACAGGTTTCGCGGCCTTCAAAAATCGATACACCCGCATGCCACGCCCGCTCGAGACAGGAGACAAACTGGGTGACCTTGCCGTCACGTTCGATCAGGAAATGCGCGGAGACGCGCAGGTCGGCAATCCCGGCAAAGTAAGGATGCTCCGTGACATCCAGACGATTCTGGAAAAATTCCTGCACCTTACCGGTGGCGAACTGCGCCGGCGGCAGGCTGATGTTGTGGATGACCAACAGCGAAACTTCGCCCGCCGGGCGCTCATTGAAGTTGGGCGATGGGCAGACCTGCACCCCATGACACCACCCGCTTGCGGGATCCAACTGCATACCGATTCCTTCAACGCCGACTGTGTTGGCGCCCAGTATGCCGCGATCGACCCCCGACGCGCGATCACTTGCCGTTATTGAGCCGTCGCAGATTGCCGAGCACCGACTCCAGCGCGCGGTCGAACAGCAAGGTATCGTCCAGAGCCCGCACCGTGCCCCGGCGGAACTCCATGGCCAGGGCGAGCCGGTTGCGCTCCTGGACCTTCATCCCGGTGCGATCGACGAATACGTACTTGCCAGTGGCCTGAACGATCGCCGCCAGTTTGCAGCGCAAGACGTGCTCGTCATCCTCCTCGAACGCCACCCAGCTGCCCAGACGCAGCTGATCGACCTGGCGCAGGCTCGCGTCGTCGGCCGGCAAGCGCTCCGGGGTCAGGGTGAGGGCGGCCTCGTCAGCGGTCTGCAAAACGATGGCCCGGGAAACCTCGATCATCGGTGGCAATTCGCACTGATCCACTGCCGGCGTTTCGAGCAAGCGCACATGCAGCCCCTCCAGCTCACTGAAAAACTCGCTGGTGGCAAACGGGTCGAAGGCCGAGCTGCTCAACCCGTCACGCAACGATTTGAGCAACCCCGGCACCAGCGTCAGCAAGCGCAGGCCCGCGTCAGCCTCGGCGTGACGCTGCACACTCCAGATCAATTGTTCCATGGTCTGCACATCGGCCTGCCATTCGGCGGACTGATCGCCGTGCTTGAGACAGGTCAGCAGCAACACTTTGCTCCAGGCAGTCTGCACGAAGGCTACCACCGACGGTGGCAGGACTTTGCCCAGCAGCGCCCGGGTCATCGCTTGTTCGACGCAGACACGCGCCAGCTCGGTTTTCGCCCGACCCTCTTCAGCGTCGCGCAGGCGTTGCTCAAGCAGTTCACTGCGGCGACGTTCATCGCTGGTGAACGTTAGGAAGTCCGCCAGCAGTTCGGAGAAGATCGCCGGGTCATCAACGAAATCCGTCAGCAGCCGCTGTACCACTTGCTCGATCCGCAAGTACAGGCTGCCCCGTGCATCGCCGTCGCACTCGCCCCAGCCCATGGCCGCTTCGGCGATTTCATTGAGCAGGCGGCGTGCCGGATGACTGCTGCGGCTGAAAAAGCTCTTGTCGATCACTGCGACTTTCAACATGGGAATCTGCAGCCGGGCGATCAACGCCTTGAGGGAGTCCGGCAGATTGCGATCGTCGAGAATGCAGTCGAAGACCATGGCGACGAGGTTGATCACATCCTCGTCGGCCTCTCCGACGACCCGGGATTTGCCGCTTTTCACACTGACCCGGGTCAGCAGTTGTTCAAGCTGGTTGCGCAGGTCGAAGTCTTCCTGCCCCGCCAGCGCCGGCACGTATTGCTGCAAGTGCGACAGCAGGCGCAACAGATCGCGGGTGGAAATCGGCAGGGTCGCCGCGCTGGGCTCCAGAGTCGGCGCCACACTGCCGCGCAGGTGTGACAACAGTTCCTGAAGTGCGGCAAAAACCTCCTGTACACCGGCGTCCGCTGGCGCCTGATCGAGATCGTCAAACTCGCCGTCCACGCTGGCCACAGCATGATCCCCGACCCGGCGCGAAGGGGCCGGTTTCAGTTCGGGCAACACACCGGTAGCCACCAGCAGTTGATTGGCTTCGGCGAACAACTGAGCGGTATCAGCCAGTACATAGCGCTCGAACAGTTTGAGCAGAATCAGCTTGACCTTGATCTCCACCCCCAGATTGCGCCCGGCCTGGAGGAAATACTCACAGAGCATCGCCGGCCCCAGCGGGTTGTGGCGATCATCGAGGGATTTACCCAGCAATGCATTGAGCCGAGCGGTCAACTGATCGAGTGCAAGACCGTCGCGGTTGAGCACCCGACCCACCATGGTCTCGATGGCTACGTTGCGCTCCATGTCGTCGGTACGCGGCGTGGCGTCTTCGTACTGCAATGCATGCGAAACGACGTTTTGGGCAGGATCCGATTGAATGAGACCGACAAAGGCCTCGAAGTATTGCTCGAGAAAGCCGCGCTCGATGTTCTTGCGCTTGAGGCGCAGGTCGCGCATGGCTTCGAAAAAGATGTTCTGCTCGACGTCGTTGCGCGCCCGGTCGGCCATTTCGAACAGAGTGTCGTCGGCGTTATCGAACAGTTCCTGCAGGCCGTTGCGCAGGCGTTGTGCAGCCTTGTCGCGAACCTGAAGCAGAATCACAGGCAGGCGGGCGAGCGGCGAGTGGTTCGCCTGATCGGTAGCAGCCTTGTGCAAAGGCACTACGTTCCCGTCGTTGTGCATCCAAGCCTCCTGAAACGGTGATTTGCCGACGTCAAAGACATGGCGTCAAATGCAAGGCGGATTATCTTGCAAAAGTTGTCTCCGGCGCCAGAGGCGTCAGGGTTTCCCCTAGACGGGCGCACCCTTGAGTGACCGCCGCCCAACGGCTTTCGCTCCATGGAATCGACCAGATGCAGGCAGCCACGCGGTTCTCGCCTTGGGTTGGCCCGTGCCATACCCCTATAATCGGGCCACTTAGTTTGTGGAGCCCGTTATGCCGAATCTACGTCTCGCCGATTTGACCGCCGAAATCGAAGCCAATGTGCGCCGTGCGTTGCTCGAAGACATCGGCAGCGGCGACATCACCGCGCAATTGATCCCGGCCGAACGCCTGGCCAAAGCCACCATCATCACCCGTGACGCCGCCGTGATCTGCGGGACAGCCTGGGTCGATACGGTGTTCCGTCAGCTCGATCCGCGAGTCGCGGTGCACTGGCAGGTGCGCGATGGCGAACGGGTTTCGCCCAATCAGCCGTTGTTTCACCTGGAAGGCCCGGCCCGCTCGCTGCTGACCGGTGAACGCAGCGCTCTGAACTTCCTGCAATTGCTGTCCGGTGTGGCCACCCGCGCGCAATACCTTGCTGACTTCGTGGGCGAAACCGGGGTGAAACTGCTCGATACCCGCAAGACCCTGCCGGGTCTGCGTCTGGCACAGAAATACGCGGTGACTTGCGGCGGTTGCCATAACCATCGCATCGGTCTCTATGACGCGTTCCTGATCAAGGAAAACCACATCGCCGCCAGCGGCGGAATTCCTCAGGCCATTGCGGCAGCGCACAAGATCGCACCGGGCAAACCGGTGGAAGTCGAAGTGGAAAGCCTGGAAGAGTTGAAGGAGGCCCTGGCGGCCGGCGCCGACATCATCATGCTCGACGAACTGAGCCTGGACGACATGCGCGAAGCCGTGCGCCTGAACGGCGGCAAGGCGAAACTGGAAGCCAGCGGCGGCATCAACGAAAGCACGCTGTTGCCGATTGCACAGACCGGGGTGGATTACATCTCGATAGGTGCGATGACCAAGGACGTGAAGGCCGTCGACCTGTCGATGCGCCTGAGCCTCTGATTCGAGCGCGCAATAAAAAACGCCAGCCCTTTCGAGGCTGGCGTTTTTGTTTCAGACCACCAGATTGTTCATCTCGCAATATTCATCCCACTCGACGCCCAACACTTCGGCCGCTTCCTTGTGCAGTTCCAGGCGTTTGGCCTCGAACTCCTCAGGCGTGCTGGTGTACTTGAGGGTCAACTCCCAAGGTTGCAGGCCCTGGGCTTCGGCTTCGTCTTCGAACGCCCACTGAATCTGGTCCTTCTGATCATCGGGACTGAGATCCTTGATCTCGTCCATCAGCTCAGGCGCATCAAGCTTGTACTTTTCCAGCGCTTGTTCGTGGCGTTGCTCTTGAGTTAACTCGGTCATGGCGTTCTCGCTGATCGTAAGAATGGAAGATGGATGTGGATCATCAAGGATCTCTCTGACGCGGATTGTCCGGCCTTCGGAACCATTCGGGATCATCTGAAAACTGCTGGGCGATGCTCATGCAGACAGCGAATATAGGACGTTTGGCGAGCGAATTACACGGGTCTTTACATCTCTCCCACAAAAAGTTGACCGGGGGAACATAAATCGCCTTTCCAAGTCATAGCCATGTGCCACATCGGCACTCACCTTCGCTGTTCACAAGGAAACCCAGTGATGCGCAGCTTTTCGAAGATTTCTTCTGTTGTGTCCGCCACCGCTTTGACTGTCCTCTTGGGCACCCTCGCCCCTCTGACCAGTGCAATGGCAGTTGAACTCAGTGGCAGCAGCCCTTCCTATGGCGACGAGATCTCCGCTATTCACAACGATTTCGGCAAAGACGTGGTAATCAAGAGCGGTATCGGTGTCGATGAACTGAAAAAGATGCGCGACACCGTCAACGATCAGTCGCGTCAGATCGAAGAGCTCAAACGCAGCAGCGGTTCCAGGTCGAGTTCCAGCGGCAGAGAGATTGATGATCTGAAGAGCAAGGTCAAGGAACAGGAGCGCCAGCTCGATACGCTCGGCCGTCAGGTCGAAGACCTCAAGCGCAACAGTGGCTCCAGCTCCAGCTCAAGCAACAGCGAAATCTCCAGCCTGAAGCAGAAGCTCAACGATCAGGATCGCGCGATGGATCAGCTCAAGCGGACCGTCGAGGAGTTGAGCCGCAAGGTGAAATAAGGGGAAGTGGTGCCCGAGACAGGAATCGAACCTGCGACCTTCGCGTTACGAGTGCGCTGCTCTACCGACTGAGCTACACGGGCGGTGGGCTAAACCTAGCACTGGTCTTGCAGGTCGGCAACTTCGCCGAATGACTCGATATTTCACGGACAAAAAAATGCCCCGCCGTTTTCACGGCGGGGCATTTTCATTGCGCTAAAGCTATGGGGTGATTAAACGCCCGAAGCCTTGGCCGCTGCCACGTCTTTGATGGACAGTTTGATACGGCCGCGGTTGTCCACGTCCAGTACCAGCACTTCCACTTCCTGGCCTTCTTTCAGGATGTCGGTCACTTTCTCAACGCGAGCGTCGCTCAGCATCGAGATGTGAACCAGACCATCCTTGCCTGGCAGGATGTTGACGAATGCGCCGAAGTCGACGATGCGCTCAACCTTGCCGACGTAGATCTTGCCGATCTCGGCTTCTGCGGTGATACCCAGAACGCGCTGACGTGCTGCTTCAGCCGCTTCCTTGGTTTCGCCGAAGATCTTGATCGAGCCGTCGTCTTCGATGTCGATCGAAGCCTTGGTCTCTTCGCAGATCGCACGGATGGTCGCGCCACCTTTACCGATAACGTCACGGATCTTGTCGGTGTCGATCTTCATCGCGATCATGGTCGGAGCGTTGGCCGACAGTTCGGTACGCGACTGGCCGATGATCTGGTTCATCTGACCGAGGATGTTCAGGCGCGCTTCCAGGGCTTGGCCCAGAGCGATTTCCATGATCTCTTCGGTGATGCCCTTGATCTTGATGTCCATCTGCAGCGCGGTCACACCTTTGGCGGTACCGGCCACTTTGAAGTCCATGTCGCCCAGGTGGTCTTCGTCACCCAGGATGTCGGTCAGAACAGCGAATTTCTCGCCTTCTTTAACCAGACCCATGGCGATACCGGCAACCGGTGCCTTCATCGGAACGCCGGCGTCCATCAGGGCCAGGGAAGCACCACAAACGGAAGCCATCGAGCTCGAACCGTTGGATTCGGTGATTTCCGATACCACACGGATGGTGTACGGGAATACGTCAGCGGCTGGCAGCATGGCCGAAACCGAGCGACGGGCCAGACGGCCGTGACCGATTTCGCGACGACCGGCGCCCCCCATGCGACCACACTCGCCCACCGAGAACGGAGGGAAGTTGTAGTGCAGCATGAACGGGTCTTTCTTCTCGCCTTCCAGAGTGTCCAGCAGTTGTGCGTCACGGGCGGTGCCCAGCGTCGCGACCACCAGAGCCTGGGTTTCGCCACGGGTGAACAGTGCCGAACCGTGAGTCTTCGGCAGAACGCCGACTTCGATGTTCAGCGGACGTACGGTGCGGGTGTCACGACCGTCGATACGTGGCTTGCCGTTAACGATGTTTTCGCGAACGGTGCGGTATTCGATTTCGCCGAAAGCGGCTTTGACGTCGGAAGCCGAAGGCTGGCCTTCTTCACCGGACAGCTTGGCAACGACCTGGTCACGCAGCTCGCCCAGACGCGCATAACGGTCGGCCTTGATGGTGATGGTGTAAGCCTGGGAGATCGCTTCGCCGAACTCGGAGCGGATAGCGGCCAGCAGCTCGGTGGCCTCTGGAGCCGGTGCCCAGGTCCAGGTTGGCTTGGCAGCTTCGGCAGCCAGTTCTTTTACAGCGTTGATCACGACCTGGAACTCGTCGTGAGCAAACAGTACCGCGCCCAGCATCTGATCTTCGGTCAGCTCTTTGGCTTCCGATTCAACCATCAGTACAGCGTCCGAAGTACCGGCAACGACCATGTCCAGGCTCGAGGCAGCTTGCTGCTCGTAAGTCGGGTTCAGCAGGTAACCGGTGCTTTCGTGGAAAGCAACGCGAGCGGCGCCGATCGGGCCGTCGAACGGAATGCCGGAGATCGCCAGGGCAGCCGAGGTACCGATCATCGCAGCGATGTCCGGATCGGTCTTCTTGCTGGTGGAAACCACGGTGCAGACAACCTGCACTTCGTTCATGAAGCCTTCAGGGAACAGCGGACGGATCGGACGGTCGATCAGTCGGGAAGTCAGGGTTTCTTTCTCGGAAGGACGGCCTTCACGCTTGAAGAAACCGCCAGGGATCTTGCCGGCAGCGTAAGTCTTTTCCTGGTAATGAACGGACAGAGGGAAGAAGCCCTTGCCCGGATCGGCTTGCTTGGCACCGACTACGGTCACCAACACGCTGACGTCGTCGTCAACGGTGACCAATACTGCGCCGGAGGCCTGACGGGCGATACGGCCAGTCTCGAGGGTAACGGTCGACTGACCGAACTGGAATTTTTTGATTACCGGGTTCACGGTGTCCTACCTTCTTTGTGGCTCTTGGGGGAACTGGTTTCTTGCGAAATTCTTGGGCAACGTCGGGAATCGGCCCGCTGATTGTCCGGGTAAAACGGTAGTTCAGATAAAACTTGAGGCTGGGAGCCTGCCATGCGCCAGCGGGAATCCCGTTGACGCAAGACAGACAACCAACCTCTAGCGCAATCGCTGATTAGCGACGCAGACCCAGGCGAGCGATCAGAGCGCTGTAACGGCTCAGGTCCTTGCCTTTCAGGTAGTCCAGCAGCTTGCGACGCTGGTTAACCATGCGGATCAGACCACGACGGGAGTGGTGGTCTTTACCGTTGGCCTTGAAGTGACCTTGCAGTTTGTTGATGTTGGCGGTCAGCAGTGCAACTTGCACTTCTGGCGAACCAGTGTCACCAACAGCTTGCTGGTAGTCAGCTACGATTTGGGCTTTTTCTTGAACGTCGAGAGCCATGAGGCAATCCTTTTATCAGGAAACCGTTTCAGAAACGGTTTCAACAGGCCAGGGACAAATCCCTGTATCTATAAATGAGTAGTGACCGTGCCTGTTAACAGCCACACTCGTTCGGTCATTCTGACCGAATCAGTCGACGCGGCGCGATCCGCCCGTCTTCGCTCACTTCACCGATACCGATGAAGCGACCGTTATGATCCTGTACCCGCACCATGCCGAACTTCGGAGCATCCGGGGCACGTACCGGCTGGCCGTTGAGCCAGTAGAACGCGCTCGCTTCCGAGAACTGCAGCAGTGGCCAATCCTGCAGGCCGCTGTCCGATGGCATCAGGAAGCGGTCGACCGCTTCGTTGCCGCCTTCGGCATGTACCGCTTCAAGCTCTTCGAGGGTCACGGTCTGCGCCAGGGTGAAAGGCCCGGCCTGGGTACGGCGCAATTCAGCGACGTATGCACCACAACCGAGTTGCTCACCGATATCCTCCACCAGGGTACGAATATAGGTGCCCTTGCTGCAATCCACCGCCAGACGCGCAGTATCGCCTTCGAAGGCCAGCAATTCCAAGCGCGCAATAGTAACAGAACGCGGTTCGCGCTCCACTACTTCGCCTGCACGGGCCAGCTTGTACAGCGGCTGGCCATCACGCTTGAGAGCGGAGTACATCGGCGGTATCTGACTGATTTGACCGCGAAATTTCGGCAGGACCGCTTCAATGTCGGCCTGACCAACGGTCACCGGACGCTCCTGCAAAACCTCGCCTTCGGCGTCTGCCGTGGTGGTGGTCTTGCCCAGTTGCGCCAGGGTTTCGTAACCCTTGTCGGAATCAAGCAGATACTGCGAGAACTTGGTCGCCTCGCCAAAGCACAGCGGCAACACGCCGGTAGCCAGTGGGTCGAGACTGCCGGTGTGACCGGCCTTCTCGGCGTTGAGCAGCCAGCGAACCTTCTGCAACGCGGCGTTGGAGGTAAACCCCAGCGGCTTGTCGAGCAGGATGATGCCACTGACGTTACGACGGATACGTTTGACCTGAGCCACCGAGTTACTCCTTGGTGTCTTCGGGTGCAGCAGTTTCGTGCTGACTGTCTTCGGCCACCGCTCGCTCGATCAGAGCCGACAGGTGCGCGCCACGGGCGACACTTTCGTCGTAGTGGAAGTGCAATTGAGGCACGCTGCGCAGCTTCATTTCACGAGCCAGCTGCATGCGCAGGAAACCGGCGGCAGCATTGAGCACCTTGATGCTTTGCGCGATGTCTTCGGCGTTGTCCTGCCCCATCACGGTGATGAAGATCTTCGCGTGACCAACGTCACGGCTGACATCAACAGCGGTAATGGTGACCAGGCCGACACGCGGATCTTTGACTTCACGACGGATCAGTTGGGCCAGCTCACGCTGCATCTGATCGCCGATTCGTTGGGTACGGCTGTATTCTTTTGCCATGATTTGTTACCTGTTACTGCCCCGCGGTGAAACCCGCAAGGTCTGAAAGCGGCAAACGCCCGGCCTGACAAAAAGCCAGACCGGGCGTTGCGTTTAGAGTCCTGACGCCGTGCCGCGCATTTTCATGCGGCGGCCCGACGTGGCCCTTGAAGTGCACGAGTCAGAGGCTGCGAGCAACCTGAACCTTCTCGAAGACTTCGATCTTGTCACCGACTTTGACGTCGTTGTAGCTCTTCACGCCAATACCGCATTCCATGCCGGCACGCACTTCGGAAGCGTCATCCTTGAAGCGACGCAAGGATTCCAGCTCGCCTTCGAAGATAACGATGTCTTCACGCAGTACGCGGATCGGACGGTTACGGTGAACGGTACCCTCGATCACCATGCAGCCGGCGATAGCGCCGAACTTAGGCGAACGGAACACGTCACGTACTTCGGCCACACCGAGGATGTTCTCGCGAACATCGCTGCCAAGCATACCGGTCAGGGCTTTCTTGACGTCTTCGATGATGTCGTAGATTACGTTGTAGTAACGCATGTCCAGACCTTCCTGCTCGACGATCTTCCGTGCGCCGGCATCGGCACGCACGTTGAAGCCGAACAGTACAGCGTTGGAAGCCAGTGCCAGGTTGGCGTCGGATTCGGTGATACCACCGACACCGCCACCGACCACACGCACTTGCACTTCGTCGTTGCCCAGGCCGTTCAGAGCACCCTGCAAAGCTTCCAGCGAGCCACGGACGTCGGATTTGAGGACGATGTTGAGCGTCTTCTTCTCTTCCTGACCCATGCTTTCGAAGATGTTTTCCAGCTTGCCGGCGTGAGCGCGAGCCAGTTTGACTTCGCGGAACTTGCCTTGACGGAACAGAGCCACTTCACGGGCTTTCTTCTCGTCGGCAACCACGCTCATCTCGTCGCCAGCGTCAGGCGTACCGTCCAGGCCGAGGATCTCGACCGGAATGGCCGGGCCCGCTTCCTTGATCGGCTTGCCGTTCTCGTCGAGCATGGCGCGTACACGGCCGTAGTTCGAGCCGACCAGCACCATGTCGCCTTGACGCAGCGTACCGTCCTGAACCAGAACAGTCGCTACCGGGCCACGGCCCTTGTCCAGACGCGATTCAACCACGACACCACGGCCAGGGGCCGATGGAGTGGCAGTCAGTTCGAGAACTTCGGCTTGCAGCAGAACAGCTTCAAGCAGTTCGTCGACGCCGGTACCCATCTTCGCCGAGACCGGAACGAATGGAGTGTCGCCACCCCACTCTTCGGAGGTCACACCGTGAGCCGACAGTTCGCTGCGGATGCGATCGAGATCAGCACCCGGCTTGTCGATCTTGTTCACCGCAACCACCAGAGGAACGCCAGCCGCCTGAGCATGCTGAACAGCTTCGATGGTTTGTGGCATCACGCCGTCGTCCGCCGCAACCACCAGGATCACGATGTCGGTCGCCTTGGCACCACGGGCACGCATTGCGGTAAACGCGGCGTGACCCGGGGTGTCGAGGAAGGTGACCATGCCGCGTTCGGTTTCAACGTGGTAAGCACCGATGTGCTGGGTGATACCGCCGGCTTCGCCAGCAGCAACTTTGGCACGACGGATGTAGTCGAGCAGCGAGGTCTTGCCGTGGTCAACGTGACCCATTACGGTCACGACCGGCGCACGAGGAACCGCTTCACCTTCAAACTTCAGGGACTCGGCCAGGGAATCTTCAAGGGCAGTGTCGCTGACCAGGGTCACTTTGTGGCCCAGTTCTTCGGCTACCAGCTGAGCAGTTTCCTGATCAAGCACCTGGTTGATGGTCGCTGGAGTACCCAGTTTGAACATGAACTTGATGATTTCAGCAGCCTTCACCGACATCTGCTGAGCGAGATCGCCAACAGTGATGGTTTCGCCGATCTTCACTTCACGCACGACAGGGCCGGTCGGGCTCTGGAAACCGTGGGCGTTGCGTTTCTTCAGCTTGGCCTTGCCGCGACCGCCGCGACGGAAGCCATCGCTTTCTTCGTCGGTGGTGCGTGGCGCCACACGTGGAGCCGGTGCCTTTTCCTTGACCGAAGCGCGATGCGGAGCATTCTTGCGCTCGCCATCACCACCCCCACGACGGTTGTTATCGTCGGCACGTGGTTTGTCCGGACGGCGCTGTTCGTCACGCTTGCGAGTGTCGGCAGCGGGCGCAGCAGCCACAACCGGCGCAGCTTCGCGCACAGGTTCAGCGGCTGGCGCAGGCGCAGCAACAGGCTCGGCAGAAGCGGTCGGTGCAGCAGGCTGGCGACGCGCTTCTTCTTCAGCGCGAACACGGGCTTCTTCTTCAGCCTTTTGACGGGCAGCATTCTCTACTGCGCGACGCTCATCCAGTTCACGCTTGCGCTCGGCTTCGATTTCTTCCGGGCTACGCTGTACGAAAACTTTCTTCTTGCGGACTTCAACGCTGATGCTTTTGCTGCCAGCCACACGCAGGGTGCTGGTGGTTTTACGCTGCAGCGTGATCTTGCGTGGTTCTTCCACTTTCGCCTTGTGGCTGCTCTTCAAGTGAGTCAGCAGGGATTGCTTCTCACTGTCAGTCACATGTTCTTCGGCGGCGGTGTGCGGCAGACCTGCCTCACGCATCTGCTGCAACAGGCGCTCTACCGGTGTTTTGACCTCATCGGCCAGTTGTTTCACCGTGACTTGCGTCATGCATTTCTCTCCTCAGGCCGCGCCTAATTACTCGAACCAGTGGGCTCGGGCGGCCATGATCAACTTGCCGGCACGATCATCGTCAATGCCGTCGATGTCGAGCAGGTCGTCAATAGACTGCTCGGCCAGGTCTTCGCGGGTAATTACGCCGCGCACCGCCAGTTCCATCGCCAAATCCTTGTCCATACCCTCAAGCGAGAGCAGGTCTTCGGCCGGATGGGCGTCTGCCAGCTTTTCCTCAGTAGCGATGGCTTTGGTCAACAAGCGATCCTTGGCACGAGCGCGAAGCTCGTTGACGATCTCCTCGTCAAAGCCGTCGATGTTGAGCATTTCTTCCAACGGTACGTAGGCAATCTCTTCCAGGCTGGTGAAGCCTTCGTCTACCAGCACCTGAGCCAGCTCTTCGTCGACTTCCAGCTCGTCGATGAAGTTGCGCAGGATGTCGCCGGTTTCCGCTTGTTGCTTAGCCTGGATGTCCGATTCGGTCATCACGTTCAGGGTCCAGCCAGTCAGCTGGCTCGCCAGACGCACGTTCTGACCACCACGACCGATGGCCTGAGCCAGATTGTCTGCGCCAACGGCGATGTCCATGGCGTGGGCATCTTCGTCAACGATGATGGCCGCCACTTCTGCCGGCGACATGGCATTGATCACGAACTGCGCCGGGTTGTCGTCCCACAGGACGATATCGACACGCTCGCCACCCAACTCGCCCGACACGGCCTGGACGCGCGAACCGCGCATACCGATGCACGCGCCCTGCGGGTCGATGCGTTTGTCCTTGGAACGGACGGCAATCTTGGCCCGCGAACCCGGATCACGGGAAGCGGCCATGACTTCGATGAGGCCTTCAGCGATTTCCGGCACTTCGATACGGAACAGCTCGATCAGCATTTCCGGCGCGGTACGCGACAGGATCAGCTGAGGGCCACGGTTCTCGGTGCGGATTTCCTTGAGCAGCGCACGCAGACGCACGCCAACACGGAAGGTTTCGCGAGAAATGATGTCTTCACGGGCCAGCAACGCCTCGGCGTTATTACCCAGGTCGACGATCACGTTGTCGCGGGTCACTTTCTTCACGGTGCCGGAGATGATTTCTCCCAGGCGCTCGCGATAGGCGTCAACCACTTGAGCGCGCTCGGCTTCGCGCACTTTCTGCACGATGACCTGCTTGGCGGTCTGCGCAGCGATGCGGCCGAACTCGATGGATTCGATCTTTTCTTCAACGACGTCACCAACCTTGGCGCCAGGATGCGTTTCGGCAACCTTGCTTGGCCAGGTTTCAATGGCCGGATCATCGAGATCATTCTCTTCGACGACCGTCCAGCGACGGAAAGTTTCGTAAGAACCGGTGTGGCGATTGATTTCCACACGCAGATCAACTTCGTCTTCAAAACGCTTTTTGGTAGCAGTGGCCAGAGCCAGCTCCAGCGCTTCAAAAATTACGCTTGCCGGTACGCCCTTTTCATTGGATACCGACTCAACAACCAGCAGTACTTCTTTGCTCATCGTACGCCTCGCCTTTCGCAAGCCATTGGATCCGCGGGATCCGCGTCTCAGTCAAAACTGGGAATAATGTTGGCCTTGTCGATCATATCGATCGGCAACAGGAACTCATGGTCATCTACCTGCACCACGACATCCTGTTCTTCTACACCGCGCAGAAGGCCCTGAAAGTTGCGTCGTCCTTCAAAAGGCGAGCGCAGCTTGATCTTCACTTGTTCACCGACATATTTGGCAAACTGCTCAAGAGTGAACAGTGGGCGTTCCATGCCTGGCGAGGAAACTTCAAGGGTGTATTCAACGGATATCGGATCTTCAACATCCAGCACACCGCTGATCTGACGGCTGACGATGGCGCAATCGTCCACCAGCACGCCGCCTTCCTTATCGATATAAACGCGCAACATTGAGTGGCGACCTTGAGCCGAAAACTCAATACCCCAGCATTCATAGCCCAGGGCCACGACCACCGGGGCCAACAAGGCCTGCAACTCTTCTAGCTTGCTCGACACCTGAACCCCCTCGTGCATGTATGTGCATGCTTTGCAAAATAAAAAAATGGGCGAAACGCCCATCCTTGAAACGCCGTCGAACAGCGGCGTTGAAAGTGTCCAGCTAACAAAAAGCCCCTTAAAAGGGGCTCCTTAAACTGGTTGCGGGGGCCGGATTTGAACCGACGACCTTCGGGTTATGAGCCCGACGAGCTACCAGACTGCTCCACCCCGCGACAAAGCTGGGGCGGAAGTATACGACCGATCCCTGAAAGGGTCAATGTAACCTTCCACCTGCAAGAAAGCCCGCAACAGCGGGCTCTCCTGACTAATTGGTACCGAGAAGGGGACTCGAACCCCTACACCCTATGGGCACAACCACCTCAAGGTTGCGTGTCTACCAATTCCACCACCTCGGCAAAACTACGTTTGAAACCCTTCTTACTTCTGCTCTTGAGCTGGAGGTACGTCAGTCGCTGGAGTAGCCGACTTTTGCTCTTGAAGCACCGGGACATCATCAGAAGCCGGTTGTTGCTTTGGAACTTCCAACACTGCCGGGTTTGGCAAACCTGCCTGAGTCAGCTGATGAGCTTTCTCTTTAGCAAAGTATCCTAACCCCAAGCTGGTTATGAAGAAACCGGCGGCAAGTATAGCAGTAAACTTACTAAGAAAGGTAGAGGAACCTTGGCTTCCGAACACAGTATTTGAAGCACCTGCTCCGAAAGACGCGCCAGCATCCGCACCTTTACCCTGCTGCAGCAAAACCAGAGCAACTACGCCCAATGCACCCAGCAGATGAAAAACGACTACGACTGTTTCCAGCATTTTTTCAGTTTCCCGCGGCGCGACAAATCGCACCGAACTCATCTGCATTCAGGGAAGCTCCACCAATGAGCCCCCCATCGATATCCGGCATGCCGAACAGTTCGACCGCATTGGCCGCCTTCACGCTGCCGCCGTATAGAAGCCGCACGCCTCGTGCGACTTCAGAATTCTCTGCCGCCAACTGCTCACGAATGGCCTTATGCACATCCTGAGCCTGTTGCGGCGTTGCAGTCAGCCCGGTGCCAATGGCCCAGACCGGCTCGTATGCGATCACTGCATTGGCAAAGGCACCAACGCCCAACTCCTCAATAATGCTGCCCAGCTGACGCCCGACAACTTCAAGAGTTTTTCCGGCTTCACGCTGCTCCAGGGTCTCCCCCACACACAACACCGGAATCAAGCCACATGCCTGCGCCGCTGCGAACTTGCGATTCAGCATCCCGTCTCGCTCGCCCATGATCTGGCGGCGTTCGGAGTGCCCTACAAGCACCAGGGAACATCCTGCATCCACCAACTGACTCGGTGCAATTTCACCTGTCAGCGCACCTTGCATCGACTCCACCGCAGAGTTCTGCGCGCCGACCGAAATCGACTTTCCTTTCAAGCCATCAATCACTTGATTGATATGCAGGCAAGGCGGGAATACCGCGACATCAACACCGCTTGGCAAGGCCAGATGACGAAGGCCGTTGATCAGCTCAGCGACGCTGGCGCGGGTACCGTGCATCTTCCAGTTACCAGCTACCATAGGGCGACGCATGCTGTACCTCGTCGGTCAAAGTGGGCGCAGATGTTACCCAACACAATCACGACTGGCAAGCCGTATCAGGCAGAAACTTCAGTTACCAGTTTTGCCAGTTCTTCGGCATAGCCGCGAACCTGGGTTTGATCCTCACCCTCGACCATGACGCGCACCAGAGGCTCTGTCCCGGACTTGCGCAGAAGCACACGCCCACGACCCGCCATCGCCTCGGTTACTCGCTTGCTGGCTTCCTTGACAGCCGGGTGCTCGAGCGGACTGTCGCCACCGCCAAATCGGACATTGATCAGCACTTGCGGACACTTGCGCAGGGCCTGTCGGGTTTGAGCAAGACCTTCATTGCGAGTCTTGAGTGCCATCAACACCTGCAATGCAGCGATGATCGCATCCCCCGTAGTGGTGTGATTAAAGCAGACGACATGCCCCGAGTTCTCGCCACCAACCTGCCAGTTGCGCTCCAGCAATTCGGCAATCACATAACGGTCGCCGACATTGGCACGCACGAAAGGAATACCCAGATCCGCCAGAGCCAGCTCCAGGCCAAGGTTGCTCATCAGCGTGCCGACCACGCCGCCCTGCAGCTTGCCACGCTCATGCAGATCGCGGGCGATGATGAAGATCAGTTCGTCACCGTCGACTATCGCACCGGTATGGTCGACCATCAGCACGCGGTCACCGTCACCATCGAACGCAATCCCCAAATCAGCGTGCTCGGCAAGCACCGCCGCCTGCAACGGCCCCATATGGGTCGAACCACAGTTGTCGTTGATGTTCAGCCCGTTGGGCTGCGCGGACAACACGACGACCTCAGCACCCAGTTCGCGGAACACACTTGGCGCGACCTTGTAGGTCGCACCGTGCGCACAGTCGATCACGACCTTGAGACCGGCAAAGCTGGTGTTGGTCGGTACACTGCTCTTGCAGAATTCGATATAACGGCCGGAGGCATCGTTGATTCGCGATACCTTGCCGATCTTGCTCGACTCGACAACGGTCATTGGCGTATCGAGCAGTTCCTCGATCATCAGCTCCAACTCGTCCGGCAACTTGGTGCCCCTGCCGGAGAAAAACTTGATGCCATTGTCATCGTGAGGATTGTGCGAAGCACTGATCACAATACCGGCTTCAGCCTGGAAGGTACGCGCCAGGTAAGCAATGGCAGGTGTCGGCATCGGGCCGAGCAACATTACATCGGCGCCGGCCGATGTCAGACCGGCTTCCAGCGCCGATTCGAACATGTAACCGGAAATTCGCGTGTCTTTGCCGACGAGCACCTTGCAGGCGCCCATTTTTCGGAAGGCCATGCCGGCAGCCCAGCCGAGCTTGAGCATGAAGTCCGGAGTGATCGGGTACTCACCGACGCGACCACGAATACCGTCGGTACCAAAGTATTT